>CAMPIH010000085.1 GCA_946886275.1 uncultured Sphingosinicella sp.
GGCTGATCGGCAATCTCGGCGAACGGGAGATGTTCGTCTTCGCCGCTCTCTTCACCGTCATCGCCAGTGCGGCGGTGATGGAATGGCTTGGCCTGTCGACGGCCCTGGGCGCGTTCGTCGCCGGAGTCATGCTTGCCGATTCGCCCTACCGGCACGAGCTGGAAGCGGACGTCGAACCGTTCCGGTCGATCCTTCTCGGCCTCTTCTTCCTCGCCGTCGGGATGATGCTCGATCTGAGCGCGATCGCCGAACGGCCGCTGTTCGTCGTCGCGATGGCGCTGGCCCTGATCGCGATCAAGACCCTGGTCATCATGGGCCTCGCTCTGGCCTTCCGAATGGCCTGGCGGCCCGCTTTGGCTCTGGGCGTGCTCCTGAGCCAGGGCGGCGAATTCGGCTTCGTCCTGTTCGCTCAGGCCCAGCAGGCCTTTCTCGTCGCGCCCGAGGCGGCGAGCCTGTTCGGCGCGATCATTACCTTGTCGATGGCGACCACGCCTTTCCTGATGATGGCGACCCAGGGGATGCGGTCGGCGCCGGTCAGCAAGGAGGTGAGGGGCGGGCCGGTGGCGGACGGATCGAACGCGATCATCGTCGGCTATGGCCGGTTCGGCCAGACCGTGGCGCAAATGCTGAATGCCCAGGGCATCGCCGTCACCCTGGTCGACAACGATATCGAGATGATCGACGTCGCAGGAAGCTTCGGTGCCAAGGTCTATTATGGCGACGGCACCCGGCTCGATCTGCTTCGCCAGGCCGGCGCGGCGGATGCCGAGCTCATCCTCTTCTGCCTGGACGGCGACCAGCTCGAACCGGAATTCCTGGAAGGCGTCCACGAAGCCTTTCCCCGCGCCTCCATCTTCGTTCGCGCTTATGATCGGCGGGCGCTCCTGAAGCTTCGCCACGCGCCCGTCGCGGGAACGGTGCGCGAATTGCTCGATTCAGCGGTTCGGATGGCGCGGATGGCGATGGAGCGGGTCGGCGTCGATGCCGAGGAGATCAACCGGACGGAGGATCTTTATCGTGCCCGCGATCATGAGCGGCTGAAGGCCCAGCTCGAGAGCGGCGACTTGAGAGCGAAGATCGATCGCATCATCACCGAGCCCGAACCCCCGATCGAGAAGGACGTTGGCTAGAGGCAGGAATGCGGTACTCGCTTTAATCCAACTGGTTATGGCGAATAGCTGACGCCGGACGCGAGGAAGGCCTGGCCGATTCCGCGAGTCAGGACCAGGCTCCCTTCCTTCTTGTCGTGGCGCATCCGCGCTGCCAGCCGGGCGGGCTCGATATCGGTCGAGATCGGCAGACCGACATCCTCGAGATGCCGGATGGCCCGTTCGGCCTCCGTCGAAGCGCAATAGCCCAGCTCGACCGAAAGCCGGAACGCCATGGCCATGCCGATCGCGACCGCTTCGCCGTGGAGCATTTCCGTCTCGACTTCGATGGCGTGGCCGAAGCTATGACCGAAATTGAGCAAGGCGCGCTGGCCGGACAAGTCGCGCTCGTCGCCGGAGACATGGTCCGCCTTGGCCCGGACGCTGAAGTCGACGGCAAATTGCAGGGGTCCGCTCTGGCCCTCGAGCAAAGCCTGGCCGTGTTCCTCGCACCAGGTGAAGAAGGAAGGATCCCCGATCAGGCCATATTTGACCACCTCGGCATAGCCGGAGCGCATTTCCCTCGCTGGCAGGGTGGTGAGCACGTCCGGATCGATCAGGACCAGCGTCGGCGAGTGGAAGGTACCGATGAGGTTCTTGCCGTGGCGCGTATTGACCCCGGTCTTGCCGCCGATCGCCGAATCCGCCTGCGCCAGCAGACTGGTCGGAACGGACACCCAGCCGCAGCCGCGCTTGAGCAGCGAAGCCGCGAAACCGGCGACGTCGCCGACCATGCCGCCGCCGACGGCGACGACGTGATCGGAGCGGCCGATCCCCGATTCGATCATGGCATCGAGCAGGGTCTCGACGGTGGCCATGGTCTTGCTCGCTTCGCCGGGGACGAGGACGAAACGGCCGGCATAGTCACCGGACAGGCGGTCCGGCCAACCGGCTTCGGCGACGTTACGGTCCGTCACGAGGAAGTGCTTTCCCGGCGGCAGTTCGGCATTTTCGAGAAGGCCGGCGCCGATCCGGATCGGATAGCCGAGGCGATCGAAACTGATCATCGGCGAAGCCCGGCAAGCGCGGCCATGATCCGATCGGCGATTCGCTCGGGCGGCTCGTCGCCGCAGTCCAGCCGGAGATCGGCCTGCGCGTAAAATGGGCCCCGCTCGGCGGAAAGGAATTCGAGTGCATCGGCGGCTTCACGCCCTCGAAGGAGCGGGCGCTGGCCATTCCTAACCGCCCGCTGGGCGAGAATCTCGACAGGGCCGTCGAGCCAGACCGTGAAACAGGTGTCGAGCAGCCGTGCGCGGGTCATTTGGTCGGTGAAGGCGCCGCCGCCGGTGGCGATGACCTTCGGACTCCGGTCGAGAAGGCGCCCGATGGCCTCGCGCTCGATGTCGCGGAAACCTGTCTCGCCCACTTCGTCGAAGATCCGGGTGATGCTCATCCCCGCCGATCGCTCCACCTCCTCGTCCGAATCGGCGAAAGGCAAACCGAGGCGCCGTGCGAGCAGGCGCCCGACCGTCGACTTGCCGGCACCCATCAAACCGACAAGGGCGATCGTTCGGTCAATCTGATTTCCCCCGGTGGCCATGAAGCGGGGGCTATACAGATCGCTTTGTGCTGGGGCAAAAGGCCGGCCATGCCCAGACCCAGATATGATTTCGGTCCGCAGCGCCGTCGCCGGTCGCCTTTACCCACCATCCTGATCCTGCTTCTCGTCCTGATCGTCGGTCTGCTGGTCTATGCCTCGACGGTGGACACCGAAGTTCCGGTCGGCCCGATCGAGCAGGACGTGACGAATGAAGTCCTGGCCCAATAAGCTCCTGCTGCTGGCGGGCGTTGCGACCCTTGCTGCGGCCATTCCGGCCGCCAGCCAGGACCGTGAGTCGCCCGAATCGCTGCTTCCGCCAGGATTCGGCGATCCGGGAACTCAGCCGCCGCCACAGGAAGCGGGACCGACCGAACCGGGACCGCAGCAGCCCGGGCCGCAACAGCCCGATTCGGCCGCTCCGACTTCGCCGCGATCCGTGGCTCCGATCGACGGTCTTGCCGAAGTCGACGTGGAGGATGTCGAAGACCTCGAGGACATCCGGCCGATCAACTATTTCTCCATCCCGGAGGGGGCGGAACGGCCGGTGGACATGGTCGGGGTGCTCGAGCCGGGCAATTTCGGCCTCGGCGCGACCGCCTTCGGCAATGCCGGTGGGGCTTATCTCGCCACCCTGATGAATCGCCTCGATGCGCCTTTGCCGTCGCGCTGGACGACGATCCTGCTTCGGCGCGCCTTGCTCTCGCGAGTGGCGGCACCGGCCGGGATTCACCCGGTCGACTGGGCGGCGGCGCGGGCCAGTCTGCTTCTCCAGATGGGCGACGCCGACGCGGCCCGCCTTCTCGTCCAGTCGGTCGATCGCGAGCTCTACACGCCGTTGATGGTCCAGGCTGCGGCCCAGACGGCGCTGGCCACGGCCGATCCGGCCGCTTTGTGCCCGGTCGTCGAGCCGGCTCGCGATCTTTCCGACGACGATGCCGTCTGGACTCTGGCCGAGGCGATGTGCGCGGCACTCGAAGGGGAGCCCGCACGTGCGGATTCGCTCGTCGACCAGGCCCGACGCCAGGGCGGCGGCGGTATCGACCTTCGCCTCGCCGAGAAGATCGTCGGCGCCGGCGCCCAGACCCGCCGGTCGGTGACGATCGAATGGGAAGGGGTGGACGAGATCACGCCATGGCGCTTCGGCCTGGCAAGCGCCACCGGCGTCGCCATTCCCCAACCGTTGCTGCAGGGCGCCGGTCCGAGGATCAACGCCTGGCTTGCGCGGGCGCCGATGGTGCCTCTCGAGCAGCGTCTCGAGGCGGCCTGGACCGCGGCCTCCCTCGGCATCTTTTCGTCGCGTTCGCTGGTCGACATTTACAGCCTCCTCTATGACGCGACCGACCCGGCGGAGGTCGCCGGCACGGTCGGCGCCAGGCTTCGGACTGCCTGGACTCATCGCGAGCCGGCGGAGCGGGTCGAGGCGATGCGGGCGCTCTGGGCCGAGGGCCCGCCCCAGCTGCGCTACGGCCATCTGATCCTCACCGCCGGAGCGGCGGCGAGGATTCAGCCGTCTTCCGATTTCGCCAGCCAGAGCGAGGACCTCATCGCCTCGATGTTGTCCGCCGGAATGGATCGCGAGGCGGCGCGGTGGAGCGCTGTCGTCGAGGAAGACGGCACTGATCGCGCCTGGGCCCTGATCGCCGTCGGCGCCGCCCGGCCAGCGGTGGACCTGTCCGCGAACCGGTTGGAAGCATTCATCGACTCCGACTCCAGCGAGGACAAGAGACTCAGCCGCGCCCTCGTCGCCACCCTGGCCGGCCTCGGCCGCCTGTCCGGCGAAGATGCCGCCGCTCTCGCGTCGGCGGCGGGTTTCCGCCTGACGAACGACGGAAGCTGGGGCCGGGCGATCGACGAGGCCGCCAGGGCGCGGCAGCCGGCGACGGTGGCTCTGCTGGCTGCCGTCGGCATGCAGACCGACGGCTGGGCCGGCGTTCCGCCCTCCGCTTTGTTCAGGCTCGTCCGGGCGCTTCGGGTCGCAGGGCTTGAATATGAGGCCCGGATGATTGCGGCCGAGGCGCTTACCCGGCTGTGACGGGCGGTGAGGACCGCCAGCTCATCGCGGCCTTCATCGAGATGATGGCGGCCGAAGCCGGCGCCGCCCGCAACACCCTGCTCGCCTACGGCCGCGACCTGAACGGCGCCTCGCAACTGCTCGGGGGGAAGCTTGCCGAGGCGGGGCCGGAGGCGCTCGAGCGGCTCGGCGAGGCATGGCTGCCGCTCAGCCGCGCGAGTGTCGCCCGAAAGTCCGCGGCGCTTCGCCGATTCTTCGCCTTCCTCCACGACGAAGGCTTCCGCGCCGACGATCCGTCGAATTCGCTGCCGCGTCCAGGCCCCGAGCGGCGATTGCCGAAGATCCTCGACCACTCGGCGATCACGGCTTTGTTTCGCGAGGTCGAGAAGCGCAGGGCGCAGGGTGGGCCGGAGGACCTCCGTCTCGCCGCTCTCCTGGAGCTTCTCTACGGGTCCGGCCTTCGCGCCACCGAATTGGTATCGCTGCCGCGCCATTCGATCTCGCCCGACAGGCCATTTCTGATTCTCCGCGGCAAGGGCGGGCGGGAGCGGCTGGTGCCGATCTCCGACCGCGCCCGAGCGGCGGTGTCGGAGTGGGCGGCCCATGTGCCGAAGGATAAGCCCTACCTTTTTCCCTCGGGAAAGAAGCATCTCAGCCGGGTAAGGCTTTATCAGTTGGTGAGGGAGGTCGCGGCGGACGCCGGGATTCCGCCGGACCGGATCAGCCCCCATGTCCTCCGCCATGCCTTCGCCACCCATCTTCTCGAAGGGGGTGCCGATCTGCGCGCCGTCCAGCTCCTCCTCGGTCATGCCGACATCGCCACGACCCAGATCTATACCCATGTCGATTCGCGTCGGCTGGTCGAACTGGTCAACAGCCGCCATCCGCTCGCGCGATTGAGCGGCACGCGCGTTGACGGCAAACGGAACCCGGCCTAACCGGCGCGCTTCATGGCGACCTTCCTTGATTTCGAAAAACCGATAGCGGAGCTCGAGGCGCGCATGGCCGAGCTGCGCGATACCGCCTCGGCAGGCGAGCTCAACATCGAGGCGGAGATTGGCCGCCTCGAGGAGAAGACCGACCGGCTGCTTCGCGAGACCTATTCAAGGCTCACGCCGTGGCAGAAGACGCAGGTCGCCCGTCATCCGGAACGGCCGCACTTCAAGGATTATGTCGCGGCACTGGTCGAGGATTTCGTCCCGCTCGGCGGCGATCGTAATTTCGGCGACGACCAGGCGATCATTGGCGGCCTCGGGCGGATGAACGGCCGGAAGGTCGTGCTCATCGGTCACGAAAAAGGCGACGACACGGCCAGCCGGCTCAAGCACAATTTCGGGATGGCCCGGCCGGAAGGCTATCGAAAGGCGATCCGGCTGATGGAGCTGGCCGACCGGTTCGGCCTGCCTGTCGTCACCCTGGTCGACACCCCGGGTGCCTTTCCGGGAGTCCAGGCGGAAGAGCGGGGGCAGGCGGAAGCGATCGCCCGATCGACCGAGCAGTGCCTGAAGCTGGGCGTTCCGCTCGTCGCCGCCATCGTCGGCGAAGGCGGTTCCGGTGGAGCGATCGCGATCGCCGCCGCCAACCGGGTCTTGATGCTGGAGCATAGCGTCTATTCGGTCATCTCGCCGGAAGGCTGCGCCTCGATCCTTTGGCGGACGGCCGAGAAGGCCGCGGAAGCGGCCGAGGCGATGCGGGTCACCGCCGCGGATCTCCAGCAGCTTGGCGTGATTGACAGGATCGTCGCCGAGCCGATGGGCGGTGCTCATCGCGATCCCGCCGTCACCATCGCCGATCTTGGCGCGGCGATCGAGGAGGAACTGGAGGCACTTGCGCCGCTGACCAGCGACGAGGTGCGATCGCAGCGGCGCGAGAAATTTCTGTCGATCGCCTGACCGCTGCCGCTTCGGCGGAGCGATGGAACTTCAACCGCAGGACAGTGTTGCCGAAGCAACGCTTTCGTCTGCGTAAGGAGTTCCGACGATGAAGATTCGCGCCATTCTGGCCATGAGCCTTCCGCTTGCCGCCATTGCCTGCGCCGGCTCAGGTTTGACCGGAGCCGGCGACCAAAGGGCCATTGCTCCGGGCACGGCTCAGCAGGCCGCGCAGCAGCATCAACAGGTGATCCAGGAGTTTGGCGGTGTCGAGACCGGCAATCGCGGCGCGTACGTCAATGCGGTCGGCGCCCGGGTCGCGGCGCAGAGCGGCGTCCAGGCGAGCGGGTTCAGATTCAGCGCGCTCAACTCGCCGGTGATGAACGCCTTCGCGGTGCCCGGCGGCTATGTCTATATCACTCGCCAGCTGCTCGGACTGATGAACAGCGAAGCGGAGCTGGCCTCCGTTCTCGGCCATGAAGTCGGCCATATCACCGCAGACCACGGCGCCGAACGGCAGAATCGCGGACTGTTGAGCCAGCTCGGCGCGCTTCTCGTGGGAGTCGTGACCGGCTCGGGAGATCTCGCCAACCTTGCCGGTCAGGTCAGCCAGGGCCTGTTCCTCCAATACTCCCGGAGCCAGGAGCTGGAGGCCGATGATCTGGGAATCCGCTACATGACCGCGGCCGGATACGATCCGCTTCAATCGCCGTCGATGCTCGCTTCGCTCGGCGCGTGGAGCGCGATGGAGCCGCGATTCTCGGGGGTAGAAGGCGAGCAGAGGGCGACCCCGTCCTGGGCGCGCACCCACCCGCTGTCGGCGGAGCGGGTTACCCGAGCCACCCAACGCGCCCAGGCCACCGGCCGGGCAGGGCAGGGGATCGTCAATCGCGAGCAGCATCTCGCCGCGCTGAACGGCATGATCTTCGACGACGATCCGGCCCAGGGCGTGATCGAGGGGCGCGAATTCCTTCATCCCGATCTCCGCCTGGCTTTCACCATTCCCCAGGGATTTGCCACCCAGAACGGCGTTCGCGCCGTGTCGATCGTCGGCAATAGCGGCCAGGCGCAATTCTCGACCGGCCCCTATAATGGCAATCTCGGCACCTATATCGGCCAGGTTTTCCAGGCACTGCTCGGCCAGCAGGCGCAGGTGCAGGTCTCGCAGCCGCGAACGACCAACGTGAACGGCATTCCGGCCGCTTATTCCACTGCCCGGGTCGCGCTTCAGCAAGGCGCCGTCGACGTCACCGTCTTCGCCTATGAAATGGCCTCAAACCGCGCCTATCATTTCGTCACCGTCACTCCGGCCGGGAGTGGTCTCGGCCCGTTCGCCCCGATGGTCCAGTCGCTTCGCCGGCTGTCGGTTCAGGAGGCCGCCGCGGTTCGGCCGAGGGTGATCCAGGTCGTCACGGTGGGGGCCGGCGATACGGTTCAGAGCCTCGCGCGGCGAATGGCCTATTCGGCCTATCAGGTCGAGCGTTTCCGGATCCTCAACGGGCTGGACGCCAACGATTCACTTCGGGCAGGCCAAAGGGTGAAGCTCGTCGTCTACGGCAACCGAAGTTGAGCAGACAGAAAAAGGGCGGCGGAACCAGGTTCCGCCGCCCCCTTGCTTATTCCGAAGTAGATGAAACTTAGTTCATCGCGTCCGAAACGTTGGTGAAGGTATTGTCGAGGCTGTTGCCAAGGCCCTGCATGGCCGTGATGGCGGCAACCGCGATGAGGGCGGCGATCAGGCCGTATTCAATGGCGGTCGCACCCTTGGTGTCTTTGATCATCTTGCGAATGAACTGCATTTCCGGTCTCCTTAAATTCCACTTACTCAATGGAAGTCCACACTTCCGGCCGCCCGCGCTTAGAATAGGGTCAGCTGACCATGATCCTAGGCACAGGAAGTTTCGAAACATTTAACGTACTCACGACGACGCCACCGTATTGGAGACGTTTTCCCACATGTTGATCGTCGTCGAAGCAAAGGTGCCGATGGCACCGACCATGGCGAGAAAGATCAGCGCAAGGATGAGCCCATATTCCACAGCTGTGGCGGCTCGCTCGTCCTTGATGATGCTGAAGATTCGCCGCATCGTCTTTTCCTGCCGACGGGGCTTCATCGCCCCCGATCAACAGGCAAATAGCCTTGCCACGGTTAAGAGATTCCTACCGGAAAGCGCGCAGTTGCAAAAAAATCCGACAATGATCGTGGTCGCCGCGGCTCTGGCCGACCCATCCGGCCGCGTGCTTCTTCAGCGCCGCGCCCCTGGCCGTGCGATGGCCGGCCTGTGGGAGTTTCCGGGCGGCAAGGTGGAGGCCGGGGAGCTGCCCGAAGAGGCGCTCGTGCGGGAGCTCGAAGAGGAGCTTGGAATCGTCGTCGAGCCCGCAGATCTCATCCCGGCCTGCTTCGGAAGCGCGCCGGTCGAGGGCCGCCACATGATTCTTCTCGTCTATCTTTGCCGAAACTGGTCGGGCGAGCCGCTGCCGCTCGACGCCTCGGAACTGCGGTGGCTTCGGCCCTCGGAGATGGTCGCCGCGGACATGCCGCCCGCCGACGCTCCGCTCATCGCGCTACTGGACCGTCTGCTTTTGGCCTGAGGCGATCATCATGTCTTTCGCAAGGCCTCGGCAAGCGAAGCCGTCGCGCTGCCGCGCCGAGCCGGCCTGGGCTGGTCCGGGGAGGGGGCCCAGCCGCTGAGATGGAGGATCTCGAAACGCTCCGTGGTCTTGCCGTCGCGATCGGCGTTCGCCGCGAAGTCCGCCATCGCCGCCGCAAGCGCGACTCGGCCGAAGGATCGGCGCGTTCGGCGCGAGAGGATGTTGGTCGCTGCCATCGCGCGCAAATCCCTGACCAGGTCGATGAGACCCGGATAGCGGACGCTGATCTTGTCGCTGTCGACGACTGGCAGCGTGAAACCGGCGCGCATGAGCAGGTCGCCTGCCGCTCGAACGTCGATCTGGGGATGGATCCTGGGAGAAGCGGGTTCTTCGAGCGCGTCTTCGGCGGCTCGAAGCGCGCTTCGAAGCCGGGGCAGGCTGCCAGCGCCGGCGAAAGCGGCCAGGAACAGGCCGTCCGGGACGAGACTCCGGCGAGCGAGGGTGAGCGCTCCCGGCAGATCATTGACGCTGTCGAACGTGCCGATCGCCACGACGAGGTCCACGCCTGAATCGGCGAAGGGCAGAAGATCCTCGTCGCATTGAACGCCGCCGGCACGTCGGGCGAACAGCGCCCCGGGATCGCAGGCGCGCACGCGGATCCCTGTTTCGCTCAACCTGTCGGCCAGCCAGAGGTCGGCGCAACCGATCAGGAGAGCCGTCTCGAACCGGCGCTTCACCATCTCGAGACGATCGAGAATCTCCTCGGCCGCCCGGCGATGAAGATAGTCTGCGGCGACTGCACTTCGA
>CAMPIH010000086.1 GCA_946886275.1 uncultured Sphingosinicella sp.
TCGAACGCCCAGGGATATTCGAACGGCTTGTACTGCTTGCGGGCTTCGAGAAGAGGCATGGTCTTACTCCGTTCGATCAGAAGATCACGAGATCGGCTTCAGGCAGATAGAAGGCCAGAATGCACAGGATGGCGGCGGTGGCGAAACCGGCGCCGACGATGAGATAGGGCGCGGGGCTGCGTTGCTCGGCAGCCAGCTCCTGCTGGCGGCGGGCAAGGCCCATGCCGATCAGGAAGCTGGTTCCGAGATCGATCGCCGCGAACAGGATGAGAAGCGAGCCGAGGGTCATTGATCCACCCCTCTTTCGCGCACGATTCGGTCCCGATAGACGACGTGGCTCTTGCGAGCCCCGACCCCGAACACCGCGATTCCGAGGAAATAGCCGAAATCGTACCAGCCGCCATTATTGGGAACGGCGTAGACCGATATGGTATCGATGAAGAGCGACAGGATCCAGGCGACCGGGAAGATGAAGCCGTGCCACAGGCCGAGAAGGAAGCCGGGCGCACCCGCAGCGACGGCCCCGGCGCCCTGGGTCGCGCAGGCGCCGAGAATAAAGAGCGGCGAGAGGGCGACCAAGGCGCGGGCGCGAGGCGAGGCGGAGCGGCCGATCACAGGATCGCCGAGTCCCACAGCGGAGTCAGCCAGCCGGCGGCGAAAAGCACGACGGCGATGGCGAGGGCATAAAGCGCGGCCCGGCGGGCAAGCCGGGCATCGGCATATTGAGGCGTGCCCCGGCCATGCGCGCGCTGGCGGTACCAGCGCAGCAAGTTGACCAGGGCTGCGAGGCCGGCGAGCAGCCCCGCCAGCACCAGAACATGACCCCAGGTGATCGTCTCCGGCATCTATCCCCCTAGAAATCCAGCTTGCCGAGGCCGAGCAGAATGAAGACGACGGCACCGACCAGGAACAGGATCCCCGCCTGCTTCCTCTGGCCGAAGCCGCTGCTTCCACGCTCACGAAACAGCAAGACGGCGCCGACGATGGCGAAGACGATTCCGATCGCGAACTTGACGCTGTCGACGATCTCCATCGCTCTAGCCGGCGCAGCCGGCGGAGCGGCCGGAGCCGCTCCGCCGGTCCCCCGCCCGGAGGGCGCACACCGCCGAAGAAGCAGTGTCTACTGGCAGGCCAGGCATTCGTCATAATCCGTCGTCTGGAGCTGGATTTCCTTGAGCTCCGGCGTGTTGTCCGCCTCGACTCCGCCGGCGAAGCCCGCCCTCTGGACCGACTTGGAGCGCAGATAATAGAGGCTCTTGATGCCGAGCTCCCAGGCGCGGAAGTGGAGCATCAGAAGATCCCATTTGTCGACGTCGGCCGGGATGAACAGATTCAGCGACTGGGCCTGGTCGATATAGGGCGTGCGGTCCGCGGCGAGCTCGATCAGCCAGCGCTGGTCGATCTCGAAGCTCGTCTTGAACACGTCCTTTTCCTCGGGCGTGAGGAAGTCGAGATGCTGGACGCTTCCGCCGCGCTCCAGGATCGACGACCAGATTCCCTCGCTGTTCTTCGACTTCTCGATCAGCAGTTTCTCGAGATGCGGATTGCGGATCGAGAAGGATCCGGACAGCGTCTTGTGGGTGTAGATGTTCGCCGGGATCGGCTCGATGCAGGCCGAGGTGCCGCCGGCGATGATCGAGATGGACGCGGTCGGCGCGATCGCCATCTTGCAGGAGAAACGCTCCATCACGCCCTGGTCGGCGGCGTCCGGGCAAGGCCCCCGCTCGGTCGCGAGAAGCATCGACGCCTGGTCCGCCTGGGCCCGGATGTGCTTGAAGATCTTCATGTTCCAGGACTTGGCCATCGCCCCTTCGAAGGGCAGGCCGCGCGCCTGGAGGAAGGAGTGGAAGCCCATCACGCCGAGGCCGACGCTTCGCTCGCGCATCGCGCTGTAGCGGGCCCGAGCCATCTCCTCGGGCGCCCGGTCGATATAGTCGGTGAGGACGTTGTCGAGGAAGCGCATCACGTCCTCGATGAACATCGTGTCGCCGTTCCATTCGTCCCACGTCTCGAGATTGAGGCTGGAAAGGCAGCAGACGGCGGTCCGGTCCTGGCCGTGCTGGTCGCGGCCGGTCGGAAGGGTGATCTCCGAGCACAGGTTCGAGGTCGAGACCTTGAGGCCGACGTCGCGCTGATGCTTCGGCATCGACCGGTTCACCTGGTCGATGAAGATGATGTAGGGCTCGCCGGTCGCGAGCCGGGTCTCGACCAGCTTCTGGAACAGCGAACGGGCGTCGACGGTGGCCCGGGCCGAGCCGTCCTTGGGGCTCTGAAGGGTCCATTCGGCGCCGTCCCGGACCGCTTCCATGAAGGCGTCGGTGACGAGCACGCCGTGATGCAGGTTCAGGGCCTTGCGGTTGAAGTCGCCCGAAGGCTTGCGGATCTCGAGGAACTCCTCGATCTCGGGATGCGAGATGTCGAGGTAGCAGGCCGCCGAGCCGCGGCGAAGCGAGCCCTGGCTGATCGCGAGGGTGAGCGAATCCATCACCCGGACGAACGGGATGATGCCGCTGGTCTTGCCGTTGAGGCCGACCGCCTCGCCGATCCCCCGGACATTGCCCCAATAGGTGCCGATGCCGCCGCCGCGCGAGGCCAGCCAGACATTCTCGTTCCAGGTGCCGACAATCCCTTCGAGGCTGTCCGAGACCGAATTGAGATAGCAGCTGATCGGGAGCCCGCGGCCGGTGCCGCCGTTGGACAGGACCGGCGTCGCCGGCATGAACCAGAGCTTCGACATGTAATCGTAGAGCCGCTGGGCGTGCCCGGCATCGTCGGCATAAGCCGAGGCGACCCGGGCGAACAGGTCCTGATAGCTCTCGCCGGGAAGAAGGTAACGGTCGCGCAGCGTGTCCTTGCCGAATTCGGTGAGCAGCGAATCGCGGCCATGATCGAGCTCGACCTTGAAGGCGATCGGAGTGACGGTCTTGGAGTCGACCGGCTTCTTCGCCGCTTCCGCCTTGCCTTCGGCGGGGGCCTCGGAAACGCTCGCGACCGGCGCCTCGGCCTTGCTCGAGACCTTCTTCGATGGCGAATCGACGGTGGTGGTCGTCACGTCGCTCGTGCTCACTTCATGGCTGCCGGACAAGTCCATCACTCTACCCCTCGTTCCCAATTCGTTCTAGTGGGATTCGGCCCACATTAGGCCTTCGACGGGGGGAGGGGTGGGCTATTTTGGGCTTGTCCCCGATATCCACAGAGACACGATCCGTCCGCTCGGCGGCGACAGCCTGCCGACGGACGCTCCTACAACCTCTAGCGGCTCCCCCTGTGAAGCGCCACTAGCCATAGTGTTAGAACTCCGATTCAGACGCAAGAGGGTAAATGATCCCTTACCGGCTCAACTCGTCGCATTGGCGGTTTTCCGCCAGTTTCGCGGGGCCACCAATGGAAGATTTTGACGAGGGGTGCGAAGAGCGCTGCGGGACGTGCTTCGCGGCGGCGCCGCCCATTGCGCGGCGAGGCGCGAAACGCTCTAAGGCCATCGCCTGATCGAGGGAGCCGCCATGTCCCGGATTCGAGTCAATGCCTACTCCATCTCGCTCGACGGCTTTGGCGCCGGTCCCGACCAGTCGATCGACGATCCGCTCGGCCGCGGCGCCGAGGCGCTTCACCACTGGATGTTCGAGACCAGCCTGTTCAGCGAGAACGGCACCGGCGGGGTCGACGACCATTTCGCCCGCCGAAGCATGGCGGGCCTCGGCGCCTGGATCCTCGGCCGAAACATGTTCGGTCCGATCCGCGGCCCCTGGCCCGACGATCGATGGAAAGGCTGGTGGGGCGACGATCCACCCTATCATGTGCCGGTCTTCGTCCTCACCCACCATCCCCGGCCGCCGATCGAGATGAAAAGCGGGACGATCTTCCATTTCGTCACCGACGGGATCGAATCGGCTCTCGACTCGGCGCTCGAGGCGGCAAAAGGGCTCGACGTCCGGATCGGCGGCGGGGCCGAGACCATCCGCCAATATCTTCGCGCCGGCCTGATCGACGAGCTTCACGTCGCGGTCGCTCCGGTCCTCCTCGGCGGCGGCGAGCCGCTATTCGCCGGGCTCGACCTGCCCGAGCTCGGCTACGGCATCAGCGAACGGGCCGCCGGCGAGGGCGCCATGCATTATGTGATGACGAGGGAAAGGCGGGAATCGCAATGAGCCTGGTCCTCCACGCCCATCCGCTTTCCTCTTATTGCTGGAAGGCGCTCATCGCCTTCTACGAGAAGGGAATCCCCTTCGAGGTCCACCAGCTGGAGCTCGGCGACCCCGAATCCGCCGCCCGGTTCGCCGCCTTGTGGCCGATCGCGAAGATGCCGGTGCTCGTCGACGACGGCCGGGTCGTCGTCGAGACGAGCATCATCGTCGAATATCTGGACCTGCGCCATCCGGGACCCGAGCCGCTCCTCCCCGAGGATCGCGAGGCGGCGCTCGAGGTCCGGATGCTCGACCGGGTCTTCGACAATTATGTGATGACGCCGATGCAGAAGATCGTCTTCAACCGCTTCTGTCCGGCCGAGGCGCGCAATCCGCATGACGTCATGGCGGCGAGGCAGACGATCGACACCGCTTATGGCTGGCTGGACTCGCGGCTGGAGGGCCGGGCCTGGGCTGCGGGCGACAGCTTCACCCTTGCCGACTGCGCGGCCGCACCGTCGCTTCATTATGCGGAAAGGGTGCAGCCGATGGCTGGGCGGTTCCCCGCGCTTGCCGACTATCTCGGCCGGCTCGAATCCCGGCCGAGCTTCGCCCGGGTGCTGAAGGAGGCCGAACCCTTTTCCCACATGTTCCCGACAGGGGAGGAGTGAGCCGGAACAAGTAGGGCCGGCACCCCCTTAAGGATGCCGGCCCCTCCCCCGATACGCTACACGAGGGAACTCGAGAAACGGGAGCCCGGGGCGAACGGCCCCAGGCTCGGCCCTCTCATTGCCTTGATTCGATTGAGCCTTGTCTGAATGTGCCCGTTATCCGCCGTTAAGCTGCGGCCCCGCCAGCTGGAGAGCGAAAGCACGGCAGATGCGATTCGAGGACTGACCGAACATGGCGCATGACGTCAGCTTCAGTGAGGCGAACAGGATCTGGTGGCGTGTCGCGCTGCTCAGCTTCGGCGGTCCGGCAGGCCAGATCGCCGTCATGCACCGGATCCTCGTCGAGGAGAAAAGATGGATCGGCGAGCGGCGATTCCTCCACGCGCTCAACTTCTGCATGCTCCTTCCAGGACCGGAAGCGCAGCAACTCGCGACCTATATCGGATGGCTCCTTCACGGCGTCCGCGGCGGGCTCGCCGCCGGCATCCTGTTCATCATCCCCGGCCTGGTCGCGATCATGGCCTTGTCCTGGCTATACTTCACGTTCGGCAACCTCCCGCTCGTCGAAGCCCTTTTCTTCGGCTTGAAGGCGGCCGTCCTCGCCATCGTCCTCGAGGCGGTTCGCCGGATCGGCGCCCGGGCGCTCACCAACAGAGTCCTGCTCGCCATTGCCGCCTCCGCCTTCGTCGCGATCTTCTTCTTCGCCATCCCCTTTCCGCTGATCATCCTTGCCGCGGCGGTGACGGGCTTCGCCGCGAGCAAGGCCGGCTCGACCGCTTTCGCCGGCCGCGAACACGCCGCTGGCGGCCTCGTCCTTGCCGATTCGCAGACCCTGTTGGGGGAGGAGTCGCCCGACCACGCCCGTCCCGGCTGGCGCCGAACCGCCCGGATCGCCGCCATCCTCGTCTCGCTGTGGCTCGCGCCCGTGATCCTGCTGGCGCTTCTGCTCGGCCCGGACGATGTCTTTGCGGAGATCGGCCTGTTCTTCTCGGCGATGGCGGTGGTGACGTTCGGCGGCGCCTATGCAGTGCTCGCTTATGTCGCCCAGCAGGCGGTCGAGACCTATGGCTGGCTCAGCCCGGGCGAGATGCTGGATGGGCTCGGGCTCGCGGAGACGACTCCGGGGCCCCTGATCATGGTGACCCAGTTCGTCGGCTTCCTCGGCGCGGCGCGCCAGGCCGAGGGCATGGATCCCCTCGTCGCCGGAACGCTCGGCGGGCTCCTCACCACCTGGGTGACCTTCGTGCCCTGCTTCCTCTTCATCTTCGTCGGAGCGCCGTTCAGCGAGCGGCTTCGCGGCAACCGTATGCTGAGCGCCGCCTTGACCGCCATCACCGCCGCCGTCGTCGGGGTGATCCTCAATCTCGCGATCTGGTTCGGGCTCCACACCTTGTTCGAAGGCGTGGTCGAGATTCGCGCCGGTCCCTTGCGGTTCGACGCGCCGCAGCTGCCGACGATCGACCTTGCCGCCCTGCTGCTGACGGCTTCGGCGCTGGTCGCGGCCCTGAGATACCGTGTCGGACCCATGCCGCTTCTCGTCGCCTGCGGTCTTGGCGGCATGATGTACCATTTCGTTGCGGAAGCGATTCATTGACTCTGGCGCCGCGCGGGTGAAAATCCGGCCCGCGATTCGAGGAGGCAGGACATGGCGGAATATGCAGTGCAGCTCGTCACGCGCTATGACGGCCTGGTCATCGCCTCCTTCCCCGACTTTCCCGGCGTCACCGCGCTCGGCCGCGACGACGAGGAAGCGCGCGACGAGGCGCGCCGCGCTCTTGCCGAGGCGGTGGCCGCTTTCGAAGCGAAGGGAGTCGCTCCACCGTCGCCGCGCGCCCGAAGCGAATCGATGATCAGCGTCGAGCTGGCGGCCGGGCCGATCCCCGCTTAATCCGCCGCCGGAGCGCCCGGCTCCAATATCGTGTTCCTCGCCTCGGCAAGCGTGTCGGGGTGATCGAGTGTGTAGTGGAGGCCGCGGCTTTCCTTGCGAGCAAGCGCCGAGCGGACGATCAGGTCGCCGACGATGACCAGGTTGCGCAGCTCGATGAGGTCCGGGGTGACCCGGAAGTGCTTGTAATATTCCTCGACCTCCTGGCGAAGGAGATTGATCCGGTTCTTCGCCCGCTGGAGGCGCTTGGTCGTCCGGACGATGCCGACATAGTTCCACATGAAGCGGCGGATTTCCTGCCAATTATGGTGGACGACGACTTCCTCATCCGAATCGGTCACCCGGCTTTCGTCCCAGGGGCGGATCGGCGGCGGTGGCGCCAGATCGCCGAGATGATCGTTGATGTGGCGGGCGGCGGCGAGTCCGAACACCAGGCATTCCAGCACCGAATTGGAGGCGAGCCGGTTGGCGCCGTGAAGGCCCGACATGGTCACTTCGCCGACCGCGTAAAGGCCTTCGAGGTCGGTCCGCCCGTCCAGGTCCACCATCACTCCGCCGCACGTATAATGGGCCGCCGGGACGACCGGGATCGGCTCCCTCGTGATGTCGATCCCGATGTCGGGCTCGGCGAGGCGGGCCGCGATCGTCGGGAAATGGGTGCGGATGAAGGCCGGGTCGCGATGAGAGATGTCGAGATGGACATAATCCAGGCCGAGCCGCTTGAGCTCATGGTCGATCGCCCGGGCGACGATGTCGCGCGGCGCAAGCTCCTCGCGCGGGTCGAACCTCTTCATGAAGCGGCGACCGCTGGTCGGTAGCCGAAGCTTCGCGCCTTCGCCCCGCATCGCCTCGGTGATGAGGAAATTCTTGACCTCGGAATTGAACAGGCAGGTCGGGTGGAACTGCGCGAACTCCATATTGGCGATCCGGCAGCCGGCGCGCCACGCCATGGCGATTCCGTCGCCGGTGCTGCCGCGGGGATTGGTCGAATAGAGCCAGGCCCGGCTGGCGCCGCCCGTCGCCAGGATGACGGCACGCCCGGCGAAGAGCGAGACCCGGCGCGACTGGCGATCCAGAGCGTAGACGCCCCAGACCCGCCGCTCCGCTCCGGCCTGCTCGCTGTGGCGCCCGGTGGCGAGATCGATCGCCGCCATGTTGGGGACCAAAGTGATGTTGGGGTGAGCCGCGGCCGCCTGCTCGAGCGCCTGCTGGACGGCCCAGCCGGTCGCGTCGGCGACGTGGACGACGCGGCGGTGGCTGTGGCCGCCCTCCCGGGTCAGGTGCCAGCGATCGGATTCGCCCGGGGTGAAGGGCACGCCAAGCTCGGCCAGCCGCTCGATCGCGGCAGGCGCATTCTCGACGACGAACTCCACCGCCCGGGGATCGTTGAGGCCGGCGCCAGCGCCGATCGTGTCCTCGATATGGCTGTCGAACGTGTCGCCCGGCTCTAGCACCGCGGCGATTCCGCCCTGCGCCCAGGCGGTCGAGCCGGCACTGATCCCGCCCTTCGCCAGCACCGCGACCTTGAGGTCGGGGGCGAGATTCAGGGCGGCGCTCAGCCCGGCGGCGCCCGAACCGAGGACGACGACGTCGAAGGCGTGGGAGGCCATCAGCAGGCCGCCGTTCGAGCTGAAAGCGCGACGGGATCAGCCATCTTGTCCGGACGCCCGGGTGAGGTTGAGGAAGACGTCCTCGAGATCGGCCTCGCGGGTCGAGACGTCGACGATCCCGAGCCCCTCGCGCTGGAGCGCGGCGAGCACCTCCCCGGCATTGACCCGATCCTTGCGGTAGGTAATCGCCAAGGTGCGCTCGCCCGACAGCTCGATCTTGTCGAAACAGGGCGCATCCGGCGCCGCGGCGACGTCTCGGTCGACCACCACTTCGACGACTTTCTCCTGAGCCATGCCGACGAGCGTGCGGGTCGTCTCGTTGGCGATCAGTCGGCCATGGTTGATGATCGCGATCCGATCGCAAAGCTCCTCGGCTTCCTCGAGATAATGGGTGGTGAGGACGATCGTCACGCCGCGGTCGTGGAGGGTCCGGACATAGTCCCAGAGCTGCTGGCGAAGCTCGACGTCGACGCCGGCGGTCGGCTCGTCGAGGACGAGGATCGGCGGCGAATGAACCATCGCCTTGGCGACGAGAAGCCGTCGCTTCATGCCTCCTGACAGGGTCCGGGAATAAGCGTCGGCCTTGTCCTCGAGGCGGACGGCGCGAAGCAGCTCCGCCGTCTGCCGCTCCGACTTGGGGACGCCGTAGAGACCGGCCGTGATCTCCAGCGTCTCGGCCGGCGTGAAGAACGGATCGAACAGGATCTCCTGGGGCACGATCCCGATCGCCCGCTTCGCGTTGCGCGGATGCTCGTCGATGTCGAAGCCCCAGATCGAGGCGGTTCCGCCGCTCTTGCCGACGAGCCCGGCGAGGATGTTGATCAGCGTCGACTTGCCGGCGCCGTTGGGGCCGAGCAGGCCGAAGATGCCGCCGCGCGGGACATCGATGCTGATCCCCTCGAGCGCCCGCTTGCCGCCCTTGTAGGTCTTCTGAAGGTCGCGGATCGAGATTGCGGCTTCCGGCATGGCGGTGGGAATAGCGGCGTTAACCGGTCGCGGGAAGCAGCGGTTAACCGCGCCGGGACCATATATTGCGTCATGTTCATGCAGCTTCACTATTGGGGCCTTTCCCGAACCGCCCTGATCGTCTCGGCGATCGGCGCGGGGATGCTTGCGAGCCTGGGCGGCGCCGGAACGGTCTAGGCCAGGACAGCAAGGTCGGGTGACGCCCGCCATTGTCTGCGGCCGGGCGCTTCGCTAGAGCCGCGCCATGGCCGCCACCGATCCGTTCACGCCCGAAATCGCCTTTACCGACAGCCCCCGGGTCGCCTGCGACGGCGCCACCGAGATCTCGCCGGCGCTGGGCCATCCGAGAGTCTATCTGCAGATCGACGAGAAGGGCTATGTCGACTGCGGCTATTGCGACAAGCGCTTCATCCTCAAGGGCGGTCC
>CAMPIH010000087.1 GCA_946886275.1 uncultured Sphingosinicella sp.
AGAGCGTCGAGGCCGCTTCCGCCGGGCATCTCGACGTCCAGCAGGACGATGTCGACCGGAACCGATCTCAGCGCGTCGAGCGCCTCGACCGCGCTTCCGACGACCGCGACCAGCTCGAAGTCCGAGTTGGAACCGACCATCCGCGACAGCACGGCGCGCGCCACCGACGAATCGTCGACGATCATCAGCCGCAGCGGCGGCTCGCCTTTTGCTTCAGCAGCCGGCTGGGCGGCGGCCGTCACCGACTTCACGCCACACCGACGATCTGCAGCTTGCTCTGGATCGTCTCGCGGTCGAACGGCTTCATGACATATTCGTCGGCACCGGCGGCGATTGCCGCACGGATGTGAGCGACGTCATTCTCGGTCGTGCAGAACACCACCTTGGGCTGATCGGCATGGTCCGACTGGCGAAGCGCCCGAAGGAATTCCATGCCGCTCATCACCGGCATGTTCCAGTCGAGAAGGATAACGTCGGGCATCCGCGTTCCGCAGCGGTCGAGCGCCTCGCGCCCATCCTCGGCCTCGTCGACGGTGAAGTTCAGAGTCTCGAGGATGTGCCGGGCGACCTTGCGGATCACCTTGCTGTCGTCGACGACCAGACAATATTTCATGCTCTACGCTCCATTGGGCACCGGTACAGGCTGTTATCGGCAAGAAGTAAGCACAGCCTTAAGGCGAAGCTGCGTTCTTCCCGATCACGCCGCCTTGGCGGCCGGCGCCGCGATCAGCAGATGGGGATTGACGAGCAGCAGCAGATCGCCGCCCGCTTCGACCATCCCGATCCCGACCCGGTCCCAGCCGCGGCCGATCGGCGCGTTGACCGGCACCGGCGCGGCGCTCGTCTCGACGACGTCTTCGACCTCTTCCACGAGCAGAGCGTAAGGGTGCCCCTCGGACGGGACGACGATGGCTTCGCGACAATCGGGATCGGCTCGGCCGAGGCCGAGCGAAGCGATCCCGTCGATCACGGTGAGCACTCGGCTGCGCAAAGCGGAAAGGCCGGCGACGTGATCGGCTGCGCCGGGCGCCGGAGTCAGTCCGTCGAGCTCGACAACGGCTTCGACGTCATGGGCGGGAAGAGCGATCCGCCGGCCGGCGAGCCGGACGATGAGAAGGAGTTCAGCCATTGGCCCCGCCTCCACGATAGGCACCGCGACTGAGCGCGCTCACCAGCGCGGCCCGGTCATAGCGGTAGATGCTGTTGTCGTTCTCGCCGGGCTCGTCCGGGGCCGAGCGGATTCGAAGGACCTCGGTCGCGGCGACGCCCGACTGGTCGGGACCTTCGGCGCTGGCGATGAGGACGTCGGCGCGAACCCCTTCGGCGGCAGGAACGACCCGATAGCCGAGGCTCTCGATCAGGGGTCGAAGCATGTTGGACATCCAGGGATCGTCGACCGGCAGGGCGCAGATCGGCCGGTCGGACTCGTCGCCGATCGCTCGGCCATGGGCGCTGAACAGCCAGTAGGGATCGAGAAGCTCGACCTGAACTCCGTCGACGAGGGCGACTCCGGCCACCTCGCCGGATATCGGAGCGGGCTCGAGCTCGAGGACGATCGATCGGATATCGACGACCTCGGCGAAGCCATAGGCCAGTTCCGAGACTCCATCGGTCAGGCGCAGGATCCGAAGCGGCGATCCGTCGCCCGCCGGAACGCCACCGGCGAGCGGAAGGATCCGGTCGTTGACCGAGACCCGATGACGGCCCGCGCTGAAGGCGATCGCGCTCGCCGGAACGTCCTCGATCCGTTCGATGATGGCGACCGGAATGGCCCGGCAGCCGCCGTCCAGGCCGCGGAAGACGAGCAGGGTCGATTCGCGGTCACTCTCGGCGGCCGCTCGCGGCTCGGCGACGTGGCGCTCGATTTCCTGCTCCTGGAGCCGGATTCCGGCCTGCTTGGCCATTCCGGACGGATCGAGCAGAAGGATCGGCCGGCCGTCGTCGGCGAGGGTGGTGCCGGCATAGAGGCCGGCAGCCATGATCGCGGGCGCCGCCGGTTTGACGACGAGCTCCTCATGGTCGTGAACCGCGTCGACGGTGAGCGCATAGACGTCGCCGCCGGCCGGCTTGAGGAGGATCACCTTGCGGTCATTCTCCGCAGTCTGCGGCTCGACCCGAAGGAGCTGTGAAAGGCTGACGAGCGGAACCCGCCTGCCCCGGATCGTCGCGACCAGGGATTCGCCGACCGAATCCACCCTCACCGTTCCTCCCGAGGCCCTCAATATTTCTTCGATGCTCGACCGCGGGATGGCGAAGATCTGGCCTCCGGCGCTTACCGTCAAGGCAGGGATGATGGTCAGGGTGAGCGGCACCCGGATCGACAGGCGAACGCCCTGCCCGGCGCGCGACTCGATGTCGGTCACTCCGCCGACCCGCTCGATATTGGCCCGGACGACGTCCATTCCGACGCCCCGGCCGGAAATGGCCGTCACCGCCCCTGCGGTCGACAGTCCCGGCGAGAAGACGAGAGCCGTCTTCTGGGCCGAAGTCAGGCCTTCGGCGCGATCGGCGCTGAGGATTCCTCCGGCAACGGCCTTTCGGACGAGCGCATCGCCGTCGATGCCGCGACCATCGTCGCTCACTTCGATGAGGATCTGGTTCCCGGCCTGGCGAGCGCAGACCTTGAGCAGACCCACCGGATTCTTCCCGGCCTCGGCGCGCTGCTCCTCCGTCTCGATGCCATGGTCGATGGCGTTGCGGACGATGTGGCTCAACGGGTCGCGGATCATCTCGATCATCTCGCGGTCGAGCTCGACGTCGCCGCCGTCCACCTCGAGCAGGACCTGCTTGCCGAGCTCGGCCGAGAGATCCCGGACCATCCGCGGCAGAGCGGTGAACAGATTGTCGATCCGTTGCATCCGGGTCCGGGTGATGGCGTCGCGGATCTCGGCGATGCAGGCCGAAACGCGCTCGAACGCCGCCTCGACTGTGACGTCGCGCTCGGAGTCGCGAAGCCGGCGGGCCAGCTCGTTACGGGCGAGCACCGCATCGGAAACGCCGTTCATCATCCGGTCGAGCAGGTCGACCGACAGGCGGATGCTTCGAAGCCCCTTCTTCGGCTCCGCTGCCGGCGCCTGAATCTCGGTCTCAGGCTCAGCCGCGATCGGCGCCTCATGCAGTGCGGCGATGATCTGGTCGTCGGCCTCGCTGGGCATGGATTCACCATTTTCGAGCGCCTGCGCGAGCTCGCCGATCCGGTCGATAACGGCGAGGACGGCGCTGACGAGCCCGGAATCGGCGGCACGGCGGCCGGCGCGGACCTCCGCAAGCACGTCTTCCGCGGCATGGCTGAGCTGCTGGAGACGCGGCAGATCGAAGAAGCCGCAATTGCCCTTCACCGTGTGGACGAAGCGGAAGATCTCGTCGAGCCGTGCGCGGTCGCCGGGTTCGCTTTCCCAGGCGACGATGGCGCCGGACAGGGCCTGCAGCATCTCGCGCGTCTCGGCCAGAAATTCGTTGATCAGATCGTCCATGGCTCCGCCCGCAGCTTCCGCTCGGGGCCTTATCGACGGAGTTGGTAAAGAAGCCGTTTACCGGCGGGCTACCCATTTCACGCAGTAGGCCCCCGCTGGACAAGGCCTTCTCGATGATTTACTAACTGACTGGTCATTTACGAAGAGGTGGTGATGCCCCCTCGCTGGCAGAGGCGCAAGGAAGAACGGCCCGGCGACATAGTCGCCGCCGCGCTCAAGATCTTCGCCGAAAAAGGCTTTGCCGGCGCCAGGATGGAGGCGATCGCGGCCGAGGCCGGGCTGTCGAAGGGCGCGGTCTACCTTTATTTCCCGACCAAGGAGGACGTGTTCCGGGCCGTGGTCGAGCAGGCGGTGGCGCCGAACATCGATGCCATCGGCAAGATGGTGCTCGCCACCGAGATGCCGTTCCCGGATCGGGTCCGGATGCTCCTTCCCCGGCTTGGCCACATTCTTACGACCGCCCCGGTCGGAGCGGTCGCCAAGATGGTGCTCGGCGAATCCCGCAACTTTCCCGAGCTGGCCAAGGTCTGGCACGACAATGTCGTCGCCAGGGGGATCAGCCTGCTTTGCCAATTGGTCGAACGCGCACAGGAAGCCGGCGAGGTCCGGCCCGGCGATCCGCGGATCCACGCTTTCTCGATCATGGGCCCGATGATGGTCGGGACCCTCTGGCGGGAGACGTTCACCCCGGTCGGAGGCGCCGAGATCGATCTTGTCGCCGTCGCCACTCAGCATGCCGAGACCGTCCTCGACGGTCTCGTTCCCCGGGGCGAGGCATGAAACGCCAGCGGCTCGTCCTTGCCGTCCTGGTCGTTGCCGCTCTGGCCTTGCTCGCCTGGCTGTGGCTTGCGCCGGGTCCCGGCCGGGCTCGCACCCTTTCCGGCTATATCGAGGGCGAGGCCCTTTATCTCTCTTCTCCGGTCGCCGGGACGGTCGAGACTCTTGCCGTCCGCCGTGGTCAGCATGTTCCCGCCGGAACGAGGCTGTTCAGCATCGAGCCGCGCCGGCAGGCGGCCGAGTCGGCCGCCGCGGCAGCGGAGGTGGCGGCTGCCGAAGCTCAGGCGGAGGACGCCCGCAAGGGACAGCGGCCGGTCGAGCTCGGTATCCTGGAGGCTGAAATCGAGGCGGCGCGGGCCCAGGCGCGGGAGGCGCGGCTGATGCTCAACCGGGTCAGCGCGCTCGTCGAGCGGGGAATCTATGCCAGGGTAAGGCTGGACGACGCCCGAGCGACCCATGAAAGCGCGGCAGCGCGGGTCAGGGCGGCGGAACGGCGGCTTGCCGCCGCAACGCTCGGCCAGCGCGAGGATCAGCAGCGGGCAGCTTCGGCGCGGGCGTCGCAGGCCCGGGCCGAGCTCGAGCAAACGGGCGCCCGGATCGAGGACATGGCGCCGATCGCACCGGCCCCGGCCCGGGTCGAGGAGGTCTTCTTCCAGCGCGGCGAGTGGGCGCCCGCGAACCAGCCGATCCTTGCCCTGATCCCGGACGACCGGATCTTCGTCCGCTTCTTCGTGCCGCAAGCGGACGTCGCCGCCTATCGCGTCGGCCGCAAGGTGCGTTTCGGCTGCGACGGCTGCCCGGACGGCCTCGTCGCCACCATCGCCTTCGTCAGCCCGCGCCCGGAATTCACGCCGCCGATCATCTACAGCCGGGAGAGCCGCGACAGGCTCGTCTTCATGGTCGAGGCCGTGCCGGAGGACCGGCGATCGCTCGTTCCGGGATTGCCGGTCGACGTCGTTCCGATCGGCGATCGGCGATGAGCGTCGCGATCGACGTCAGCGGTCTCGACAAGGCGTTCGACGGCCGCCGGGTCGTCAAGGATTTCTCGATCAAGGTAGACCAGGGCCGGATCACCGGCTTCCTCGGCCCCAACGGGTCGGGGAAGACGACGACCCTGCGCATGCTTTGCGGTCTTCTCACCCCCGACAGCGGCCAGGGACAGGCGCTCGGCTTCGACATCATCTCCCAGGCCTGGGAGGTGAAGCGGCGGACCGGCTATATGACCCAGCGCTTCTCGCTCTACGAGGATCTGACGGTCCAGGAGAATCTCGAGTTCAGCGCCCGCATCCGCGGCCTCGACCGGCGTCGGCAACGGGTCGAAGCAGCGCTCGACGAGCTCGGCCTCGCCGAGCGGCGAAAGCAGCTTTCCGGCACCTTGTCGGGCGGCTGGAAGCAGCGCCTCGCGCTCGCCGTGGCGACTCTTCACGAACCCCGCTTGCTCCTCCTCGACGAGCCGACCGCCGGAGTCGATCCACAGGCCCGGCGCACCTTCTGGGACGAGATCCATGCGCTCGCCGCCCGCGGGCTGACCGTCTTGGTCTCGACCCATTATATGGACGAGGCCGAACGCTGCCACGACATCGCCTATCTGGCTTATGGCGAGCTTCTCGCCCGCGGCACCGCCGAGGAGGTGATCGCGGCTGCCGGCCTGTCGACCTGGCGCGGCGAAGGGCCGGGCATTCACGGCCTTGCCGGCCGCCTTCTCGAGGATCCCGGGGTGGCGATGGCGACGCCGTTCGGCGCCGCTCTCCATGTCAGCGGGCCGGACCCCGCCGCGCTCGAGCAGGCGCTCGAACCTTATCGGCGGCCGCCGTTCAAATGGAATCGATCGGCGCCGACCCTGGAGGACGTGTTCATCCACCTGATGACCGGCGTCGAGGACAATTTCCAGTGACCTCACGCGGCTATGGGCAGAACTTCTCGCTCGATCGCATGATCGCCGTGCTCGTGAAGGAGTTCATCCAGCTCACCCGGGACCGGGTGACCTACGCCCTCATCCTGGTCGTGCCCATCGTCCAGATGCTGCTCTTCGGCTACGCGATCAACACCGATCCGCGCCACCTGCCGACCGCCTTGCTCGTCCAGGAAAACAGCGTCCTCGCCCGCTCGATCGTCTCCAGCCTCGCCAACAGCGCCTATTTCGACATCGTCCGCCAGGCGAGGTCCCCGGCCGAGCTCGAGCGGCTGGTGCGCACCGGAGAGGTCCAGTTCGCGATCACCATCCCCGGCGATTTCACCCGCCGGGTCGTACGCGGCGATCGGCCGCAGATCCTGGTCGAGGCCGACGCGACCGATCCGACGGCGACGGCGAGCGCCCTCGCCGCTCTCTCGCGATTGCCCGCCGAAGCGCTTCGTCACGACCTGGTCGGCGGCGCCGCCCGTCCCGACGAGGCGGCGCAGCCCTTCGAATTCGTCGTTCATCGCCGCTACAATCCGGAGAACATCACCGCCTTCAACATCGTCCCCGGCCTGCTCGGGATCGTCCTGACCCTCACTCTTGTGATGCAGACGGCGATCGGCGTGACCCGGGAGCAGGAGCGAGGGACGATGGAAAGCCTCCTCGCCACGCCGGTTCAGCCGCTCGAAGTGATGGTCGGCAAGCTGGCGCCGTTCGTCATCGTCGGGATGATCCAGACCGCCTTGATCCTGCTCGTGGCGCGGATCCTGTTCGATGTTCCGATGGCCGGCGGCTGGTTCGGCCTCATCCTTGGCGTCACCCTGTTCATCATCGGCTCGCTCGGGCTCGGCTTCCTGATCTCCACGCTCACCCGAACCCAGCTCCAGGCGATGCAGCTTTCGGTCTTCTACCTGCTCCCGTCGATCCTGCTTTCGGGCTTCATGTTCCCGTTCCGGGGCATGCCCGAATGGGCGCAGGCGATCGGGACGATCATCCCGGTGACCCATTTCATCCGGGTGGTGCGAGGCGCCCTGCTCAAGGGGCAGAGCCTGGCCGACATGGCGCCGAGCCTCGTCGCTCTGGCGATCTTCGTCTGCGTCATCGCGGCGCTTGCCCTCGCTCGCTACCGCACCACCCTGGACTGAGACGAGTTCGACGGCTCGCCGTTCGGGCTCAGCCCGGATTCAGGCGGGAAGCGAGGCGCCGATGATGAGCAGGCCTTCCTCGTCGTCGGCGAACTGGATCTGCCCGCCGCCTTCCTGGACGAGGCAATGGACCAGCCAGGCCGCGGCCGCGCGCGGCGCGACCTCGTCCTCCGAGGTCTCGCCGGCGAGCACCTTCCTGAGCTCCGGATCGAGCACGATCCTAGGCCCCTGGGCGCGGACGACGATGTCGAGGCCGTGCTCATGCTTCTCCGCGCCGACGTCGAGAGTGCCGCCGCGGACCAGAGCGTCGCCGGCGATCAGCGCGATATTGAGGAGCACCTTCAGCGCCGCCTTGCTGATCACCGGCTCGTCGACCAGCCAGCCGAGCTGGATCCGCCCGTCGCCGCCGAACAGCCCCTCGATCGCGGCGCGCGCCTCGCGGGCGTCGACATCGTCGGCGAAGCCGCCGGCGGCGCCGAAGGCGAGGCGAAAGAATTTCAGCTTGTTGGCTGAAGCCCGCGCGCTCTCGCCGAGCAGGTCGAGGCAGCGTGCCCGCATCTCCGGGTCGTGCTCGTCGGCGAGCAGTTCGATCCCATTGTTGAGTGCTCCGACCGGGGACAGGAGATCGTGGCACAACCGCGAGCAAAGCAGGCTGGCAAATTCGTGGGATTTCATTCGGCGGCGCCCCCCGTCCGGCCTCGGTCGTCTTCGTGAGTCCTTGCTCACCCTATTGGCGGTTGCGATTCAAGGTTTCAAGGGCGCTTCGCGACTTGAAAAGTTGGGCTCCCGTCACGATCTCGCCGATCCGATGGTGGGGGGAGAATCTGTCCTGGACGCTCGGGTCGCCGAGGACGCGGAAGGCTGGCGGCTCGATCGTGCGCTCGCGGTCGCGATCCCCACCCTGTCTCGCGAACGGCTCAAGTCGCTCATCAGCAGCGGCCAGGTGATCGGCCCTCAGGGCGGCCCGGTCCGCGATCCCGCCTCGAAGGCGGTTCCGGGCGGCGTCTATTCGGTCACCATTCCGGCGCCGAAGGCGGCCCATAATGCGCCCCAGGACATCGCGCTCGAGATCCTCTTCGAGGACGATCATCTGCTCGTGGTCGAGAAGCCGGCGGGAATGGTCGTCCATCCCGCCGCCGGCAATTTCGACGGCACCCTTGTCAACGCCCTGCTCCATCACTGCGCCGGCCGGCTGTCTGGGATCGGCGGAGTCGCCCGGCCCGGCATCGTCCACCGGATCGACAAGGACACTTCGGGGCTTCTCGTCGTCGCCAAGACCGACGTCGCCCATGAAGGGCTCGCCGCCCAGTTCGCGCGCCATTCGATCCACCGCCTCTATCTGGCGATCGTCGCCGGACTCCCAATGCCCTCGAGCGGCACGATCGACGCGCCGCTCGCCCGCTCCGCGGCGAACCGGAAGAAGATCGCCATCGTCGAAGGCGCCCGGGGCAAGCGGGCCGTCACCCATTATCGGATGCTCCGCCCGCTCCGCGAGGCGGCGCTGACGGAATGCCGGCTCGAAACCGGAAGGACCCATCAGGTGCGGGTCCATATGGCCGCGATCGGCCACCCGCTGCTTGGTGACCCGGTCTACGGCCGGACCCGTCCGGCGCATCGAGAGGTGCTGAAAAGGCTGAATTTTCACCGCCAGGCGCTTCACGCCGCCGAGCTCGGCTTCGTGCATCCCGTTTCGAAAGAAAACTTAACCTTCAAAAGTCCCCTTCCGTCTGATATTCAGGAACTGTTCGGGGCGCTTTCCGTATAAGATCGGTGCAGGAGCGGAGCGGAGACTCCGGTCGGCACGCAGGGAGAATGTGAGAAATCATCATGGCTAGCGGTAGAAACGTCCCGGCGACGATTCCGGCAACCGGCGGTGAGGCTGGCCTCAACCGCTATCTCGCCGAGATCAAGAAATTCCCGATCCTCGCTCCCGAGGAGGAATATATGCTGGCCAAGCGCTGGACCGAGCATCAGGACACCGATGCCGCGGCCAAGCTGGTCAACTCGCACCTGCGCCTCGTCGCCAAGATCGCCATGGGCTATCGCGGCTATGGCCTGCCCGTCTCCGAGCTGATCTCCGAGGGCAATATCGGCCTGATGCAGGGCGTGAAGAAGTTCGAGCCCGAGCGCGGCTTCCGCCTCGCCACCTATGCCATGTGGTGGATCCGCGCGTCGATCCAGGAATTCATCCTGCGCAGCTGGAGCCTCGTGAAGATGGGCACCACCGCGGCGCAGAAGAAGCTGTTCTTCAACC
>CAMPIH010000088.1 GCA_946886275.1 uncultured Sphingosinicella sp.
AGAAGGCCTGAACCAGAGCCGGATCGCGCTGAAACGCCTCGGGCGTGGCGACATCCTCGACCCGCTGCCCCTCCCACAGACCGTCCGGTCCGCGGAAGGTAGCAAGGCCGGACTCGGCGGAGATGCCGGCGCCGGTGAGGATGACGATGTTGCTTATGTCGCTCATCGGCGTTGCCTTAGCCGAGCCGGCCAGGCTCCGGAATGGGGACATGGGACCTGTCCCGTCAGGCGAAACGGGGTGGAACGGCACCCTTCGAACGTCCATGCTCCGCGGAGCAGTGGGGGGATGAAGAATGGACATGGTTGAAGCCCAGCGCGATCTCGGGCGCGCCTATGTCGGCGGCGGGCCTGGAGTCCTGGTTTCGTCTCTGGTCTGGTTCGCCGCAGCTTTGGTGGAAACCCGCGGCGGCACAGGTCCCGCCTTTGCGGCTCTGTTCCTTGGCGGCATGCTGATCTTCCCGACAAGCATGGTTGCGTGCCGGTTCCTGTTTCGGAGGGAGAGGGAATCGCGGGCCAATCCACTCGGGCGGCTCGCTTTGGAAAGCACGATCGCGATGATCGGCGGCCTGCTGGCGGCCTGGCTCTTCCTTCCGCTTCGGCCCGATCTGGTCTTTCCGATTGCTGCGATCGCCGTCGGCACGCATTATTTCGTGTTCAGGACGATCTATGGCGACATTGTCTACTGGCTGCTCGGCGGACTGATCACCGTCGCCGGGCTCCTCGCCATTTTCGATATGGTGCCGATCCCCGGCGGCACGATCCTCGCCGTCGGCCTGATCGAGCTGATCTTCGGGCTCTTCCTGACGATGAGGGCGAAATAGTCGGACCAGGATCCGCAAGCCCAACCGATCAGGCCGAGGCGGCCCTGAAGCTGCGCGGTCTCGCCCACTCTTCTTTCCGGCCAATATGGCCCGCAGGAGCATCGCCTGCCGGGGCCCAGGCCTCGCTCAGGCTCGCGGCAGGACGTAGATGTTGCGCGAAATTCCGTCCGGGAAGGTTTCGCGGCCGATGATCGTCCCGCCCAGCTTCTCGGCGAGCCGTCGGGCCGGCTGGTTGCCGTCGTTCATATGGGTCTCGACCTGATCCCAGCCGAGGCTGTCATGCGCCCAGGCGATCGCCGCCCTCGACGCCTCGAGCGCATAACCCTGGCGCCGGGCCGCGGGGGCGATCCACCAGGTCAGCTCATGCCTGGGCCAATCCTCCGGCCAGACGATTCCGCAGCCGCCGACCATCCTGCCGCTCGATTTCTCCTCGATACTCCACATGCCGAAGCCGCGAAGCGACCAGTGACCGATATCGGCGGCAAGCTTTCGCCAGGCGAGCCCCGCGCGAAGCGGACCGCCATAAGCGGCCGATGCCCGGCGATCGGCGTAGAAATTGCGATAGACGGGAAAATCGTCTCGCCCCGGCGCGCGCAGGATGAGCCGATCGGTGTGGAGGGTCGGAATGTCCATGCGCCGAGCCCTAGCGGGCAGAAGCCGCTGCCGGAAAGGCCTGAATGTTCGATCAGGCGAGAGATGGGCCCGGAGAATCGAAGCTCCCCGGCGCGGCCAACACGCCGGGGAAGCTCGGGAGACACGGAAATATATTATTCGGTCGTGGCCGGTGCCTCGACCTTGACGTCGGCATTGATGTCGGTCGCGTCGTCGGCGCCGCCGAGCAGGCCCCTGCCGAACAGCAGGAACAGCACGACCAGCACCGCGATGAGCAGAACGACCGCGAGGATCGTGCCGCCGCCACCGCCGCCGCCGTCGGTGGTGACGATCGTCTCTCTTTCGCGCTCAGCCATGAGATAACTCCTTCAGTCGTTGCAGGGTCGGAACGCGGTCCGGTTCAGGCTGTTCCATGGCACGAAAGGCTATTCGACCCCTGCGACCCGCTCGAGCTTGCGGGGCGGACGCGTGTCGCCCATGAAGCGGCCCTGGAGGAGAGCGGTGGCGATGATCGGGATCGGCATTTTGGGATCGGGCGGCCGGATGGGCACCACGATCGCGGCGGCAATCGAGGAACGGCCGGACGTGAAACTCGCCGGCGGCGCCGGCAAGGGCGACGACCATGCCGATCTCGCGCGACGGTCGGACGTGCTGATCGATTTTTCGACTCCGGACTCCCTCGCCGGCCATCTCGACTCCGCCGTCGCCGCCTATGTCCCGATCGTCGTCGGAACGACCGGGCTGACCGCCGATCAGGAAAGGCACATCGACGAGGCTGCCGGTCGGATTGCCATTCTCCAGTCCGCGAACATGTCGCTCGGAGTCAATCTGCTCGCTTTCCTCGTCCGTGAAGCCGCAGCTCGGCTCGGGCCCGACTGGGACGTGGAGATCGTCGAGATGCACCACCGGCACAAGGTCGACTCGCCGTCGGGGACCGCTTTGCTTCTCGGCGCCGCCGCCGCCAAGGGCCGGGGAGTCGCCCTGGACGATGTCAGCGATCGCGGCCGCGACGGCATCACCGGCGCCCGCGAAGCGGGCCGGATCGGTTTCGCAGCCCTTCGCGGCGGGACGGTGACGGGCGATCACATGGCGATCTTCGCCGGCGAGGGCGAGCGGATCGAGCTCGGCCACCGCGCCGAGAGCCGGGCGATCTTCGCTCGCGGAGCGGTTCGGGCCGCCTTGTGGCTGAAGGACCAGCCGGCGGGCCGCTATTCCATGGCCGACATGCTGCAAATCTGATGACCGTGGCCGGCACTGACGGAAGCTCGGCCGGCCTCGCCCGGCGGCTCGGCCTGTTCGACGCGACGATGCTCGTCATGGGCGGGATCATCGGCGCCGGCATCTTCGTCAACCCGGCCGAGGTCGCCCGGATCGTCACCACCCCCGAGCTGATCGTCGGCGCCTGGCTGATCGGCGGCCTGGTCGCGATCGCCGGTGCGCTCGTCTATGCCGAGCTCGCCGCCCGCCGCCCTGAAACGGGCGGCCAATATGCCTATCTGCGTGACGCCTGGGGGCCGGTGCCGGCCTTCCTCTACGGTTGGTCGCTACTGCTCGTGATCCAGTCCGGAGGGATGGCCGCGGTCGCGATCACCTTCGCCCGTTATTTCGTCGAGTTGACCAGCTGGCCGATCCACGAGGGCGCTCTGGCCGCCGCCGTTCTGGCGCTTCTGACCGCGGTCAACTGCCTCGGCGTGCGTACCGGAAGCAACGTCCAGAGCGCCTTGATGGTGCTCAAGATCCTCGCCATCGCGGCGCTCGTGACCTGCGGACTCCTGTTGGTGGCGCCGGCACCCGATGCCTCCGCCGCGGCGCCCGACGCGGACGGTTTGGGCGGCTGGGGCCTGATCGCCGCCCTGACCCCGGTCATGTTCGCTTATGGCGGATGGCAGACCTCCAGCTTCGTCGCGGGGGAAATGAAAGATCCTCGGCGTGACCTGGCGCGGGGAATGCTTCTCGGCGTCGGCGCCGTCGTGCTCCTCTACGGCGCGGTCGCCTTCGTCTGCGTCCAGGCGCTGGGGCCGCAGGGCCTGGCCGAAACCCGCACTCCGGCGTCGGCGGTAATGCGCCTCGCCCTCGGCGACGCCGGAGCCCGGCTGATCGCTCTCGGGATCGCCGTGTCGGCGCTTGGCTTCCTCAGCCAGAGCATGCTGACGACTCCCCGGGTCTATTATGCGATGGCCAAGGACGGCCTCTTCTTCGACCGTATCGGCGAGGTCAGCCCCCGCACCCGGGCGCCGGTCTTCGCGATCCTCCTGCAAGGCGCCGCGGCGATCCTGATCGCCCTTTCCGGCAGCTATGGCCAGATATTGAGCTTCGTCGTCTCGGTCGATTTCATCTGGTTCGGGCTCACCGGTGCCGCCTTGTTAGTGTTCCGCCGGCGGCAGCCGGAGGCGGACGGATTCCGGGTGCCCTTCCATCATTTCACCACCGGCCTGTTCGTCGCCGCCTGCGCGCTCATCGTCGCCGCCACCCTCTACAACCATCCGGTCAACAGCGCGGTCGGCTTCCTCATCGTCCTCGCCGGAATCCCCGCCTGTCTCTATTGGCTTCGCCGGCGGAGGGAAAAGGCGTGACCGGCCGGACGATGCGTTCCGACTATATGCACTGGGCGAAGAACCAGCCGCCGGTGCGCTACAATCTCGCTTCGAGCGAAGTCCCTGGTTTCCGGCTCGACCGCCTGCCGATCCGGATCGAGGATCTCGAGCTCGACGGCGCCAGCCGCCACCGCTACCCGCCGCTTCGCGAGGCGATCGCCGCAAAGGAAGGCGTCAGCGCCGACCAGGTGGTGATGGCGAACGGCACCTCGATGGCGAACTTCCTCGCCCTCGCCGCGCTCGTCTCGCCGGGCGACGAGGTGCTGGTCGAGCAGCCGACCTACGAGCCGATGCTCGCCGCCGCCCGATTCCTCGGTGCCGAGGTGAAGCGCTTCTCGCGCCGCGGCGAAGACGGATTCCGGCTCGACCCGGAAGCGGTGGAGCGAGCCGTCACGCCGCGGACCCGGCTGATCCTGATCGCCAATCTCCACAACCCCTCCGGCGCCTTCGCCGACGAGGAAGTGCTGGCGCGGATCGGCGCGATCGGACCTCGGGTGCTGGTCGACGAGGTCTATCTCGACTCCAGACCCGGCGCCCGCTCGGCGGCCCACCTCGGGGCCAATTTCGTCACCACCAACAGCCTCACCAAGGTTTACGGCCTCAGCGGCCTGAGATGCGGCTGGATCCTCGCCGAACCCGAAACGGCCGAGCGGATGTGGCGGCTGAACGAGCTGATGGGCGTGGCCCAGCCCCATGCCGACGAGCGGCTGGGCTGCATCGCTTTTGCCCATCTTGGTGAGATCGCCCGCGGAACGCCCGACTTGCTCGACCGCAACCGCGCCCTCGTCGAGAGCTTCATCGCCGAACGATCCGAGCTCGATTGCGCGCCGCTGCGGCAGGGCATCACCGCTTTTCCGCGCCTTCTGGGGCTCGACGTCGATTCGCTCCACGCCCTGCTCGTCTCCAGATACGAAACGTCGATCGTTCCGGGCCGCTGGTTCGAGAGCCCCGATCGATTCCGGCTCGGCTATGGCCAGGCCACCGATCTCGTCGAGGCCGCGCTGGAGCGGCTCGGCTCGGCGCTGGACGAGCTGGGGCGATGAAGAAAGCGGACGTGGACGAATTCTTCCGTCGGCTCGCGGACCGGATTCCCGAGCCGGAGACCGAGCTCGATTATGTCAACGACTTCACCCTGCTCGTCGCCGTCGTCCTCTCGGCCCAGGCCACCGACGCCAGCGTCAACCTCGCCACCCGCGACCTGTTCGCGAAGGTCCGGACGCCCGAGCAGATGGTCGCGCTCGGCGAGGAACGGCTGAAGGACCACATCAAGACGATCGGCCTGTTCAACACGAAGGCGAAGAACGTCATCGCTCTGTCGACGGCGCTGATCGAGCGTCATGGCGGCGAGGTGCCGGCCGATCGCGACGCTCTCCAGGCGCTTCCGGGGGTCGGCCGAAAAACCGCCAACGTCGTCATGAACTGCGCCTTCGGGGCCGAGACCTTCGCCGTCGACACCCATGTCTTCCGGGTTTCCAACCGCACCGGCCTGGCGCCGGGAAAGAGCGTCGACGAGGTCGAGGCCAAGCTCGACCGGCTGACGCCACAGCCCTGGCGCCGCCACGCCCATCACTGGCTGATCCTCCACGGCCGCTATGTCTGCAAGGCGAGGAAGCCCGAATGCTGGCGCTGCGTCGTCCGCGACCTGTGCCGCTTCAGGCCGAAGACTCCGGCGCCGGGGAGCGAGGAGGAAGCGGAGCTTCGAGGCGCTGCAAAGGTCAAACGCGCGCCGGCGGCCAAGTCGAGACCACGCCCCCGACAAAAGTAGCTAGCTGCCGTCGCCGCCGGACGGCGTCCCCAGATGAAGAGCGAGCCAGCGATCCATCTCCCACATCAGATGCATCAGTGATTCCCGGGCGCGGTACTGATGATCTTCGTGCGGCAGAAGGACGAGGCGCGCCTCGCCTCCGAGCCCGGTGATCGCCTCGTACAGGCGCTCGCTCTGTACCGGCAGAGTCCCGCTGTTGAGATCGTCGGCGCCGTGGACGAGGAGGATCGGCTCGTTGATCCGGTCGGCATGGATGAACGGGCTCATCGCCAGATAGGTTTGCTTCGCTTCCCAGAAGGAACGGCGTTCCGACGCCTGGAAACCGAATGGCGTCAGGGTTCGGTTGTAGGCCCCCGACAAGGCGATGCCGGTTCGGAAGAGGTCGCTATGGGCTAGCAGATTGGCGACCATCCCGGCGCCGTAGCTGTGGCCGCCGATCGCCACCTTGTCCCGGCTCGCCACGCCCAGAACCTCGACCGCGGCGATCGCCGCTTCGGCATTGGCGACGATCTGCGCGATATGTGTGTCATTGGGTGGATTGGAGGCGTCGCCGACAACGGGCATTCCGGCTTCGAAAACGGCATAGCCGCGTCCAGTCATCAACAAGGGAAGATCGGCGAAACCTGACGGGCGATGATAGCTTGCGGGCGCTTCCGACGGGCGGGAAGCAGGCGCTCCGCTGACCGAGGCGGGATAGGCCCAGATCAGGAGCGGCAAGCGGCCGTCATCTTCCGGATCGTAGCCAGCGGGCAGATAGAGCGTGCCGTGAAGAGGCCGGCCATCGCCTCGGCGATACTCAAGGCGCCTGACCTGGACTCCGGCATAAGCGGGAACGGCGTCCGCGAAGCTTGTGACGGCGCGGCCGGCACCGGACATCCGATCGAGGAGGAAGAGGTTGGGCGGGAGGCTCTCGCTTTCCCGCCATACGAGCAGCCGTTCGCCACCTCGATCGAGCGGCTGGAACAGCCGGTCGCCCTCTCGCTGCGACCAGATGGACGTCACCGACCCCGAATTCAGATCGACTTTCCCGAGACCGTCTCGAAGCGTGACCAGCAGACCGACTCCGTCCGGAGTGAGTGCAAGCCGGCCCTCCGTCCATTCGATCAAGGTTCCGACGTTGCCGCCGCCACGGAAAGGCCTTCGCTGAAGCAGGCGGGTCGAGTCCGTCGTACGGGGATCGACGGCGACTCGCATTTCCATCTGCGCCTGAGGCGAGATTCCCACCGCCAAAGCGAGATCCGGTCTTCCCCAGAGAATTCGTTGGAAGCGCCAATCGAGATCGGCGATCAGCCGCGGTGACGCCGAAGGCGAGTCCAGGAGATACAGCCGGTCGCGCGGGCCGTCATCGTCGGCCGACTCCGCCCAGAACAGGCTTGCCGGCGAGTCGGCACGCCAGCTGACCGCGCGCGGTCCCGGCGGAAGCGCCGCCAGGCTGGTGAGGCCGTCGACGCGATCGGCGATCGTCCGGATCCGCCGCCCCTCGCCGTCGGTGACGACTATCTCCTCCGGAAAGGCCGAGGCCGGCAGATCGTAGCGGTATGGCCGCTTCAGCCGGCGCTGCAGAATGAAACGACCGTCGGGGGACGGAATTGCTTCGACGATCAGCCCAGCTTCGCCCAGCAGGATCGCTGGCGATCCGTCCAGCTCCACCCTCGCGAGGCGGGAAGTGAAATAATGTTCGAACAAAGCTTCGTCGTGGGCGCTGGACAGCAGATTGTGCAGGGTCTGGCCCGAAGTGGCGGCGTCGCTGCTTTCACGAACGACCGGGCCGGATGGAAGCCGCGGCGTTTCAGGCGGCCTGCCGCGTCCGGCTGGGACCAGTCGGACAAGGAGCCCGGAACCGTCGGCCAGCCAGGCGAAGGCCTCCGGAAAGGCGGCGTTGACGAAGTCCGCTCTCCGGCTCGCCTGACCGGTTGCGGAATTCACCGTCCACAATTCCACCCTCGTCTCGCCAAGCAGGAGAAAGGCGAGGTGTCGCCCGTCCGGCGCCCATCTGGGCGCGATCAATCGCGCCTCCGCCGGAAGCGGCACGACCTTTTCCTCGCCGCTCCGGACATTCACCAGACGGAACCCCGAATAGCCGAGGACTCGACCGGGGCCGTTGTTGCGCGGATTGATGAGGATCCCGGCGAGGCCCAGCTCGGGCTCCGCCAGTTCGGCGATCGACGGCAGGCCCGGCCGGGACAATATCGCCAGCCGGTCTCTGGCCGGACTGAGCAATATCGTGGGCGGCGCCGGCGCCTCGAGGGCAGTAGCGATCGGCTCGGGCGCCAGTTGATAAGCCGGCGGTTGTGCCCAGGCCACCGCCGGCGCCGCGAACGCTGCCGCCAGAAGGGCGAGCCAGGAGCGCGCGCCGGCTCGCCGCAACTTGCTTACTCCCCTTCCGGCGATGCCCCGGCTGCGCTTTCGGAGGCGCGCGGCTCGATCACCAGCTTCCAGGCTGTTTGCGGTCGAAGGAAGAGCCGGGCGGTCTCACGAAGGCTGGCGGGAGTGACCGATTCATATTCCTGAAGTTGGTTTCGGATGGCATCGGCGACCCGCGGATCCTCACCGATATCCGCAAGGATATACTGCCAGCCGACATTGGACGCCATTGTCCGCTGCAGCCCCTCGACCATCGGCCGCCGGGCCCTTTCGAGCTCGTCGGCGCTGACCGGATTTTCCACGAGGTCGCGAGCGATCGCCTGCGCTTCGCCGAGGAATTCGTCCAGGGCTGCGGGCGGGGCCTCGATCCGGCCGAACAGGAAGCCGAAATTCTCGAAATGGTTCGAGGTGACCTGGCTCACCACTGGGCTGTAGGTCGTCCCGAGCTCTTCCCGGATACGCTGCTGGAGGCGGAGCCGGTAGACCGAAGCGAGCACCGAAAGAGCGCGCGATTGGGCGGTGTCGCGGAGCAGGCCGAGGGTCGGCCAGGCGACCATCGCGAGGCCCTGATCGGCTCGGCCGCCATGCGTCAGCCGAACCGGCTCAGCCGTCCCCGCCGGGAAATCGACCGGTGGAATGACGTCGGTTTCGGGAAGACGATCCGGCAGGGCGCCGAAGGTCGCGGCCGTTCGCGCGATCGCTTCGTCGACGGTGATGTCGCCGATGACGATGACCTCGAGCGGCTCCCGGGCCAGGCTGTGCTCGAAGAGTCGCCTGATGTCGTCGATGCTGCTTCCTTGCATCTCCTCGAGCGAAGGCGTGGCCCAGCGTCGGTCGCCATTGTGGAGCAGTCGGGCGGCTTCGCGCTCATAGATCCCGCCCGGCGTCGCCTCATATTCGCGGTGAGTCGTTTGCGCATTGGCGCGGAGCCGGTTCCAGCCGGTCGGATCCCAGCCCGGCTCCGAGACATAAGCGGCAAGGACCTGAAGCTGAGTCTCGAAATCCTGGGGACGAGTGCGCCCGATGAGGGTGAAGGATTCGTCGAACAGCAAGCTGTTTACGCCGATGCTGCGCGCGGCGAGAACGTCGCGAAGCTGTTCGAAGTCCAGCCGGCGTAGGCCGCCCATGACGAAGCCGGTTCCAAGCGCCCATTGCGGGCTCGGCCGGTCCGCCGGCATGTTGCCGCGCCCGTCGCCGGTCCGCACCTGGACCAGGATCTCGTCGTCGGCGAAATCCGTCGGCTTGATGGTCAGGCGAACGCCGTTGTCGAAAACGACATG
>CAMPIH010000089.1 GCA_946886275.1 uncultured Sphingosinicella sp.
CCGACCTTCGCGGTGCGAAGTTTCTTCAGCACGTCATAGCCGTGCATGTCCGGCAGATTGAGGTCGAGACAGATGATGTCGTAGTCGTACAGCTTGCCGAGGTCCAAGCCCTCCTCGCCGAGGTCGGTCGTGTAGACGTTGAAGCCTTCGGTATTCAGCATGAGCTCGATGGCCTTGGCGGTGGTCGGCTCGTCTTCGATCAGCAGCACGCGCATGATTTCTGCCCCTTCTGGACCCGGGCACCGGCGACAAGCCGAATGCCCTGACCAATTCGTATCCGGTTTACCAATGTGAACGCAAAAGGTTAATTCGATGTTAAACGCGTGCAACAGCCATGGCGGTTCCATCTGTTGCCCGCCCGCCTTGGCCATGGCAGGCGTTAAGGACATGAACGTCTGGGCGAACCGAATACTCTTCATCGACGGCGAGGCGATCGTCATCGACAAGCCGGCCGGCCTCGCCGTTCATCCCGGACCGAAGACTCGCGACAGCCTCGAGGACCATCTCGCCGACCTTCGCTTCGGCTTTCACCGAACGCCGTCCCCGGTCCACAGGCTTGATCGCGACACGTCGGGCTGCCTCCTCCTGGCCCGGCATCCGAAGGCGCACAGGCGCTTCGCCCGGGCCTTCGAGGAGGACAAGGTGGAGAAGACCTATCTGGCGGTGCTCGCCGGCGTTCCCGCCGCCGAAGAGGGCCGGGTCGACCTTGCGCTCGCCAAGGTGTCGAGCCGCGATGAGGGCTGGCGGATTCGTCCCGACCCGGCGGGCAAGACGGCAGCGACGTCCTGGCGGGTCGTCGACGAGAAAGCCGGGCGGGCCCTGGTCCTGTTCCGGCCGGAAACGGGCCGAACCCACCAGCTCCGGGTCCATGCCGCCGACGGGATCGGGATCCCGATCAGCGGCGATCCGGTCTATGGCGACGGCAGGGGACCGATGCTTCTCCATGCGCTTACGCTTCGGGTCGAGCGCGAGAACAAGGCGGCGATCGAGGCTCGGGCGCCGCTTCCGCCTTCCTTCGCCCATGTGGGGTTCGCCGATGGCGGAACCTGAGATCCCCGAATCCGCCTTGTCCGAGACCTTTCTCGCCGCGAGCGGTCCCGGCGGCCAGAACGTCAACAAGGTCGCGACCGCCTGCCAGTTGCGCTGCAACGTGTTCGCACTGGGCCTCGAACCTCATGTCTTCCGCCGGCTCAAGGAGCTTGCCGGAAGCCGGATGACGGAAGGCGGCGAGATCATCATCACCGCCCGAAGCCATCGCACCCAGGAGGCCAATCGCGAGGACGCCCGCTCGAGACTGGCGGACCTGATCGCCCGCGCCCATATCCGCCAGGCGAAAAGAGTGAGGACGAGACCCAGCCGAGCCGCCAAGGCGAAGCGGGTCGACTCCAAGAAGCAACGCGGATCGGTCAAGCAGGGCCGGGGAAAGGTGAAGATCGACTGATGTACGATTTCCGAATCGCGACCGGGGACAAGGACCAGCTCTACGCCGAGCTGATCGGCGCCGCCGACTCGCTGACCGCCGGCGAGCCGGACGGGATCGCCAACATGGCCAATGTCGCCGCTCTGCTCTGGGAGACTCTCCCCGATCTCAACTGGGCCGGTTTCTATCGCAATGTCGGCGGCGAGCTCGTGCTCGGCCCGTTCCAGGGCCGGCCGGCCTGCATCAGGATCCCGTTCGGCAAGGGTGTCTGCGGTGCCGCTGCGGCCACCCTCGAGCCGCAATGCGTTGCCGACGTCAATGTCTTTCCGGATCACATCGCCTGCGATTCCGCTTCACGCTCCGAGCTGGTAGTGCCGATCGTCGTCGACGGCGCTCTGCTGGGCGTGCTCGATCTCGACAGTCCGCTTCCGGGGCGGTTCGATTCCGCCGATCTCGAACATTGCCAGCAACTGGTCCAGCGGATCGCCGGACGTCTCGGCGGCGGCGCCGGAAATTCGTCTCCCGCGAATCAGGCGGCCAGTTCGATCAGCTGAGCCGGGCCAGGGCCTCGTCGTCGAGGCTGCCGGGAACGATGATGAGCGGGCAGGGAAGGCTGCCCGCGACCGATCCCGCGAAATGGGTGATGAGGGGACCGGGTCCGCCGTCGCGAGCGGCCGCCAGGACAAGGCCGGCAATGTCTTCGCGCTCCTTCAGCAGCTCGGTGACCGCCTTGACGGGGTCGCCCTGGCGAACCGTGATCGACGGCTTGATTCCCGCCTCCTCCGAAATGGCGCCCGAGGCCTGGACCACCATCGCCTCGGCCCGAAGCTGGGCTTCCTCCTCCATCGCCGCCTGGACTCCGCTCCACTGGACGAACTCCTGCTGCGGGATCAGCGCCAGTATCTCGACTCCGCCGCCGGTTCGGGCCGCTCGCCGCGCGGCGAAGCGCAAGGCGGCAAGCGCCTCCTCGGTCTCGTCCATGACGACCAGATATGAGCGCATTGCGTCTCCTGTAGGGCAGCGATCGAAGGCGCTCGCGCATTCGTTTCGTGCCCGGAAACTGAACGGTGCGACAGATCATGCGTTCGCGCAAGCATTCGACAGTCGTTCGGCCGCTTGCGCCGCCGTTCAGGAGGCTTGACCGCGCCCCTCGCTTTGCTGTTTGGACTTCGAGCGCCCCGCTCGCGAAAGGATAGCCTCTTCCATGCCGATCGAACTGAAGATGCCGGCGCTCTCCCCGACGATGGAGGAGGGAACGCTCGCCAAATGGCTGGTGAAGGAGGGCGACACGGTCGCCTCCGGCGACATCCTCGCGGAGATCGAGACCGACAAGGCGACGATGGAGTTCGAGGCCGTCGACGAGGGCACGATCGCCAAGATCCTCGTCGCCGAAGGGACCGACGAGGTGAAGGTCGGTACCGTCATCGCCTTGATCGCCGGCGAGGGCGAAGACGTGAAGAACGTCGCTTCCACGGGCGCCGCGCCCGATGCGGGGGCCGCCGCGGCCGAACCGAGCGCGAAAGAACCGGTCGCCAGGACCGGCGGCGAGACCGGCGCCGGCCAACCGGCGACCGAGCAGCCGGCGGCGCAGCAGCCCCGGCCCGATCCGACTCCGGCCAAGGCGGAATCGCCTCAACCTCGCCACGATACCGGCGATCGGGTGAAGGCGAGTCCGCTCGCCCGCCGTCTCGCTCAGGCCCAGAATATCGAACTGTCCGGCCTGACCGGTTCCGGCCCCGGCGGCCGAATCGTCAAGGCGGACATCGAAGCGGCAGCCGGCAAGGCGCCGGCCGCTCGTGCAGCAGCGCCCCAGGCGGCGCCGGCGGCGGCTTCGGCCGCGGCTCCTGCCGTCGTCGAAACCGACATCCCGCACGAGGCGGTCAAGCTTTCGAACATGCGCAAGACGATCGCTCGAAGGCTTACCGAGGCGAAGCAGACGATCCCGCACATCTACCTCACCGTCGACATCCAGCTCGATGCCTTGCTCAAGCTGCGCGGGGAATTGAACAAGGGGCTCGAAGGCCGGGGGGTGAAGCTCAGCGTTAACGACCTGCTGATCAAGGCGCTCGCGGCGGCTCTGATCGAGGTCCCGGAATGCAACGTCTCGATCTCCGGCGACCAGCTTCTCAAATATGGCCGGGCCGACATCTCGGTCGCCGTCTCGATCCCGAACGGGCTGATCACGCCGATCATCGTCGGCGCCGAGTCCAAGTCGCTCTCCGCCATCTCCCGGGAAATGGGTGAGCTCGCCTCGCTCGCCCGGGAAGGCAAGCTTCAGCCTCACCAATATCAGGGCGGCACCGCCTCGATCTCCAACATGGGCATGTACGGGATCAAGCAGTTCGACGCCGTCATCAACCCGCCCCAGGGGATGATCATGGCGATCGGCGCCGGCGAGAAAAGGCCTTATGTCGTCAATGACAGCCTTCAGATCGCAACGGTGATGAGCGCCACCGGAAGCTTCGATCACCGTGCCATCGATGGCGCCGACGGCGCCCGAATGATGCAGGCCTTCAAGCGGCTGATCGAAAGCCCGCTTGGAATGCTGGCCTGATGGCCCTCGCCCCGGCCGCAGCGATCGGCGCCGCGGCGGCTTTGGCGCTGCCTTATGTGATGCGCGACGATCCCGACGCGCTGGGCGGCTGGATCCATCGCGGGGTCGTCGACTTCAGCGTCGCCGGCTACCACCTTTCCTGGTCCTGGCCGCTCTTCTGCATCGTCACCCTGTTCGCCTGGGCATTCCTCGCCTGGGCGAACAGATGAGCGCCCGGCAAGGCTGAAGCGCGGGCGCGCCCGCAGCTCCGCGAACGACGACGGAAGGTAATCGAATGGCTGACTCTTACGATCTCATCATCCTGGGCTCCGGGCCCGGCGGCTACGTCGCCGCGATCAGGGCGTCGCAGCTGGGACTGAAGACGGCGATCGTCGAGCGCGAGAAGCTGGGCGGGATCTGCCTCAACTGGGGCTGCATCCCGACCAAGGCGCTGCTCCGGACGTCGGAGATCCACCATTATATGACCCACGCCGCCAGCTACGGGCTCGGCGCCGAGAAAGTGTCGTTCGACCTCGCCAGGATCGTCGATCGGAGCCGCAAGGTGGCCGGCCAGCTCAACACCGGCGTCAAGGGGCTGATGAAGAAGAACAAGGTCACCGTCGTCGAGGGCGAGGGCGCGATCGCCGGCAAGGGCAAGCTCGTCGTCACCAAGGACGGGCAGAAGACCGAGCTTCAGGGCAAGCACATCCTCATCGCCACCGGCGCCCGAGCGCGCGATCTCCCCTTCGCCAAGGCCGACGGCGAACGAATCTGGACGTACCGCCACGCCATGGTGCCCAAGGAGATGCCGACCAAGTTGCTCGTCATCGGCTCCGGCGCGATCGGGATCGAATTCGCCAGCTTCTATTCCGACATGGGCGCCGAGGTCACCGTCGTCGAGATGCTCGACCGTATCCTGCCGGTCGAGGACGAGGAGGTTTCCGCCTTCATGCACAAGGCGCTCACCAAGCAGGGGATGAAGCTCCATGTCTCGTCCGGGGTCGAGAAGCTGGAAAGCTCCGGCAAGGGGGTCAAGGCGGCTCTGAAGGGCGGTTCGGTCGAGGAATATAGCCACGCCATCGTCGCGATCGGGATCGTCCCCAATAGCGAGAATATCGGGCTCGAGGCGCTCGGCGTGAAGACCGACCGCGGCCACATCATCGTCGACGGCTATGGCCGCACCAATGTCGAGGGCATCTACGCGTTCGGAGACGTCACCGGCCCGCCCTGGCTCGCGCACAAGGCGAGCCATGAGGGCGTCGTCTGCGTCGAGGCGATCGCCGGAAAGAAGCCGCACCCGTTCGAGACCTGGAACATCCCCGGCTGCACCTATTCGCGGCCTCAGGTCGCCTCCGTCGGCCTCACCGAGGCGAAAGCCAAAGCGGAGGGACGAAAGGTGAAGACCGGCAAGTTCCCCTTCATCGGCAACGGCAAGGCGATCGCGCTCGGCGAGGCGGAAGGCTTCATCAAGACCGTGTTCGACGAATCGACCGGAGAGCTGCTCGGCGCCCATATGGTCGGCGCCGAAGTGACCGAGCTGATCCAGGGCTATGCCATCGCCCGCCAGCTCGAGACGACCGAGGAGGACCTGATGCACACCGTCTTCCCTCACCCGACGCTGAGCGAGATGATGCACGAGAGCGTGCTCGACGCCTACGGCCGGGCGCTCCACTACTGACCGGCGGACGTGGATTTCGACGATCAGATCCGGCGCTATTTCGGAACCGCCGACATCGCCGCGGTTCCCGGCGAGGCCCTGACCGCGGGGATAGAACGGATGCAGGTCGATCTCGGGCTGGAGCGCGACCGCGGCCGCCGCTTCGCGCTCTGGGCGCTTCTTCACATGCTCGGCGCGGCGCCGGATCTCGATGTCGCTTTCGAGGATGAAGCCGACCGCGAGGCGGCCCGCAACTTCATGGATCTCAGCGACGAACGGGAATGAAGGGCCGCGCCGGTCTGGCCGTGGCTGCTGCCAGGAGAGAGTGAGATGGCCCATTCGAAGGATTGTCCGAAATGCGGGGGAGCAATGGTCGAGGGCTATGTCGTCGACCACACCCATGGTGGCTTCGCGGTCGCGGCGTGGCGCGAAGGCAAGCCCAAGAAGAGCGTCTGGGTGGGGCTGAAACTCGGTGGTTCGACCGCAATCGAGATCACCACCTGGCGCTGCCGCCGCTGTGGCTTCCTGGAGAATTACGCCCAGTGACGGATCCGTCTTGCGGTCTTCCTTCTCTCGACAGTTCGCCTTTCTGCGCTAGGTAGGTCGCCATCGCCGCCCGGGGGGAAATTGATATGCGCCTGATGTTCGCTGCCGTCGCTCTTGCCTTCGCCGCGCCGGCGGCGGCCGAAACCGTCGTCGTCACCGCCGATCGGATGGTCGACGTCCTCGCCGGGCGAATCGTCGAGGAACCGGTCGTCGTCATCACCGACGGCAGGATCGCCTCGGTAGTCGGACGCGGTGGCGCTCGGCCCATCATTCCCGAAGGCGCGACCCGGATCGATCTTCCGGGCCACACGCTTCTGCCCGGGCTGATCGACATGCACGTGCATCTCGATTCCAACCCCCGTTACGGCGGCTATAGCGGCCTCCAGTTCACCGACACCTTCTGGGTCGCCCAGGGGGTGAGCAATGCCCGCGACATGCTCCGGGCGGGCTTCACCACCCTCCGCAACGTCGGCTCGGAAAATTATTCCGACGTCGGCATCAAGCAGGCGATCGAGGAGGGGCTGATCGCCGGCCCGCGGATCGTCCCCGCCGCCCATGCCTTGTCGGCGACGGGCGGACATTGCGATTCCACCTATTTCCCGCCGTCGATGCAGCAGCGCGGCCGGGCCGTCGCCGACGGGCCCCAGGCGCTGCGGACGATGGTCCGCGAGCAGCGCAAATATGGCGCGGAAGTGATCAAGGTCTGCGCCACCGGCGGGGTCTTCTCCCGGAACACCGAGCCGGGCCAGCAGCAATTGTCCGAAGAGGAGCTTCGGGCGATCGCCGACGAGGCGCATCAATGGGGGCTTCGGGTCGCCGCCCATGCCCACGGCGCCGCCGGCATCCAGGCCGCGATCCGCGCCGGAATCGACACGATCGAGCATGCAAGCCTGATCGACGCCGAAGGCATCCGCCTCGCCCGCGAGCACGGCACCTTCCTCGTCATGGACATCTTCAATACCGAATATACCCAGGCCGAGGGCGCCCGGAACGGCGTGCTCGAGGACAATCTGCGCAAGGACCGCGAGATCGCCCAGATCCAGCGGGACAATTTCCGAGCCGCCCACGACGCCGGAGTGAGGATGGCCTTCGGCACCGACGCGGGCGTGATGCCCCACGCCACCGCCGCCGGCCAGTTCCGCTACATGGTCGAATACGGGATGACCCCAATGGAGGCGATCCAGTCCGCCACCCGAAACGCCGCTTCGGCTCTCGGCCGGGAAGCCGATGTCGGGGCGATAGCGGTCGGGCGATTCGGCGATCTCATCGCCGTCGACGGCGATCCGATCGCGGACGTTCGCCAGCTCGAGGATGTCGACGTCGTCATCAAAAGCGGGGAGGTGGCCGCGGACCTGCGCGGCGAATGAAGCCGCTCGACCGGGACTCCATCTATCGCGAATTCCGGGCGGCGGTGAAGCGTCCCGCTGGCGCTACTCGCTGATGAACTGGGGACATGACCCGCTCGAGTGACGGAACGCGGCAACAGCCGGCTCGTTGGCGGCTATCGAAGGGAGCGACGAATGAAGGGCTATGTCGACAATATCGAGCGGGTGACGGTGGCGAACGAGGATTTCCGCCGGGTCCTCTACACCGGCAAGAACCTCCAGCTGGTGCTGATGACCCTGCCGCCGGGCTGCGACATCGGCGAGGAGGTGCATGACGATCGCGACCAGTTCTTCCGGATCGAGGAAGGCTCGGGGATCATCCGCATCGACGGCGTCGACAACCGGGTCGAAGATGATTTCGCCGTGATCGTCCCCGCCGGCGCGCGTCACAACGTCATCAATGACGGCGAGGCGCCGCTCCGGCTCTACACCATCTATGGGCCGCCCGAGCATCGCGACGGAGTCGTCCACAAGGACAAGGCCCAGGCCGAGCGCGGCCATGACGACGATCACTGGGACGGCGGGACCAGCGAATAAGGCTTCGGCCGGAAGGGCCTGGGCGGGGGCCGTTTCGCGGGCCTTGCAAACTTCTCCCGTTGACCCATATCGCCCTCGCGGTTATAGGCCGCCGCGCCCGGGGCTGGTGGTGGCTGACAAGCCAGACGCTGTTCCGACACGGGCGTAATTTGAGCTGAACACTGCTGCATGTGAAGCAATGGCCTGGGGGGCCGGAAAGGCCGCCAGGGCAGCTTTGCGCATTTTGCGTTGCAGTAGAGTAACTTAGGTGAAGGGTTTCAATGCCGACGATCAATCAGCTGATCCGCAAGGGTCGGGAACCGCAGAAGGCCAAGTCCAAGGTCCCTGCGATGGAGCAGAATCCGCAGAAGCGCGGAGTCTGCACTCGCGTCTATACCACGACGCCGAAGAAGCCGAACTCGGCGCTGCGCAAGGTCGCCAAGGTGCGACTGACCAACCAGCGCGAAGTGATCAGCTACATTCCCGGCGAGGGCCACAACCTTCAGGAGCATAGCGTCGTTCTGATCCGCGGCGGCCGCGTCCGCGATCTTCCGGGCGTTCGCTACCACGTGCTTCGCGGAGTTCTCGACACCCAGGGTGTCAAGGACCGCAAGCAGAGCCGCTCCAAATATGGCGCCAAGCGTCCCAAGTAAGGATCAGAGAAGATGTCCCGCCGCCGCCGCCCCGAAAAGCGCGAAATCCTGCCCGATCCCAAGTTCGGCGATATCGTGCTCACCAAGTTCATGAACAGCGTCATGCTCGACGGCAAGAAGTCCGTCGCCGAGAGCATCGTCTATGGCGCTTTCGAAAGCATCGAATCCCGCGCCAAGAAGGACCCTCTTCAGGTCTTCCACGACGCGCTCAACAACGTGAAGCCGGGCATCGAGGTCCGCTCCCGCCGAGTCGGCGGAGCGACCTACCAGGTTCCCGTCGAAGTCCGCACCGAGCGCGCCCAGGCGCTGGCCATCCGCTGGCTGATCTCGGCGGCCCGTGCCCGTTCGGAGAAGACCATGGCCGCGCGCCTGTCGGGCGAGCTGCTCGACGCGTCGACGAATCGCGGCAATGCGGTCAAGAAGCGCGAGGACACGCACCGGATGGCCGAGGCCAACCGCGCCTTCTCGCATTACCGTTGGTAACAACGGTGTTTGATCAGCTCCGCTGGTAACAAACTGAACGCCGGGCCGACCCCCCGGCCCTGGAGAAAAGACAATGGCCCGCAGCCATCCGCTCGAGCGCTACCGCAACATCGGCATCATGGCCCATATCGATGCCGGCAAGACCACGACCACCGAGCGAATCCTTTATTATACCGGCAAGTCCTACAAGATCGGCGA
>CAMPIH010000090.1 GCA_946886275.1 uncultured Sphingosinicella sp.
GCCGTCGGGGACGAAGCAGATGTCCTGGCTGTCGGGCTTGCCCGCGACCGAAAGCGCGAGCTCGCGGGCGATCTCCCGCACCGCCGGCTTGGGCAGGTCGCCGAGCGGAAAGCGGAGAAAGTCGAGCTGGTCACGAGTGGTCGCGAACAGGAAATAGCTCTGGTCTCGGGCAGGATCCGAAGCGCGATGAAGCTCCGGCCCGTGCGGGCCGACGCGCCGCCGGACATAATGGCCAGTGGCGAGGCAGTCGGCGCCAAGGTCCCTGGCGAGGCTCAGCAGATCGGTGAACTTGACCCCCTGATTGCACGAGATGCAGGGGATCGGGGTTCGGCCGGCGACATATTCGTCGGCGAACCGTTCGATGACGCTGTCGCGAAAGCGGCTTTCATAATCGAACACATAATGGGCGATTCCGAGCCGGTCGGCGACGGTTCGGGCGTCATAGATGTCCTGGCCGGCGCAGCAGGTCCGCGATCGGCCGACACTTTCGCCATGGTCGTAGAGCTGAAGGGTCACCCCGATCACCTCCGCGCCGGAACGGGCGGCGAGCGCGGCCACGACCGAGCTGTCGACGCCGCCCGACATGGCGACGACGATCCTGGCCGTCGCCATCGGCCGGTCGAGCTGGAAGTCAGGGTTCATCAGCGCCCCTAGATAGTGAAGGCTGGCCGCCGCGCCCACCCCTGCCTTCGCCTTTACCGCCTCTTCACCCTCTTTCGCTATCGACTCGGGCGATGGACATGGTTTTTCCACTCGGCTCTCGGAGGCAGCCTGCCGATCGGCAACCCGCGACTCTCGATTTCGCGGTGCTGACGGCGGCGCTTGCGGCACAGCGCGCGATCGGCGCCGGGAGCCGCTCTCCGGCGAGTCGATCGGCCAGGCCGATGGGTGAGGAGGCTCTCGTCGAGTTGATTCTGGCAGGTCCCGGCTGGCGGCAGGCGGCCTCGATGCAGCAGGGCTGTTTCAGCCGTGCCGAGGCGGGACGGCGTGCCAATGACCTGTAAACCGGTCTCACCGGAAAATTTACCTTGGCACTTTAGGCTTCCTTCAACGCTCGGCCGTTAAAGAGGCTGGGTCAACGGCAGCGCGGCCGGCATTTTGCGCAATTTGAGGTAGGAATGATCGAGAACCAGAAAATCCGCCCCGCTCACGTGATCGGCCCCTTGGGCGAACCACTGACGGTCGAGACTCTGCCGCCCCCGGGCACCACCCGCTGGGTCGTTCGGCGCAAGGCGGAAGTCGTGTCGGCGGTCAATGGCGGCCTTCTCACGGTCGACGAGGCCTGCGAGCGTTACGGCCTCACCCTCGAGGAATTCGCCGGCTGGCAGCGCGCGGTCGATCGGTCCGGCATGCCCGGCCTCCGGGTCACCCGAATCCAGCATTATCGCTCGCTCTACGAACGCCAGCAGAAATATTGATCGCGCTCGAAGCCCGGCTCGCCCGGCTTCAACACGCTTCCGAAATGAACTAGGGCTTTCTTCCACCTGCAGCCGCCGTCCCGGTGGCAGGAACCAGAGCGTCGCTGACGCGTCTTATGGGTCGGATCGCCGCTGTAACCATTCGGTTGGTCGGCACCGAACGACAGGAGGGAAGCTATGATTAACATTCTTATATGGGTGGTGATCGGGGGCATCATCGGCTGGCTTGCCAGCATGGTCATGCGAACCGACGCTCAGCAGGGCATCCTGCTCAACATCGTGGTCGGGATCGTTGGCGCTTTCCTTGGTGGATTGGTCTTCAGCGGCGGCGACCTCGGAGCGGCGCGTCCCGATGACATCACGTCTTTCCTCGTGGCTCTCGTCGGCGCGATCGTCCTCCTGGCGATCGTCAACCTCTTCCGCCGCGGGCGAATCCGCTAGCAAGGATCTTCGTTGAATCAGGGGGTCGCCCGAAGCCGGGCGGCCCCTTTTTTTTGATCAGCGCCGGGCGATCAGGCGATAGATCACCAGGATCAGTATCGCGCCGACGATGGCGGCGAGGAAGCCGGCCCCTTCGCCGGCACTGTACCAGCCGAGCTGCTGCCCGAGAAATCCGGCGAGGACCGCTCCTGCAATGCCGATGATCATCGTCACAAGGCAACCGCCCGGGTCGCGGCCCGGAGTGACCGCCTTTGCTATCGCGCCGGCGACGAGACCGATGACGATCCATGCCAGCCAGCCATAATCTGCCATATATTCGGACAAGACCTTCTCCTTTTCCCGCCTCAAACCCACATTCACTCTTGGTAAAGGCCAAACCGTGCTTGTAAGGGCCGGTTCCCTATTGCGCAGTGGTGGCCGTGTGGCCTCGCGTAATTCGGCTTGTTCCAAGTGATGTATTCGGCTAATACAGCGGCAATCTCGCGGTCGAGTGCCGTCTTGTCTGAGTGGGGATGATGAAAGCGATGAATTTCGAGTCGACAAAGTGGCGCCGCGATGCGCTCGACGATGTGGTCGTCGATGAGGAGACCCTCTCGCGCCGCCGGCGTCGCAAGCAGATCATCATCGCTCTGGCCGTCGTCGGCCTGCTCGCGATCCTGGCTGTTCTCTTCCTCGGCGGAAGCGGCGAAAAGGCCGCGGCCCCGGCGGGCGAGGAGGGGCAATCGCTGCCCGCGGTGACGGTCATCGTTCCTGGCCGCCAGGACGTGCCGGCGGTCATCAGCGCGACGGGATCGCTCGCCGCCCGGCGGGATCTTCCCGTCGGCGTGCCGGGCGAGGGCGGCCAGGTCGTCCGGGTGCTCGCCGAGCCGGGCCAGTGGGTTCGCGCCGGCCAGACGCTCGCGATCATCGATCGTTCGGTCCAGTCGCAGGAATCGGCTCAGCTCGCGGCCCAGATCGAGGTGAATCGGGCCGACCTCAGGCTTGCCCAGAGCGAGCTGGACAGGGCCCAGGCGCTCGTCTCGCGCGGTTTCATCTCTCAGGCGGATCTCGACCGCAAGCGGGCCACCCGCGACGCGGCGGCGGCCCGGGTTCGGGTCGCTCAGGCGCAGCTTGGAGCGAGCCGGGCTCGGATCGGTCGCCTCGACGTCCGCGCCCCCGCCGCCGGCCTCGTCCTCGACCGCAACGTCGAGGCCGGCCAGGTCGTCGGCGGCGGATCGGGCCCGTTGTTCCGGATCGCCCAGGGCGGCGAGATGGAAGTGCTTGCTCGCCTTCCGCAGACGGATCTGGCGCGTCTCAGCGTCGGAGTTCCGGCGACCGTCACTCCGGTCGGGTCCGACCAGAGCTACCAGGGCCAGGTCTGGCAGGTGTCGCCGATCATCGATCCGCAGACCCGTCAGGGCGAGGCCCGGGTCCTCGTTCCCTATAATCGCGAGCTGAGGCCGGGCGGCTTCGCTTCGGTGGAGATCCGTGCCGGTTCGACGACCGCCCCGCTGCTTCCGGAATCGGCGGTCCTGACCGACGATGCGGGCACCTACGTGATGATCGTCGGCCCCAACGACACGGTCGTAAGGCGGCCTGTCCGGATTGCCCGGGTCACCGATGGTGGAGTCGTCATCGGCGAAGGGTTGAGCGGCAACGAACAGGTCGTCGCGTCGGCCGGCGCCTTCCTCAATGCCGGCGAGCGAATCCGTCCCGAGCGGCGAGTCCGCCGCTAGGCGGCAAGCAGTGGAGCTGATTCAAGATGCGTAACATCTCGGCATGGGCGATCCGGAATCCCGTCATTCCGATCGTCCTGTTCACCTTCCTGCTCGCCATGGGCCTGTTCGCCTTCCGGGACATGGACATCAATCTCAACCCGGACATCACCTCGCCGGCCGCGAACGTGTCGATCAGCCAGCCGGGCGCCTCGCCGCCGGAGCTGGAGATCCAGATCACCCGCCGGGTCGAGGCCGCGGTTCGCGGGATCAACGGCGTCAACGAGATCAACTCGTCGATCCGCGAGGGCAACAGCAACACCTTCATCAGCTTCGAGATCGGCACGCCTGTCGATCGCGCCGTTTCCGACGTTCGCGACGCGATCGCCCGAATCCGTGGCGATCTGCCGGAGGGCATCCTCGAACCCCAGGTGGAGCGGGTCGACTTTACCGACGAGCCGATCGGCTATTTCTCCGCGCAGAGCACGGCGATGACCGTCGAGCAGCTCAGCTGGTTCATCGACGACACGCTCAATCGCCGGCTGATGAGCATCGAGGGCGTCGCGGTGGTGAGCCGCACCGGCGGCGTCAGCCGTGAGATCAAGGTCGAGCTCGATCCGGTTCGCATGCAGGCGCAGGGCGTCACCGCTTCCCAGATCAACCAGGCGCTGCGCCAGGTGAATTTGAACGCGGCCGGCGGCCGCGCGGAGATCGCCGGCTCCGAGCAGTCGGTGCGGGTGATGGGCAGCGCCCTCAACGCCCATGAGCTGGGCGAAAGCCAGATCAGCGTAGGCGGCCGAACGATCCGGTTGAACTCGATCGCCAATGTCCGCGATCAATGGGCCGAGCAGACCTCCTACGGAATCCAGAACGGCCGTCAGGTCGTCAGCTTCATGATCCAGAAGGCCAAGGGCTATTCGGACGTGACCGTCTATCACGACGTCCAGAAGGCGCTCGACGAGCTTCATGCCGAGGATCCCCGGGTCAGCTACACCCTGCTCTTCACCCCGGTGAAGTATATCGAGATGCAGTATGAATCCTCGATGCGGGCACTCATCGAAGGCGCGCTGCTGGCGGTGGTCGTGGTCTTCCTGTTCCTCCGCGACTGGCGGGCGACCCTCATCTCGGCCATCGCCATCCCGCTTTCGGCGATTCCCGCTTTCTGGTTCATGGGGATGCTGGGCTTCACGCTCAACATGGTCACCCTGTTGTCGCTGAGCCTCGTCGCGGGCGTTCTCGTCGACGACGCGATCGTCGAGATCGAGAATATCGTCCGCCACATGCGGATGGGCAAATCGGCCTATCAGGCGTCGATCGACGCGGCCGACGAGATCGGCCTGCCGGTCGTCGCCACCACCTTCTCGATCGTCGCGGTGTTCCTGCCGGTGTCGATGATGAGCGGGATCATCGGCCAGTTCTTCATCAGCTTCGGCCTCACCATCGTCATCACCGTCCTCATCAGCCTTGCCGTGGCGCGGATGATCACGCCGATGATCGCGGCCTATTTCCTGAAGGCGAAGGGCCATGCCAAGCATGGCGAAGGCTGGGTGATGGACCGCTATCTCGGCCTGCTCCGCTGGACTCTTGTAAACCGCTGGAAGGCCGTGGCCATCGGCGTGGCCTGCTTCCTGCTCCAGATCGGCACCTTCATGATGTTGCCGAAGACGTTCCAGCCGGACACGGACGACGACACCGTCCAGGTGTCGGTGGAAATGCCGCCCGGAGTCACGCTCGAGCAGACCCGCGAAGTCGCCGATCGCGCGGCGGCGGTCGTTCTTCGCCAGCCGGACGTGGAATCGGCGTTCGAATCGGTTCGCGCGGGCAATTCGACGATCTACGTGTCGCTGAAGGACAAGGAAGAAGGACGCGAACGAACCAGCACGGAATTCACGCGCGAGGTTCAGCCCCTTCTCCAGGACATTCCCGACGCGCGGGTTTCCTTCCGCAACTCGCAGCGGGTCGGCGGCCGGGACGTCTCCGTCCTTCTTGCCAGCTCCGATCCGGGCAAGCTCCAGGCGGCTGCGCTCCAGCTCGTCGAGCAGATGCGTCAGCGGCCCGAGCTTCGCGCGCCGCGGATCGCCGGCGATCTTCGCCGGCCGGAAATCACGATCCGGCCGCGGCTCGATCTCATGGCCGACATGGGCGTCACGACGGCGGCGATGAGCCAGGCGATCCGGGTCGCGACCCAGGGCGAAATCGACCAGGCGAGCGCCCGATTCTCGCTCTCCGATCGCCAGGTGCCGATTCGCGTCGCACTGACCGAAAGCTCACGTCAGAATCTGTCGACGATCGAGAATCTGCCGGTTCCGACGACGAGCGGCGGCTCCGTTCCGTTGAAGGTGATCGCCGAGATCAGCTTCGGCGCAGGGCCCTCGACCATCCAGCGGATCAATCAGGAACGGCGGATCATGGTCGGCGCGGACCTTGCGCCCGGAGTCGTCGATTATGACGCGATCCTCGAGCAGCTGCCGATCCTTCAGAACCTCCCCGAGGGGGTGGAACGGGCCCGGTCCGGCCAGCAGCGCGAGGAAGCGCAGCTCATGTCCGAATTCATGGGCGCCCTCGTCTCGGGCACGTTCCTGGTCTTCGCGGTGCTGGTTCTCCTCTACAAGAGGCTGATGGCGCCGTTCGTGAACATGGGTTCGCTCCTGCTCGCCCCATTGGGCGGCTTCATCGCCCTCCTCATTTCCGGCCACGCCGTGTCGATGCCGGTCCTGATCGGGATCCTGATGCTGTTCGGGATCGTCGCCAAGAACTCGATCCTGCTGCTCGATTTCAGCATCGAGGAGATGGCCAAGGGCGTTCCGAAGGACGAGGCCATTCTCGACGCCGGCCACAAGCGCGCCCAGCCGATCGTCATGACGACGATGGCGATGGTCGCCGGCATGGTCCCGACCGCCTTGTCGCTCGAGGGCGACGCGAGCTGGCGGGCGCCGATGGCGGTGGTCGTGATCGGCGGTCTCCTCCTGTCGACATTGCTGACCCTGGTGCTTGTGCCGGCTACCTTCAGTCTCGCCGACAGCTTCGAAAAGTGGCTGACGCCGAAGTTCCGGCGAGTGCTCACCTATCGCGGCCCGCAGGACCATGGCCCTGCCGCGGCTCAGCCGGCGGAATAGGCCAGAGATTGGCGGCGAGGTTGAACCAACCTCGCCGCCGGCTATTCATCGGGCATGAGCCTCCTCGACAGGACGGGCCTTAGCCGCTTCAACCCGAGCCAGCGTGGCGTCCGCGGCATGCGCGTGCTGGCGACGGCGATGCTCGCCGGAATGGCGGCCTTGTTCATCTCGGCGACCCATCTGGCCGAGCTTCATCCCGCCTGGGGCTTCGTCCGCGCCTTCGCCGAAGCGGCGATGGTCGGCGGGATCGCCGACTGGTTCGCGGTCACCGCCTTGTTCCGCCACCCGCTCGGTTTGCCGATCCCGCACACGGCGATCATTCCGCGCAACAAGGACCGGATCGGCGACGCCCTCGCCACCTTCCTTCGAGACAATTTCCTCACCCCTTCGGTGGTCGCCCGGCGGATGCGCCAGGTCGACGTCGCCGGTGCCGTAGGACGCTTCCTCGCCAGCCCGCCGAGCGAAGGGCGGCTTCGCGAAGGCGGCTCGCGGCTCCTGGCCGACATTCTCGAGGCGCTCGACGAGGAGAAGCTCGGCGGAATGGTGAAGAGCGCCGTCGCCGCCCGGATGCGGGCGATCGAGATCTCTCCCCTGCTCGGGCAGACGATGGCGGCGGCGATCACCGAGGAACGGCATGTTCCGGTGGTGGACGCCATCGTCACCTGGGCCGGCCGCACCCTCGACGCGAACGAGGACATCATCCGCAACATGGTCCACCAGCGCGCCGGCTGGATCCTCCGCCTCGCCGGCCTGGACGAGAAGCTCGCCGAGGCGATCATCGACGGACTGAGGCGGCTGACGATCGACATGGCCGTCGATCCGGCGCACCCGCTCCGGGCCAAGGCCGAGGAAGGACTCGCCCGCCTCGCTCACAATCTGCAGCACGATCCCGAGACCCGCGCCAAGGTCGAATCCTGGAAGGAAGAGATGATCGACAACGAGGCGGTCGGTAAATGGATCGGCGGCGTCTGGGAGAATAGCCGGGCCGGGCTGCTTCGCTCCGCGCGCGACCCCGATGCGGCGCTGGCCGGGAAATTCGGCGAGGCGCTCCGACAGCTCGGCGAGACGCTCCAGAAGGAGCCCCGCCTGAAGAAAGCCATCAATCAATTCGCCCGCCGGGCCGCGGGCGGGATCGTCGCCTCCTATGGCGGCAACATCGTCAAGCTCGTCTCCGAAACGGTGCGTGCCTGGGACGCCCGAACCGTCTCCGACCGCCTCGAAGGCGCAGTCGGCCGCGACCTTCAATATATCAGGATCAACGGCACCCTCGTCGGCGGGCTTGTCGGCCTCGCGATCCACACAGCCGAAGTCGCCCTCTGACGCCTTGCCTGAAAAGAGGGTTGAACTGACGCCTCGGCTGGGTTCTTGTGCGGTCCGCAACAGGGGGAAGAATCGCCATGAAGCTCGCCGTCAGGCTCGCCGCCGCTTGCGCCTTCGCGCTCGCCTCGCCCGTCACCGCATCTGCCCAGGGCCCGGCAGCGCCGGCGGCTCAGCCCGAACCGGTCACGGTCGTCCATGCCGGAACGCTGCTGGCGGTTCCCGGCCAGCCGCCGCGCCGGGAAGCGAGCATCGTCGTCCGGGGCGGCCGGATCGCCGAGATCCGCGACGGCTATGTCGACGTCCCGGGCGCCCGCGTCGTCGATCTCCGCAACAGCTACGTTCTTCCCGGGCTGATCGACATGCACGTGCACCTCGAGGGGCTCGACGATCGCCTTCAGGCTCGCCTTCAGGCGCCGTTCCGCGATTATGAGGACGAGGCCTATACGGCTCTTCTCAACGCCCGCCGGACCCTGCTCGCCGGCTTCACCACCGTTCGCGACCTCGGCGCCGATCCGCGAACGATCATGTCGCTTCGGGACGCGATCAACGCCGACCAGTTCGCCGGGCCGACGATCGTCGCGGCCGGTTCGATGATCTCGGTCTCCGGCGGCCATGGCGACGTCAACGGCCTCAACCGCGACCTCACCGGAATCTACGAGCCGCAGACGATCAATACCTGCAACGGGCCCGACGATTGCCGCCGGGCGGTCCGCGAGCAGATCTCGCGCGGCGCCGAAGTGATCAAGTTCGCCGCCACCGGCGGAGTCCTCAGCAACGTTCCTGGCGGACTCAGCCAGCAGATGATGGCGGACGAGATGCGAGCCGTCGTCGAGACCGCCCACACCTTCGGCCGAAGGGTCGCCGCTCACGCCCACGGCGTCGACGGCATCAACGCGGCGCTCGAAGCGGGCGTGAACTCGATCGAGCACGGCACCTTTACGGACGATCGTACCTTCGATCTCTACCGCCGGACCGGCGCTTATTACGTGCCCACCCTGCTCGCGCCGGCCGCGGCCCTTGCCGACGGCGAGCGCGGCGCCTTGACCCCAGCCCAGATGGAAAAGGCGCGAGAGGCGGCCGGCAATGCCGAGCGAAGTTTCGCCCGAGCGTTGCGCGAGCGGGTCAATATCGCGTTCGGCACCGACACCGGGGTCAGCCGTCACGGCGACAATGCCCAGGAATTCGCGCTGATGGTGCGCAACGGCATGTCGCCTGCCGCAGCGATCCGTTCGGCAACCGTCGGAGCCGCCACATTGCTCGGACGCGAGGACCGGATCGGGACGATCGAGCCGGGCAAGGAGGCCGACATCATCGCGGTCGTCGGTGACCCGACCGAGAATGTGCGGCTGCTCGAAAATGTCAGCTTCGTGATGCGCCGGGGCCGGGTCCACAAGCTGG
>CAMPIH010000091.1 GCA_946886275.1 uncultured Sphingosinicella sp.
AAAAAGTCGTGAGATCGCGCGCCGGCTCCTCTTCCGGATCGAGCGCCGAATCGACGATCTCTCGCGGAGTCAGCGGATAACGCTCCTCGGCAGGCAAGCGCGCGTGAAGCCGACGCATCGCCGACGTCATCGCCATCGTTCCGACGACCCCGGCAATCGCCCCGACGATCAGCCTCGATCCGAGCTTCAAAGGCCGATCTCCGGCTTGGTGATCCCCTGACGGAAGAGGACCGGAACCGAAGCGCCAGCAGCGGCCAGGCCAATCGCGAATTTGCTCATCTTCATCTGCATCGACATCACCGGCAGCCAGAATGCTCCTGGGACCACACCGTTCCTATCCTGACGTAATGCGACAGACGCCGCCAGCCCTCTGGGCTCTAGAGCTCCACTCCGCTGGCGATCGCCTCGAGCTTCTTGAGCCGCTCGCGGACGTCGGCAAGCTCGATCCGGACTCCGATCTCGCCCTTCAGCTCGCCGCTTTTGGCCATGTCCAGCTCGAGCCGGCGCAATTCGAGCCAGCCGCGCCAGGCGCGAAGCGCCGTGGCGCACAGCAGCGAGGTGATGGTCAGGGTCGTGGCACACACGATGAGAATGGTGGTCATCGGCGGAAAATCCGTCATTCGTAGCGAAGCGCGACGATCGGGTTCGTCCGCGACACGCGCAGCGCATGGCCGGCGACGGTTCCGATCGCGATCGCGAGGGCCATCAGGCCGGCGACGATGAAGGGAGTCGGACCGAGGTCGATCCTGGCGTCGAACGTGTTGAGCCAGTCGCGCATCACCCACCAGGCGACCGGCCAGGCGATGAGATTGGCGATGATCACCGGCTTCGAGAATTGCCAGGCGAGCAGCCTGACGATGTCGACGCTGCCCGCCCCGAATACCTTTCGGATGCCGATCTCCTTGGTCCGCCGCTCGGCGGTGAAGGCGGCCAGGCCGAACAGGCCGAGGCAGGCGATCACGACGGCAAGCCCGGCGAAGCCGGCGAAGGTCTGGCCTCGCGCGGCGTCGGTGGCATAGAGCTCGGCAAGCTGGTCGTCCGCATATTCCCCTTCGAAGGGAACGTCTGGCACCAGGCTCTTCCAGACTCGCTCGACATTCTGCCGAACCGCCTCTGGAGTCGACGAACGGTAGCGGATGACGAGATTGCCGTAGAGCCCGCGGTCATAGAAGATCGTCGGCTCGATCGGCTCCCGGATCGACCGGAAGCGGCTGTTCTGAACCACTCCGACGATCGTCGCCGGAACGAGGCCGATCTCCTCGCCGAACATGTCGATCTGGATCGGCTTGCCGATCGCTTCGGCTGGATCCGCAAAGCCGAGCCGCTCCGCCGCCAGCGCATTGACGACGATGTTGATCCCGCGCTGCGCAAGCGCCCGCTGAGCCGGCTCGACCGCTTCTTCCGGCTCGTACGGGAAATAGGCATTGTCCTTGGCGAATTGCCGCGACAGCGGACGGCCTGCGATCATGTTCAGGCCCATGGTCCGGAAGAAATCGGGGTGGGTGCTGTAGAAGCCGAGCAGGACAGGGTCATCCTGGCCAGAAACCCGGACATTGGTGTTCAGGGTCTGGGTGTTCGCGACTCTCATATGCGATGCACCGACCGATTCGACCCCGTCCACCTGGGCGATCTGGCGGATCATGGTTTCGGTCTGCGGGATCACCGCGGCCCGGGTCATGTTGCCGACCTGGATCAGGCCTTCGCGCTGGAAACCGAGATCCGATTTCTGGGCGAACATGGTCTGGGCGTAGACGACAAGGGTGCAGATGATCAGGCCGATCGAGACGGCGAACTGGCCGATCACCAGGATGTTGCGGAGGCGGCCGGTGCCGCTTGGCTCGGCGCTGGACTTGTTCGCCTTCAGAACCGTCGCCGGCTGATAGCGAGACAGATAGAAGGCTGGGTAGAGCCCGCCGGCGAGGCCGACGAGAAGCCAGAGAAAAACGACCGGAAGCAGGATCCCGCCGAGGCCCAGATACTGGACCTGAAGGTCCGAGTTGAGGAACGCCGACAGATAAGGCAGCCCGAGCTCGACTCCGGCGAGAGCGATCAACATCGCGATGCCGGTGATGAGCATCGATTCACCGAGGAACTGGGCGACGAGCTGCTTGCGCTTCGCCCCGAGCACCTTGCGCAGCGCCACTTCCCGCGCGCGCTGGCTCGCCCGCGCCGTGGCGAGGTTGATGAAGTTCACCGCCGCCATCAGCAGGATCAGCAAGGCGACGATCGCGAAGGTGACGATCGTCCGCCGATCATTGCCGGGGCGCTCGAGCGGACCGTCGGCGCCGCTGAGGTGGACGTCGCGGACATTCACCAGCCGCCAGTCGAACAGATCACCTTCGCTCGTCATCCGGCCCCCGACATTGACCGGCGGGATGTTGCGTCGTTCCCAGGCCTGGAGCTGGCTGTTGACGGCCTCGGCGTCGGCGCCGGGGCGAAGCTTCAGATAGACATAGCCGTTGACGCAGCCCCAGCCGCACTCCTCCTTGTCGCGATCGCTGATCCTTCCGATCATCGCGAACTCCATGTGGCTGTTGCGCGGGATGTCCTCGAAGATCCCGGTCACCCGAAGCGACGTCTCCTCGCCGCGGCGAACCGAGGTCACCGTCCGGCCGATGATGTCGAGGCTTCCGAAGCGGTTCATCGCCTCGGTCCGGCTGAGCACCAGGCTGTCCATGCCGTTTAGAGCGGTGAGGGGGTCGCCGCGGAGGAAAGGCAACTGGATGATCTCGAAGAAATTGGGATCGACGAGGAACATCGGCGCGAAGGTGGCATCGCCGTCGCGCAGGAAGACCGGGCTCACGCCTTCGGCGCGGACGATCGCCTCGATCTGCGGGAAATCCTTGGCCAGACTATCGGTGATGATCCCGTGAGCGCCTTGCTGAGCCACCGGCTCGCCGCTCTCGTCCGACGTGCTGATCGCCTGGACCTGATAGACGCGTTCCGAATCGGGCAGCCACCGGTCGTAGCCGGTTTCGTAGCGGACGTAGATGAGCAGCAGGAGACAGGCGGCAAGGCCCATCGCCAGGCCGAAGATGTTGATGAAGGCATAGGTCTTGCTGCGCGCCAGCGCCCGAAAGCCGACCAACAGATAATTGCGCCACATGATCTCTTCCCCAGCTCGAGTGTCTATTCGTAGCGAAGCGCGTGGATCGGATTGGCCCGCGCCACTCTTAATGCGTGGCCCGCAATGGTGACGGCGGCGATGGCGAAGGCGGCGAGGCCGGCGACGATGAAAGGCAATGGGCCGATCTCGATCCGGTCCTGGAACTCGTTGAGCCAGTCGCGCATCACCCACCAGGCGATCGGCCAGGCGATGATGTTCGCGAGCAGCACCGGCCGAGTGAACTGCCAGACCAGAAGGCGCACGATGTCCCGGGTCCGCGCGCCCAGAACCTTGCGGATTCCGATCTCCTTGGTCCGGTGCTGGGCGGTGAAGGCGGCGAGGCCGAACAGGCCCAGGCAGGAGATCAGGACCGCGAAGGCGGCGAAGATAGCGAACATTCGGGCGCGGCGTTCGTCGCCGGAATACATCTCGGCGATGCGTGCGTCGGCGAAGAAGCCGTTGAACGGATCCGCCGTGACCGACGACTTCCACAAGGATTCGGCGGCCGACATGACGGCCCGGCCGCGGGCGGGATCGAATCGGACCACCAAGGCGGTATGGCTGGTGGGCGCGACATAATAGATTTTCGGAAATTTCTCGAAGCGCGCCGATTCGAAGCGCGCATCGTTGACGACGCCGACGATCGTATAGGGCGCCGATCCTTCGCCACTCTCGCTGTCCTCGCGTCCGATCCTCGCCCCGACCGCCGATTGCGGATCGCCAAAGCCGAGCAGACGGGCCGCGCTTTCGTCGACCACGACGTTGAGGCCTCGTTCCTTGACGAGCTGAACGCGCTCGGGATCGCTATTGTACATCGGCGCGCCGACGTCGGCTTCGCGCTCGTGGCTGATATTGCGTCCGGCGATCACGCGCATGCCGAGCGTCGCGAACGTATCGCCATCGACGGTCACGAGTTGCAGGATGACGCTGTCGGGCGCCCCGGGGGCGCGGAAGCTGGTCGTCGCATTGCCCCCACCGTCCGGAGTCACGCCGACCCGGGCGACGGCTTGAACTCCGGGAACGGCGCCGAGCCGGCGCATGAAGCCTTCGACCTGCGGCCGCTCGCCGATCAGCTCCGGATAGAGAATGTAGAGCAGGCCCGGAACCCGGTAGCCGGGATCGGCCGAGCGCGCGTAGAGCGTCTGGCCGTAAATGATCGCGGTGCAGATGATGAGCGCGATCGAGACGGCGAACTGGACCACGACCAGTGCCAGCCGAAGCCGACCGGCGCCGGGCGCGTCGGCTCCGCTCCGATTGGCCTTGAGCACCGTCGCCGGGCGGTAGCGGGAGAGGAAGAAGGCCGGGTAGACGCCGCCAAGCAGTCCCACGAGGAGCAGGACCGCCGCCAGCGGCATCAGGATCCCGTCGGCGCCGAAATAGCTGATCGCAATCTCGCCATCGACGAGCTCGTTCAGGAGCGGCAGGGCCAGTTCCACAAGCGCCAGGGCCAGCATGCCCGCAAGGCCGATGATGAGTGCGGCTTCGAGCAGGAACTGGAGGACGAGCTGCAGGCGCGTGGCGCCGAGGGTCTTGCGAAGGGCCACTTCGCGCGCGCGCCGGCTGGCCCGCGCGGTGGCGAGATTGGTGAAATTGACGCAGGCGACGATCAGCAGGAAGGCGGCAACGAGACCAAAGGTGACGAGGGTCTTGGCCGGCGTGCCCGCACGCATCGTCCCGCTGTCGATCGGAGTCGTATTGATGGCGCGGATGTTGAGCAGCCTCTGGGTGAAGCCGAGCCGATCGCGCGCGGAGCTGTCGCGATAGGCGGTCGGCACCAGCCGCTGCAGGGTCGGCACCATTCGCCGCTCGATCGAGGCCGGATCGGCCCCGGGCCGGAGCCTGACATAGACATGGCTCGCCACCCAGTTCCACTCGGTGAAGATCTCGTTGCCGCTGGTTCGCGCGGCCAGATTGTGGCGGTAAAGCGCGTTGAGGCGCAGATGCGAGTTGGGAGGGAGATCGCGCAGCACGCCGGTGACTCGAAGCATGCGGTCGCCGCTCGAGCCGATGCGCGCCAGGGTCTGGCCGACGACATCGGTGCGGCCGAACAGCCGTCTTGCCGACGTTTCGGTGAGGACGATCGTGTCGACGTCGGCGAGCGCGGTCCGCGGATCGCCGGCGACCATCGGCAGGCGGAGCACGTCGAGGAAATTGGCGTCGGTCGCGTAGACGTCGCCGAGATCGAAGGGCTGACCTTCCTTGCGGAACACGCCGCTGGCGCCGAGAAGCCCCGTCGCCGCTTCTATCTCCGGAAATTGCGGCGGCAGGGCCGAGGCGGCGACGAAGGCGGTGACGCCCTCGCGCTTGCCGGCTTCGGTTCCGCTGGTGACGATACGGTGCACCTGGTAGATCCGGTCGGCACCGGGAATCCAGTCGTCGAAGCTGCGCTCATAGCGGATGAAGAGGATGATCAGCAGGCACCCGGCCAGCCCGACGGCGAGGCCGAACAGGTTGATCGCGGTGAACAGGGGATCACGGCGCAAGGCCCTCGAGCCGGTGGTCAGATAGTTTCGCCACATGATCATTCCCATGGCCGACCTCATTCATATCTCAGAGCATGGATGGGATTCGAACGCGCCACCTTGAGCGCATGGCCGGCGATGGTGCCGATCGCGATTGCCAGAGCGAGCATGCCCGCAAGGACGAAGGGTGTCGGCCCAAGATCGATCCGGGCGTCGAAATTGTTGAGCCAGCCGCGCATGACCCACCAGGCGATCGGCCAGGCGATGAGGTTGGCGATGATCACCGGCTTGGAGAATTGCCAGGCGAGCAGGCGGACGATGTCGCGAGAGCGGGCACCGAACACCTTGCGGATTCCGATCTCCTTCGTCCGGCGCTCGGCGGCGAAGGCGGCGAGGCCGAACAGGCCCAGGCAGGCGACGATGATCGCAATCAGGGCGAAGAGGGCGAAGACGATGCCGCGCGCTTCCTCCGCTTCGTACATTTCGCGAACGATATCGTCGCTATACTCGGCCTCGAACGGGATTTCCGGCGCGATCCGCTTCCAGACGGCCTCGACGCGGTCGCGTACCTGGGCAGGGTGGCCGGAATAGCGGACCACAAGCCAGCTCGGCTGATAGCGGTCGTAAAGGAAAAGCATCGGGCCGACCGGGTCGCGGATCGAACCGAAGCGGCTGTCAGCGACCACTCCAATCACGGTTGCGGGAGTCTGGCCGACGGTTTCGACATCGCCGTCGTCGGCCATCAGAGTGATCCCGACCGCCTGCTCGGGTCGGCTGAAGCCCAAGTCCCGAGCGGCAGTCCGATTGAGGACGATGTTGTAACCGCGCCGGGCCATCGCCGCGAATGCGGCGTCGTCCGGCGGATCGCCGGACACCGTGCTGTCGTCCATCGCCTGGCCTTCCGCGAAGGTTCGACCAGCGAGGGTGTCGATCCCCAAGGTCGGGAAGAATCCAGGATCGACCCGGTAGAGATCGAGTTCGACGGCTTCGCTCGCCCCGGGAGCGGTCACCGTCATATTCTCCATGCCCCAGGTGCCGACCCCGATCGTCGAGCGACCGACCGAAGTCACTCCGTCGACCTGACCGATCTCGCGCAGCAACGTATCGAGGGACGGTCTCAGCGCGGCGCGGTAGACGTTGCCGATCTGGATGATTCCATCGCGACGATAGCCGGGATCGATGGTTCGGGCGAAGACCGTCTGAGCGAAGATGACCGCAGTGCAGATGATGAGGCCGATCGAGACCGCGAACTGCCCTACGACGAGAGCGCTTCGAAGCCATGACGAGCCGGGCGCCTCGGTCGTCGATTGGTTCGCCTTGAGAACCGTCGCCGGGCGGAACCGCGCGAGGATGAAGGCGGGGTAGAGTCCGCCCGCGCCACCGACGAAAAGGACGAGCGCGACGAGCGGCAGCAGCAGCCCGTCCCGGCCGAGATAGCGGACCTCCAGATCGGTGCCGGTGAAGGCGCTGATTGACGGGAGCAGCATTTCAACCAAAGCGAGGGCGATTACCGCGGCGCTCAAGGTCAGAAGCAGGGACTCCCCGAGGAACTGGAACACGAGCTGCCGCCGCGAGGCGCCAAGCACCTTGCGCAACGCCACCTCGCGGGCGCGCTGGCCGGCACGGGCCGTCGAGAGATTGATGAAATTGGCGGCTGCCAAAGCGAGAATCAGCAGACCGACGACGACAAGCGCGACAATCGTGCCGCGATCATTATTGGGCCGCATTCCATTCGGCGCCTCGCCGAGGTGGATGTCGCGCACGTTGACCAGCCGCCAATCGGCGTTGGTCCCCGGATTCCAGCGCTCGCCACCGGCAACCTCGTCGGGAATGTTGCGCCGTTCCCAGGCGGGCATCTGATGGCTGATGTCGGCGACCTCGGCGCCTGGCCGGAGCCGCGCATAAACCCACCCATTCTTCGGCATCCATTCGGTGAGGAAGGAATTGGGGCCACCCATCAACGCTTCGACGTCGACCCTCGCGACGACGGACAGGGAAAGATGGCTGTTGCGCGGAGGGTCCGCGACGACGCCGCCGATGCGGTAATCCGCCGGGCCGCTGGCAAAGCCGATCGTCAAGGTTCGGCCAACCACGTCGATCGTGTTGAAACGGCGAATCGCCTCGCTTTCGGTCAGTACCATCGAACCCGGAGCGTCGAGGGCCGTCCGCGGATTGCCGCGAAGGAATGGGAAGCCGAGGACGTCGAACAGCGGACCGTCGACATAGACAAAATTCTCGCTGAGCGTTCCCTGGCCGTCCTGGAGAATGACCGGCTGGGCACGACCGACATAGACCGCCTGCTCGACCTGCGGGAACTGGCGCAGGCGCTGACCCGAAACGAAAGAGGTCATCTGGGTGCCGAACGGTATCGGCAATGTCGGATCGTCGCTGCCGACGACCCACTGCTGAAGCTGAAAGGTCCGATCGGCCGCGGCGAGGTCCCGATCGTAGCTCAGCTCATAGCGACTATAGATGAGGACGATGAGACAGGCGGCGATACCGATGGTCAGGCCGAAGAGGTTGATGAAGGCATAGCTCCGGCTCTTGATCAGGGCACGGATCGCGACGGTCAGATAATTCCTCCACATCGTCCTTCTCCTGGCAAATTCGAGCCCTTCCGCGTGAGGCCGGCGACCGTCTCCTTCAGTGTCCTCCGCCTCGCCGGGGCAGCTTGATCGAGGGCAGCGCCGGCAATGGCGGCGGCTGGGGATCGAATTCGGCAATTGGCCGGGCGAGGTCGGAGGAGACACCCTGTTCCACCACTCCACCGAGCCTGATCGACGAGAGGATCGAAGGGTCGCCCCAATAGGTGACGTTGCCGCCATTGGAGACGTTTGCGCTCAGCGTCGATCGAGCATGAACCAAGATTCGGCCGCCCTGGTCGATGCTCGCCGAAGCCTGCTCCGCTTCGAGCGGGCGCAGGTCGATCATGCCACCGCTGCTGACCGACGCCGCGACCGTCGACTGTGACGGAAAATCACCGCGAAGCTCGATCCGGCCGCCATTGGCCACCGCAAGCCGCGCGATTTCCGGAGCGACGATTTCCACCCGAATCCGGTGGCCGCCTCGGCAGTCGCTGCTGCACTCGTCGATCACGAGGCGATCACCGTCGGTGCGAATCGGCCGGTTCGTGCCGCCTTCGATCACCGTGACTCGATGGGCATCGCCGTGGCGCACGGTGACGCTTCCGCCGCCGCGAAGCTCGATCGAGCGAAAGACCGAGCTTTCCGCCGCGGGCTGCGCCGAGGCAGGCCCAACCGACGCCGACAACAGTGGAACCAGGAGCGTTGCGATGCGCATCATCGTCTCCCTCACTCGTAGCGAAGCGCGTGGATCGGGTTTGCCCGGGCGACCTTGAAGGCGTGGCCGGCAATCGTTCCGAGCGCGATCAGGAGCGCCAGCGCCCCGGCGAGCACGAACGGAGTCGGACCGAGGTCGATCCTGGCATCGAACGAGTTCAGCCAGTCGCGCATCACCCACCAGGCGACCGGCCAGGCGATCAGGTTGGCGACGATGATCGGCTTCGAGAATTGCCAGGCGAGCAGCCGGACGATGTCGCGGGTGCGCGCGCCC
>CAMPIH010000092.1 GCA_946886275.1 uncultured Sphingosinicella sp.
CTCGACGGGACGATCGCGGTCGTCACCAACATCGATCCGGAGCATCTCGACCATTATGGCGGCTTCGAGAGGGTGAAGGACGCCTTCGTCGAGTTCGTCGAGAACGTGCCTTTCTATGGCGCGGCCCTGCTCTGCGTCGATCATCCCGAGGTCCAGTCGATCATCCCGCGGCTTCGCGACCGCCGGGTCGTCACTTACGGCTTTGCCGCGCTTGCCGACGTTCGCGGCGAGAATGTCGCGCCGATCCCCGGCGGCAACCGCTTCGACGTCTCGATCCGCGACCGCTCCGGCGAGGTTCGGACGATCGCCGGAATCGAGCTTCCGATGCCGGGCCGCCACAACGTCCAGAACGCGCTCGCCGCGATCGGCGTCGCGGCCGAGCTCGGCATCGCCGACGATCGGATCGCCCGCGGATTCGAGAAGTTCACTGGCGTGAAGCGCCGCTTCACCAAGGTCGGCGAAGTCGAAGGCGTCACCATCATCGACGATTACGGACATCACCCGGTCGAGATCAAAGCGGTTCTCGCGGCGGCGAGGGAAGGGGCCCAGGGCCGCGTCATCGCCATCGTCCAGCCGCATCGCTTCACCCGGCTTCGCGACCTGATGGAAGATTTCCAAGGCGCCTTCAACGACGCCGACATCGTCATGGTCGCGCCGGTCTATGCGGCCGGGGAGGAGGCGATCGAAGGCGTCGACAACGAAGCCCTGGTCGAAGGGCTGAAGCAAAGGGGCCATCGCGCCGTCTGCACCGTCGCCGACGCCGCCGAAACCGCCCGCCGGCTTCGCGACATCGCCGCTCGAGGCGACATGGTGATCTGCCTCGGCGCCGGCGACATCACCAAATGGGCGGCCGGGCTCGCCGAAGGAATCCGCAAGGCGAGGCTTGCGCGATGAGCGGAACCGACCATGCCACCCAGACCGAGATCCCCGATCTGTCCGGAACGGCGGAGCGGAGCGGAAGCCTTGCCGACTTCATCTGGTTCCGCACCGGCGGCCCGGCGGAATGGCTGGTCCGGCCGGCGAGCGTCGAGGATCTGGCCGATTTTCTGCGCCGGCTCGATCAGGCGGTTCCGGTGCTTCCGGTCGGGGTCGGGTCCAACCTCATCGTCCGTGACGGCGGCGTCCCCGGAATCGTCGTCCGGCTCCCGAAGAGCCTCGCCTCGGTCAAGGTCGAAGAGGGGCATCGGATCCGCGCCGGCGGCGGGGCGATGGGGATCACCGTCGCCAGCAAGGCCCGGGACTCGGGGATCGCCGGGCTCGAATTCCTTCGCGGAATCCCGGGCACGGCGGGCGGCGCGGTGCGGATGAACGGCGGCGCTTATGGGCGCGAGACCCGGGATATCCTCGTCGAGGCGACGCTCGTCCTGAGAGACGGATCGGTCGAGACCTGGCCGGTTGAGCGGCTCGGCTACACCTATCGCCATAGCGAGATCCCGGAGGGCGCGGTCGTCGTCGAGGCCCTGTTCCAGGGCGAAGCCGGCGATCCCTCGGCGATCGGCGCCGAGATGGACCGGATCGCGGCGGAGCGCGAGGCGAGCCAGCCGCTCCGGTCGCGGACCGGCGGATCGACCTTCAAGAATCCGCCGGGGACCAAGGCCTGGAAGCTCATCGACGAGGCGGGCTGCCGCGGGCTTCGGATCGGCGACGCCCAGGTTTCGGAGAAACATTGCAACTTCCTCCTCAATCTCGGCAATGCGACGAGCGCTCAGATCGAGGCGTTGGGCGAGGAGGTCCGGCGCCGGGTGTTCGAACATTCGGGCGTCCGGCTCGAATGGGAAATCCAGCGCGTAGGGGTGTCCGAGTGATGGAAAAGCTTCATGTCGCCGTGCTCATGGGTGGCTGGTCGGCGGAACGGCAAGTGTCCCTGGTCACCGGCAAGGGCGTCGCCGAGGCGCTCGAGAGCCGCGGCCATCGGGTCACGACCATCGACATGGACCGGGACGTCGCTTTGCGGCTTGCCGAGGTGAAGCCCGATGTCGTCTTCAACGCCCTCCACGGCACGCCTGGAGAGGACGGGACCGTCCAGGGCATGATGGACCTGATGGGTCTCAAATATACCCATAGCGGGGTCGAGACCTCGGTCATCGCGATCGACAAGGAACTGACCAAGATGGTCCTCGTCCCTCACGGCATCCGGATGCCCGAAGGGCGGATCGTCGAGAGCGAAAGCCTCCACGCCGCCGATCCGATGGCCCGGCCCTATGTCCTGAAGCCGGTCAATGAGGGCTCCTCGGTCGGAGTCGCCATCGTCACCGACCAGGGCAATTACGGCAATCCGATCGGCCGCGACGTCGAAGGCCCCTGGAAGCAGTTCGACCGGCTTCTGGCCGAGCCCTTCGTCCGTGGCCACGAGCTCACCGTCGCCGTCTTGGGCGAAGAGGCGCTGGCCGTGACCGAGCTTAAGCCGACCCAGGGCTTCTACGATTATGACGCCAAATATACGGACGGGCTCACCCAGCATGTCTGCCCGGCCGAGATCCCGGACGACATCAGGGACCAGGCGATGGACATGGCGCTTCGCGCTCACCGCCTGCTCGGCTGCCGCGGCGCCTCGCGCTCCGACTTCCGCTGGGACGACGAACAGGGCAGCGACGGCCTCTTTCTTCTGGAGGTGAATACCCAGCCGGGAATGACGCCGTTGAGCCTGGTTCCGGAACAGGCGCGGATACGGGGGATCGACTATGCCGAGCTCGTCGAGCGGATCGTGAGGGCGGCCTTATGACGGCAAGGATCGCGCGGGGAGGCGCTTCGAAGGGGCAAGGCCGGTCGCGCTCGTCATCGAGAAGCGTCAGCACTCGCCGCCAGAAGCCGCAAAGCCTCCTTCAGTCCGCCGGCTTCGCGCCGGGCACCGGCAAGAGGATCGGCGGCTGGGTCTTCGCCGGAATGGCCGTCGCGATCCTTGTCGCCGTCAGCCTGGCTTTCCGGCTTCCGGCGATCGCCGGCACCGCCATGGCCGAGACGATCGGCGACGCCGGCTTCACGATGAAGCGGGTCGAGATCAAGGGAGCCGAGCGGGTCTCCCGGCTCGACATCTACAATGTCGCCTTCGATCAGCCGTCCATGGCCCTTCCGCTCGTCGATCTCGAGGCGACCCGGGAGCGGCTGTTGCAGTTCGGCTGGGTCAAGGAAGCCCGGATCTCCCGGCGCTGGCCCGACACGCTCGTCGTCGACGTGGTCGAGCGGCAGCCGGTGGCGATCTGGCAGAACAACCGGCAACTGAACCTGATCGACGGCGAAGGCGTGGTGCTGGAGCCGGTCAGGCTCGAATCCATGCCCGATCTGCCCCTCGTCATCGGCCCCGCCGCCAACCGCGAGGTCGCGGCGCTTTCGGCTTTGCTCGAGGGGACACCGCATCTTCGACCGCAGATCGCCGGCGCGACCTGGGTCGGCGGCCGGCGCTGGGACATCAGGTTCCAGACCGGTGAGACCCTCACCCTGCCGGAAGGCGATGAAGCAAAACGGGCGATCCTCCGCTTCGCCCGGATGGACCAGCAGACCCAGCTGCTCGGCCGCGGCTTCGTCCGTTTCGATATGCGCGACCCGCGCCGAATGGTCGTTCGAGTGTCCCGCCAGCCGGGCTCGACCGTTCCCGAGCTCGCCGCTCCCGATCCGGGACCGGTGCCCGAAGATCTGGCGAGGACGATCTAGGTGCGCCGAGCCCAGCCCATACCGACGCGCAAGCTCGTCGCCGCGCTCGACGTCGGCTCGTCCAAGGTGTCGGCGCTCATCGCCGAGCCGGACGAGGACGGCCGCCTGAAGATCCTCGGCACTGGCCAGCGCGAGAGCCGAGGCGTCAAGCGCGGCTTCATCGCCGACATGGAGAAGAGCGAGCTGGCGATCCGCGAAGCGGTCGAGCAGGCGGAACGCATCGCCGGGACCAATATCGATCAGGTGTTCGTCGGCTTTTCGGCCGGCGGCCTGGTCAGCACCGTCGCCAGCGTCGAGGTCGGGATCGGCGGCCGCCGAATCTCGGGCGAGGACATCGACGCGCTGCTCAACGCCGGCCAGGAATCGATCGACCCAGAGGGCCGGATGATCCTCCATGCTCTTCCTGCGCTCTACACGATCGACGGAATGACCGGAGTGAAGAAGCCGCGCGGTCTCCACGCCGATCGGCTCGCCGTCGATATCCACGTCGTCGCGGCCGATCCGGCGCCGGTGAAGAATCTCGATCTCTGCGTCCGCTCGGCCCATCTCGGGGTGGAGGCGATCGTCGCCTCGCCGGTCGCGGCGGGAAAGGCCTGTCTGAGCGAGGAGGAGCGCGAGCTCGGCGTCGCCCTCGTCGAGCTCGGCGCGGGCGTGACCAACGTCTCGCTGTTCGCCGGCGGGATGCTCGTCGGATTGAAGACCATCCCGTTCGGGGGCAGCGACATCACCGACGACATCGCCGCCGCCTTCGGCACCCGCCGCAACGAGGCCGAGCGGATCAAATGCTTTTACGGCTCGGCGATGACGAGCCCGCGCGACAATCACGACATGATCGAGCTGGCGCCGATCGCCGGCGGCCAGGAAGGCATGGAATCGGCGCGGGTGACCCGGGCCCAGCTGGTGGCGGTGATCCGACAGCGGCTCGAGCAACTGACCGCCCAGATCGAGGCGGCGCTCAAGTCGCTCGGCTTTCAGGGCCCGTTCGGCCGCCAGGTGGTTCTGACCGGCGGCGGCGCGGAGCTGAAGGGCATCGCCGATTATGCGCAGGGCGTGCTTGGCCGGGCGGTTCGCGTCGGCCGGCCCAACATGCCCGGGCTTCCCGACGCCCATAGCGGCCCGGCATTTTCGACGCTCGCCGGGCTCGCCTTGTTCGCGGCGTCCGGAGAAACGGATCTGCGCACCGGCTTTCCGACTGTCGGAATTCAAGACAAACCGGGCGGGAACATCGTCCAGCGGCTGATTTCCGTCTTCAAGAGTCAATATTGAGAAGAAAATGAGTCGGCTGTTAACTTTTCGCTCGCACCCGAGAATCGCATAGTGCAAAAGGGGTTAGAGGGCGCGCGTTACAGCGCGCGAGGGCACAGGGGAGACCAGATATGAGCATCGATTTCATCCGCCCGGAAGTGGAAGAACTTCGGCCCCGGATCAGCGTGATCGGGGTCGGCGGAGCGGGCGGAAACGCGATCGCGAACATGATCCAGTCGGATGTCCAGGGCGTCGATTTCATCGTCGCCAACACCGACGCCCAGGCCCTCAACCACAGCCTCGCGGACCGCAAGATCCAGCTCGGCCCGAAGATCACCCAGGGTCTCGGCGCCGGGTCCCGGCCGGAAATCGGCAAGGCGGCCGCTGAAGAAGCGATCATGGAGATCGAGCAGGCGCTCGAAGGTGCCCATATGTGCTTCATCGCCGCCGGCATGGGCGGAGGCACCGGCACCGGCGCGGCGCCGGTCATCGCCAAGGCGGCGCGCGACCGCGGAATCCTCACCGTCGGCGTCGTCACCAAGCCGTTCAGCTTCGAAGGCGCCCGCCGCGGCCGTTCCGCCGAAGCCGGGATCAACGAGCTTCAGCAGCATGTCGACACCCTGATCGTCATCCCGAACCAGAACCTCTTCCGGATCGCCAATCCGAACACGACCTTCAAGGAAGCGTTCATGATGGCGGACGAGGTGCTCCAGCAGGGCGTTCGCGGGATCACCGACCTGATGGTCATGCCCGGCCTCATCAACCTCGATTTCGCCGACGTCCGCTCGGTGATGAGCGAGATGGGCAAGGCGATGATGGGCACCGGCGAGGCGGTCGGCGACAATCGCGCGATCGAGGCGGCCGAGCAGGCCATCGCCAATCCGCTGCTCGACGGAGTCTCGATGAAGGGCGCCAAGGGCGTCATCATCTCGATCACCGGCGGCGAGGACATGCGGCTGATGGAGGTCGACGAGGCCGCCAACCACATTCGCGAGCTGGTCGACGAGGACGCCAACATCATCTGGGGATCGGCGTTCAACAACGATCTCGACGGCAAGATCCGGGTCTCCGTCGTCGCCACCGGCATCGATGTCCAGGAAGGCGTTCAGGCTCCGGCCCAGCCGGCCAAGGTCTTCACCTTCCCGACCGCGCGTTCGGCCGAGCAGCCCCGGATGGCGCCCGCCGTTCCGACGCCGCAGCCGATCACTCTGACACCCCCGGAATCGCTCGACGAAGAGGTCGAGGCGGAGCCGATTGCCGCTTCCGAGCGGGACCCGGCGCAGTCCGAAGTATCGACCGAGCTCGAGCTCGACACCCTGGCGGAAGATGTCGCCATGGAGGATGAAGGCGAGGACGAGCTGCTCCTCGGCGGTGCCGAGATGGGAAACGACGAGGCGCCGACCGCGGCCGAGCCGGAATCGGAGGAGATCGAGACTCCCCAGCCGAACGGCGGCCGCCGGACCTGGCTGAGCCGTGAGGAAGAGCCTTCGGCCGAAGCCGAACCCGCCCCGGCAGCGACCGGCGGCACCCTGTTCGAGCGGATGTCGAACATCGCTCGAGGCGCGGCCAAGGCGCAGGTGGAAGAAGAAGGGCCCGAAGCCCAGACTCCGAGAATGCGGACCGGGCGCGATCCGCTCGACATTCCGCGATTCCTCAACCGCCAGAATAATCAGTAATTTGTATCGGCCGTAGCACGGCGCCGTTCATCGCCCCGCCGCCCCGGCTGGGCGCAACGGCGCCGGCTCGGTCATTGCCGGTAAAGGTGAAGCCGGTTCTATCGCCGCCATGAGCGTATCTTTGCGGGGGGTCCGCGGCAGCTTTTTGCTGGCGGCGGGCACAGTCTTTGCCACCGGCGCCCAGGCGCAACCGGGCCGTTCCGTCCACTTCCCGGCGGGCGCGGTCGTTCAGTCGCTCGTCCCGGACGGGGGCACCGAGCTCAGGCGTCATCTCACCACCCTCGCCGACAATCCCCGCAATCTCGACGCTTTGATCGGCGCCGGCCGTGCCGCGATCGACGGCGGCGACACCCAGGCCGCGCTCACCTTCTTTTCGCGTGCCGGCGAGGTCGCCCCCCGCGATCCTCGGGTGAAGGCGGGAATGGGGTCTGTGCTGGTACAGATGGAGCGCGGCCGCCCCGCCCTGAACCTGTTCGCCGAGGCGGTCGCGCTCGGCGCCCCGGTGGTGGAAATCGCCGGCGATCGTGGGCTCGCCTATGACATGGTCGGCGATCCGCGCCGCGCCCAGCAGGATTATGCGCTTGTCCTTCAGAGGCGCGAGGATCCCGAGATCAGGCGCCGGCTGGCGCTCTCGCTGGCGATCAGCGGCGAGCGCGACGCGGCGCTTCGAGTGATCGACGGGCAGCTTCGCCGCAACGATCGCGCGGCCTGGCGAACCCAGGCCTTCGTCCTCGCTCTGACCGGCGATTGGGCGGGGGCGAACCGGACCGCCCATGGCATGATGCCGCCGGCCCAGGCGGAGGCGATCACGGCCTTCTTCGCCCGGCTTCCGTCGCTGACTCCGGCGCAGAAGGCGATGGCGGCCCATTTCGGCCGCTTTCCGGCCAATGGCGGGACCGCGGCCGCCGCCCCATCGGGCGTCCGCGCCGATCCGGGCGCGCTCGCGCTCGCCACCGGCGGGCCGGCCATTCGTCCGCGCACCGCGCCGGCCGATCCGGCCGCCGGCGTGACCCGGCGACGGCCGGGCTCCAGCCAGCCGGCGACTCCCCGCACCGAGCGGTCGCTCCAGCCCTCGCAGGCAACCCAGGCGCCCGCTTCGAGCTCGATCGTCACTCCGTCCGCCGCCGCGCTCCCGACGCCGGCGCAGACGGGTCAGCCGCTGACCCCGTTCGCGCGGCCCGCAACCGCCATTCCGCAGAAGCCTTCGGCACGGGCTTCGGAGGGCGCTCCGCCGGCCGGGCGCATCGGCGGGCTTTCCGATATCGCCGCCCTGGTTGCCGAACTGCCCGAAGACCAGGCCCGCGCCGCCCGGACCCGATCCGGCCCGGCGAGGACGACGGCATCGCCCGCGGCCGGCAACAGGCCGTCCGCCAGCCGGACCCCGACGACGCGGGCGGCGCCCGCCCATCCGAGCCGGCACTGGGTGCAGATCGCCGGCGGCGCCAACGCCGCCGCCTTGCCACGCGAGCTCGCCCGGCTTCGAGGCCAGGCGCCGGAGCTGGCGGACCGCAATGCCTGGGTAGCGCCCGCCAACGCCACCAATCGGCTGCTCGTCGGTCCGTTCGCCAGCGCCGCCGAAGCCCGAGCGTTCGTCAACACGCTCGCCCGCCGAAACGTCACCTCCTTTGCCTGGACGAGCTCGGCCGGCCAGGAGATTGCACGGCTCCGATCCGGGAGGTAGGCCGCGGGGGCGATGAACCTTGCCCCTTACGCTTCCGATCCCGCCTTCTCGCCGGGACGCCGGCACCCGGAAGGGGAGCAATCCAACCGCGGCCCGCGCGACGACTTCCAGCGCGATCGCGATCGGATCATCCACTCGATCCCGTTCCGCCGGCTTCGCCACAAGACCCAGGTCTTCGTCGCTCCCGACGGCGACCATTTCCGGGTCCGGCTGACGCACAGCCTCGAAGTCGCGCAGATCGGCCGAACCCTCGCCCGGGCGCTCGGCCTCAACGAGGACCTCACCGAAGCCCTGTGCCTGGCCCATGATATCGGCCACCCCCCGTTCGGTCATTCCGGGGAGGACGCTCTCCAGGAGGCGATGGAGCCGGCCGGCGGCTTCGATCATAACGCCCACACGATCCGGACTCTGACCCGGCTCGAATCCCCCTATCCCTTATTCGACGGCCTCAACCTCACCTGGGAGACGCTGGAGGGCCTTGCCAAGCATAATGGGCCGGTGATCGATCCGCCCTGGGCGCTTGCCGAAGCCGATTCGGATTTTGCCCTCGATCTTGGCACCTGGCCCAGCCTCGAGGCGCAGATAGCGGCGATCGCCGACGACATCGCCTATGACAATCACGACATCGACGACGGCCTTCGCGCCGGCCTCTTCACCATGGCCGACCTCTGTTCGGTGCCGCTCGTCGCCCGAACCTGGAAGACGGTCGTCGATCGTTATGGCGACGCGCCTTCCGACCGGCTCGCGCGGGAGCTGGTTCGCGACCAGATCGGC
>CAMPIH010000093.1 GCA_946886275.1 uncultured Sphingosinicella sp.
TCCAACGACATCCAGCAGGCGACCGACATGGCCCGCTCGATGGTGATGGAATATGGCATGAGCGAGAAGCTCGGCTGGCTGCGCTATCGCGACAATCAGGAGGAGGTCTTCCTCGGCCACAGCGTCGCCCGCAGCCAAAGCGTCTCCGAAGAGACGTCGCGCCTGATCGACCAGGAGGTCCGCCGACTGGTCGAGGAAGGCGAGGGGACGGCCCGCCACGTCCTGACCGAGCATCTCGACGAGCTTCACCGTCTCGCCGGCGCCCTGCTCGAGTTCGAGACCCTGACCGGCGAGGAAGCGAAGCGGGCGATCCGCGGCGACGATATCGGCCGCGAAAATCCCAGCGACCGGCCGCCGCTCGCCCCGGTTGCAGGATCGACGATCCCGACCACGCGCCGGCCGCGCGGCGGAATCGGCGGACCGGCGCCCCAGGGCGCCTGAACCGAAAAACAGATCTCCTCATCGGCCGGACTTCGAAGGGAGTCCGGCCGATGATCCTTTGTGCGCCTGATCCCGAGGGGCTCTAGCCCAGAGCACCGATGCCGAGCAGGAGCACGAAGAAGAGGCTCGCGGTCACGAAGCAGAAGTTGACGAGGATGAAGGTGCGCAGGAGCGCGCTCGCCCAGTGGAGGCCATAGGCCTGCTTCAACTGCCGGAAGATATGGATCGGCGGCACGAACATGGCGGCCAAGGCGATGATCGCGCTCGGTGCGCCGGCAAACCCAAGCACGGTCAGCACGATCGCCAGAAGCGACATGAAGGCGAGCGAATAGGTGACGAACACCGTGTGATCGTAGAAGCGGAAGCGGCGGGTCCAGAAAAAGAGCAGCCAGACGAACGGCACCGACAGCGGGATCAGAAGCCACGAGAATTTATAGCCGTTGGTCTGGAGCTTGTAGAGAGCGAGGCCCGGATTCTCGCTGAACTTCTTGAGGCCGGAATCGAGCCTCGCCCAGCCGGTCTTGAGCTGGTCCTCGCCGCCGTTTCCGCCGGCAAGCCCCATCTGGTCGCGGGCATTGTCGATCGCTGCGAGCTGCTCGCGAAGCTCGGCCTCGTGCCGGGCGAGATCGGCGGCATCGGCTGGCCGTCCATCGAGGTTGACGGTCTCGCCTCGGCTCAGCTCCACCTGGTCCTCGCGCACTTCGCGGATCTCGCCGACCACTTCCTGGCGGGCGATCTCGAAGGCGCGTCTGGGCTGGATCCCGCTTTCGAGGCTGCTCAGCGACAAGCCGTAGATCTGAAGCACGGCGAACATCAGGAACACCGCGAACAGGAACATGCCCATCGGGGACACGAACTTGGCGCGTTCGCCGTGGACATAACGCCGGGTCAGCTCGCCGGGACGCCAGGCGAGCAGAGGCAAGGTTCGCCAGAACTTGCCGTCGAGATGGAGGATTCCGTGGACGAGGTCGTGGCCGATCGCGGTGATCGTGCGGTGGACATGGGCTTTCTGCCCGCAGGCCCGGCAATAGGGGCCGGTCAGCTCTCCGCCGCAATTGCGGCAGTGGGTTTCGCTCTCATCGCCCGGTTCACCGGCCTGCGGCTCGACGGTGCGCGCCAGAAGGCCGCCCGTCACCGCTTCGCCAACCCCGTCGATCCCGCTCATCTTCCCCCTCTGAGCTACCGTCTATGGCCGAGGCCGAGCGCTCCGTCGAGATCGTTCGCGCGGCCGTTCAGCCGTGCTATCGGCGAGCGATGAAGCTCACCGGCCTCCTCGGCGGATCGTTCAATCCGGGCCATCGCGGCCACCTCAACGTCAGCCTGGAGGCCCTCCGCAAGCTCGGCCTCGACGAGGTCTGGTGGCTGGTCTCGCCGGGCAATCCGCTCAAGGACCAGAAGGGGATGGCGCCGTTCGAGGCGCGCTTCGTCTCCGCAAGCCGGGTTGCCAGGCGCGGACCGATCAAGGTCACCGCCATCGAGCGCGAGCTCGATACGCGCTACACGATCGACACTCTGAGGGCTCTGGTCAGGCGCTATCCCCGGCGCCGCTTCCTGTGGCTGATGGGCGCCGACAATCTCGCCCAGTTCCACCGCTGGCGCGACTGGCGGGAGATCGCCCTCATGGTTCCGATTGCGGTGGTGACTCGTCCCGGCTATCATGGCGGGGCCCTGACGGCTCCCGCCATGGGCTGGCTGCGTCGCTTCGTCCGGCCCGCAGCCGAGGCTCGGCACTGGACGAGATGGAGATTGCCGGCACTCGTGCTGCTTCGCGTTCCGCCCGACCGGATCTCCGCCACCGCCATTCGAGCCGCCAATCCCCGATGGCACGAAACTGTCATGAAATCGTTCCACCCACAGGCCATCCGCGACGGCGTGACGCGGAAGCCCTTGTCCGGAAGGAGGCCATTTGCCCGCACCCGAAACCGCTCCGCGCACTGACGGAGCCGACGAACAGGCCGAGACGCTCCATGATCTCGTGCTTCGTTCCCTCGACGACGACAAGGCGCTCGACGTCGTCTCAATCCCGCTCAGCGGCAAATCGAACATCGCCGATTATATGGTGATCGCCAGCGGTCGCTCGACCCGTCAGGTGGCGGCGATGGCGCAGAAGCTGGCCGAGCGAGTCAAGCAGGAGCTCTCCCGAAACGTTCGGATCGAGGGTCTGCCGGTCGCCGACTGGGTGCTGATCGACGCCGAGGACGTCATCGTCCACATCTTCCGCCCCGAGGTGCGCAGCTTCTACAATCTGGAGAGGATGTGGGCGTTCGAGGAACGTCCGCCAGCCGCCGCCAGCCACTGATGTGCTGCTGCACATAGTCGCACGCGGAAAGATCGGGCGCGGTCCCGAGGCCGATCTCGTCAGCCGCTATCTGCAGCGGTTGAGCTGGCCCGTGAAGCTGACGGAATTGCCGGATCGCGGCGGCCGGATTCCGATCGCCGCCGAGAATAGCGTGCAGATCCTGCTCGACGAGAAAGGCGAGCAATTGAGCTCGCTCGACTTTGCCCGTCGTCTCGAACGGTGGCGGGACGACGGCAAGCGGGAAGCACGGTTCCTGATCGGCGCAGCGGACGGCTTCGGCGACGCCCAGCGCGGCGAGGCCGACCTCCTGCTGGCGTTCGGCCGGGCCACCTGGCCGCACCTTCTCGCCCGCGCGATGCTCGCCGAGCAATTGTGGCGCGCGACGAGCATCCTTGCGAACCATCCCTATCATCGCGAAGGATAGAAGGATGAAGGCCGCTTTCCTTCTTTCGATCCTCCTGCTCGGCGGCGGAATCGCCGAAGCTCAGGCCCCGCGCGGCAGCGATGCCGCGGCGCTCGCTTCGGCGAGGGCCGAGGCGCGGGCGGCGGCCGAGCGGTCCGAACGGCTGGAGGCCCAGGCCCGGCGGGCGACCGGCCAGGCGCAGCGCGCCCGGGCGGCGGCGGAGGCAGCAGCGGCCCGGATCGAATCGGCGGAAGCCGGGCTGACCGCGGCCGAGCGCCGGATCGCGATCGTCGCCCGGCTTCGATCGGCGCATCGTGCCCGGCTCGCCGAACGGCAGCGGCCGCTCGTTCGGCTTACCGCGGCGCTTCAGGTCATGGCCCGCCGCCCCGCCGCTCTGGCACTGGTCCAGCGCGGATCGGTCGAGGATATCGTCCGCGTCCGCGCTCTGCTCGCGGCCACGCTGCCGCAGATCAGGCGCCGAACGGCCGCCTTGCGCGCCGAGCTGGAGCGAAGCGAAAACCTGCAGCGGCAGGCCCGGATGGCGCGCGTCGAGTTGCTCGAGAGCCGCGCCGACCTGCAGCGGCGGCGCGCCGAGCTCGCCGCGTTCGAATCCGAGCAGCGGGCGCGATCGCAGGCGCTTTCGGGCCTCGCTCTGACCGAATCTGACCGCGCTCTGGTCCTTGGCGAGGAAGCCCGCGCCTTGGCGAGACGGATCGGCAATCGCGACCAGCAGGCGCGCCTGGCGGCGAGCCTCGCCGCCTTGCCGCCGCCGCTGCCGCGGCCGGGCAGCGGCAATGCGCCGCCATCGATGGAGTCGCTACCCTATCGACTTCCGGTGGACGGCCGGCTCCTGACCGGGGTCGGGGAGATCTCCGACGGCGGAGTTCATGCCCGAGGACTGACCTTCGCCACCGAAGCCGGCGCCCGGATCCTGGCGCCCGCCCGAGGACGGGTCCTTCATGCGGCGCCGTTCCGCCGCTACGATTATGTCGTCATCATCGATCATGGCGGCGGCTGGTTGACCGTGATCACCGACCTCGCGACCGCCCGCGTTTCGGCCGGCCAGATCGTCGCTCGTGACGATCTTCTCGGCTTTGCCGGCGAGGACTCGCCCCAGGTCACCGTCGAGCTTCGCCGCAACGGCCGGCCGGTTCCGCTGGCGCAGTTCGTCGCCACCTGAGGTCGTTCATCGCGGGTTGCTTTTCGCTGGCTTAAAATCGCTGTAGAAGCCGCTTCATGGATCAAGCCGGGAACCAGATGTCCAGCAACCTCATTCGCTCGCTCGGGCTCGTCGGCGCTGTCGCCTTCATTCCCGCCACCACCGCCGCCCTCGCTCAGGTCGACGTCAATTCCTATCGCGAAGTCGATCAGTTCATGAGCGTTCTCGAGCGCGTGAAGTCGGAATATGTCGACCAGGTCGACGACGCGACTTTGATCCGCGGCGCGATCGACGGAATGCTCGCGAGCCTCGATCCCCATTCCTCCTATCTCGACGCGCGCGGCTTCGAGAGCCTGATGAGCACGACCGACGGCGAATATGGCGGGCTCGGCCTCACCGTGACGCTGGAAGATGGCGCGGTGAAGGTGATCGCGGCCTCGCGCGAGACGCCCGCCGACCGGGCGGGGATCAAGCCTGGCGACTTCATCACCCATATCGACGGCCAGCTTTTCTACGGCGGAACGCTCGACGAGGCGGTCGACAAGATGCGCGGCGCGCCCGGCACCAGCGTCAATATCACGATCGTCCGTCCCGGCCGCGACCGGCCGTTCGACGTCAACATCACCCGGGCGATCATCGATATTCCGGCGGTCCGCTCCGAAGTGCGCGACCGGGTCGGGATTCTCACCGTCACGACGTTCAACCGCAACACGACCGAAGCGGCGCAGCGGGCGATGGCGGACATCGAGCGTCAGCTCGGCGGTCCGCCGCTCGGTTACATCCTCGATCTCAGGTCGAATCCCGGCGGACTGCTCGACCAGGCGGTCGGCCTTTCCGACCTGTTCCTGGAGCGCGGCGAGGTCGTTTCCCAACGCGGCCGCCGGCGCTCCGATATCGAGCGTTATTATGCCCGGCCTGGCGATTCGGCCAAGGGCCGGCCGGTGATCGTGCTGGTCGACGCCGGCAGCGCCTCGGCGGCCGAGATCGTCGCCGCGGCCCTTCAGGACCATCGTCGCGCGGTGGTGATGGGCGAGCGCAGCTTCGGCAAGGGCTCGGTCCAGACCCTGATCCCGCTCGGCCGCGGCGAAACCGCGCTTCGGCTCACCACCGCTCGCTATTTCACCCCCTCGGGCCGCTCGGTCCAGGAAGGCGGAATCACGCCCGACATCGAGGTGCCGCAGCTTTCGGACCCCGATTACCGTTCCCGCACCCGAGTGCGCGAATCCGATCTTCGGCGCCACCTGGTCAACGAGGCCGCCGTCGACGACGAGGTCATCCAGGAGGATGTCGCACCCGATCCGCGCTTCGCGGCGACGGTCGAGCAGCTGGAGCAACGCGGAATCGAGGACTTCCAGCTCCATTACGCGCTCCAGACCATCTCGCGGCTGGCGCGGCTTCAGCCCGCCGGCGGCACGCCCCGCTCGGGTCGCTGATCGTCGCCATGGCGGAAGGACCGGCTGCTCCTGATCGGAGCCTCGACCCCTTACGCCTGGCCCGGCTGCTGAGCCTCATCGTCCCCGGCGCCCTGCTCGCGGGCGCCTTCGCCTTCGAATATCTCGGCGGTCTGCCGCCCTGCGAAATGTGCTGGTGGCAGCGCTGGGCGCACATGGCGGCCATCGCTTTCGCCGCCGCCGCCTTCGCCTTTCGCCGGCTTCCCGACCGCGGCCGGAGCTTCGTCTGGCTGGCGGCGCTCGCGATCCTGACCAGCGGATTCATCGGAGCCTATCATGCGGGCGTCGAGGCCGACCTGTTCGAGGGCTTCACCCAGTGTACCGCCACCGGCAGTCGAAGCCTCGCCGACATCATGGCCACGCCCCTGGTCCGCTGCGACGAGGTGCCGTGGCAGCTGTTCGGGGTGTCGATGGCCGGCTGGAATGCGATCCTTTCTGTCCTTTCCGCGTTGTTGATCCTGTGGCTGAGCCTGAAACCCTCTCGCACCCGCAGCTGAGCGCGACCTCGCCCGGCTGGCGGCCCGGTGACGACCGGCCCGACGTGGAATCCATGCTCCGCGTCGATCAGGCGGGCGAATATGGCGCGACCCGTATCTATGCCGGCCAATTGGCGGCACTTGGCGACAGTCAGCCGGCGTCGCGGCTGATCGCGCACATGGCGTCGCAGGAGCAAAGGCACCTTCGCCACTTCGACGAGCTGCTCGCCGAACGCGGCGTCAGGCCGACCTTGCTCCAGCCCTTGTGGCGCGTCGCCGGCCACGCTCTGGGGGTCACGACCGGGCTGATCAGCCCGGCAGCGGCAATGGCCTGCACGGCCGCCGTCGAGGACGAGATCGACTTGCATTATTCGGAGCAGCTCCACGCCCTCGGCACCGATCATCCGGAGCTCGCCGCGACGATCGGCGAATTCCAGGCGGACGAGCGGGCCCATCGCGAAACGGCCATCGAAGCCGGCGCCGAGGATAGTTTCGGCTATCCGATATTATATTCGGCGATCCGCGCGGGTTGTCGTATCGCCATCGAGCTTTCGAAAAGGATCTGAGAAAATGCGCGCCCTGTTCCTTCTTCCGGCTCTTGCCTTCGCCTCCCCGGCGCTGGCCCAGCAGGCCGGAGTGCCCGCTCCCGAAGCGGCTCAGGCGGCTCCGTCACCGTCGCCGGCGACGAATGTCGATGACATCCCGGTCAATCAGCTCATCGTCTATGGCGACGACGCCTGCCCGAGCACCGAGGAGGAGATCACGATCTGCGTCCGGCTGACCGAGGATGACCGCTACCGCATTCCTGAAAATCTTCGGAACAACCCCAACGATCCGGCCAACCAGAGTTGGACCAATCGGGCGATCGAACTGAGCTATGTCGGCCGCACCGGAATCGGCAGCTGCACCCCGGTCGGCCCCGGCGGCACCGCCGGCTGCTTCAACCAGATCGTCCAGCAGGCACGGGCCGAACGGGCCGGAAGCGAGCAGGTCAACTGGAACCGCCTGATCGAAGAAGCGCGTCAGGAGCGGCTCAACGAGATCGACGCCGCCGCCCGGGCCGAGGAAGAGGCCGCGAGCGGTCCCGAATAAGCCGGCCGGGGAGGGGGCGAGGCGAGTGACATCGGGGGAAGCTTCGCTCCGCTGCGACATCGGCTTTACCGGTTCCGCTTTCCTGTCGTTCAACGGCGTCGTCGGAGCCGGCATCTTCGCCCTCCCGGAGACCCTCTACGGCCAGTTCGGCAGCTTCAGCCCGTTCGTCTTCCCGCTGTTCGGCCTTCTCGTCCTGATCGTCGCCTTGCCCTTTGCCCGGACCGCTTCGCACCATCCGGTTTCAGGCGGCCCGGTCGTCTATGCCGCCTGCTTCGGCCAGGCCGCGGCCTTTCAGGCCGGATGGCTCTATTACATCGCCCGGGCGACGGCGCTCGCCGCCAACACCAACGTGCTGGTGGCCTATCTCGCCGGCTATTGGCCGGTGCTTGGGGAGGGGCTCGGCCGGGCAGCCGTCATCATCGCCGCTTTGGGTCTGATCACGGCCGTCAACATCGTCGGCGTCCGCGGCGCGCTTCGGCTGCTCGACGTGCTCACCCTCGGCAAGGCAGGACCGCTCGTCTTCGCGGCCCTGTTCGGGCTCGTCGTCGCTGGCGCCTCGATCGAGGCGCCGTCGGGCTTTCCACCGCTCGGCGAGCTCGAAGCGGCCGCCTTGCTCGTCCTCTATGCCTTTATCGGCTTCGAGAACAGCGTCGTGCCTGCCGGCGAGACCCGCGATCCGGCCCGCAACATCCCGCGCGCGCTCATCGCCACCCTGGCGGCCACGGCCCTTCTCTATTTCCTGATCCAGCTCGCTTACGTGGCGGTGATGGCGCCGGGCGAGGGCGGCGACGCACCGCTGGCGGCCTTCGGCGAGAAATTGTGGGGACCGGCCGGGGCCCTGCTGCTGAGCGCCGCCGCGATCTTCTCTCTGCTCGGCAATATCAGCGGCGGAGTCACGGCGACGAGCCGAACCACTTACGCCCTCGGCCGTGACAATCTGCTTCCGGCCTGGTTCGGCCGAATCGAAGCCCGCCATTCCACTCCGGCCAATTCGATCGCCTTCATGGGCGCCCTCATTGCCTTGCTCGCGCTCACCGGCAGCTTCGTCTGGCTCGCCGTCATCAGCACCCTGGCGCGATTGATCGTCTATTCGATCGGGATCTTGGCTCTGCCCAAATCGGAACGGCCGGGGCCGCTCTGGTGGGGCCTGATCGCGGCCGGACTCGGAATCTGCCTGTGGGCGGCCCTTCAGTCGGCCTGGCCGAGCTGGCGGATGCTGATCATCCTCGTCGCCGCCGGAACCCTGCTCTACTTTCTCGCCCGTCGTCAGGCCGGTTCGAGCTCCGCGGCCACGGTTTCCGATATCCAGCCTCCGCCGAGCACTCGGTCGCCGTCGTAGAGGACCGCCGCCTGCCCCGGTGCGACTCCATATTCAGGACGATCGAAATGGACGCTCGCGCCTGCACCTGACCCGGATCCGGGATCGAATCGTGCCGGTACCGGCTTCGCCAGCGAACGCACCTTCACGCTCAGCCCGTCGCCTTGCGTCTCGCCGAGCCAGTTGACCCCGTCGAGCCGGGCGGACCGAACCGCCAGCGCCTGCTTCGGCCCAACCACCACCCGGCCGCTCTCCGGCTCGAGGCGAAGCACGTAGAGCGGCTCGGGCTGGCCGCCAAT
>CAMPIH010000094.1 GCA_946886275.1 uncultured Sphingosinicella sp.
TGGTCCAGCTCTGCCGCGAGGCGGCCTCGCTCTACGATCCGCGCGAATATGACGTCGTCGTCGCCAGCGGCGAGCAGGTCACGAGCGGCCTGCTGGCGATCACCCTGCAGGGCATGGGGCTCAACGCCCGCTCCTATATGGGTTGGCAATTGCCGATCCGGGCCAGCGGCCATGCGGCGGCCCTGATCGACCATATCGACGCCGACATTCTCGAGCGGGTCTTCGGGGAAGGGGGGATCGCCGTCATTCCCGGCTTCCAGGGCGTCACTCAGGAAGGCGATCTCGCGACCCTGGGGCGAGGCGGATCCGATACGTCCGCGGTGGCGCTCGCTGCGGCGATCAAGGCCGACCGCTGCGACATCTATACCGACGTCGACGGGGTCTACACGACCGATCCGAGGATCGTCCCGCAGGCCCGCAAGCTGGCGCTGGTGACCTATGAGGAAATGCTCGAGCTCGCCAGCGTCGGCGCCAAGGTCCTTCAGACAAGGTCGGTCGGTCTGGCGATGCGCTACAACATGCCGCTTCAGGTCCTCTCGTCGTTCGAGGACCGGCCGGGAACATTGATCGTCGGCGACGAGGCAATCGAGGACAGCAAGATGGAACGCAACGTCATCACCGGCATCGCCCACGACAAGAACGAGGCGCGGATCACGCTTACCGGGCTTCCCGATCAGCCGGGGACGGTGGCGGCGATCTTCGCCCCGCTCGCCGAAGCCGGGATCAACGTCGACATGATCGTCCAGAGCGTGCCTCGGGCCGGAGAGCCAAGCACTCTCACCTTCACCGTTCCGACCGCGTCGCTCACCCACAGCGTCGCCGAACTCGACAAGGCGAAGGCGAAGATCGGCTTCGACGAGCTGCTCACCGACACCAATGTCGTCAAGGTCAGCGCCGTCGGCGTCGGGATGCGCTCGAACGCCGGTATCGCGGCCAGGATGTTCCAGACCCTCGCCGACCGCGGGATCAACATCCTCGCCATCACCACCAGCGAGATCAAGGTCTCGGTCCTCATTCCGGAGGAATATACCGAGCTCGCGGTTCGGGTTCTTCACACCGCCTACGGTCTCGATTCGGAGGATAAGGAATGACCAGCGAAGTGGTCCGCGAGGCCGCCAATCAAGGCGAGGAGAATGTCGGCCACGACCGGCTTCGCCGGCTGATGAAGCGCGGCACCGACTTTCTCGGCTGCGAAGTCGCGATCCTTGGCGGCGCGATGAGCTGGATCTCGGAGCGAAACCTCGTCTCAGCTCTGTCCAACGCCGGCGCGTTCGGGGTGATCGCCTGCGGCGCGATGACTCCCGATCTGCTCGACTCCGAGATCGCCGCGACCAAGGCGCTGACCAGGCGCCCGTTCGGGGTCAATCTCATCACCATGCACCCGATGCTTTCGGAGCTGATCCAGGTCTGCGCCGATCATCGGGTGAGCCATGTCGTCCTCGCCGGCGGCTTGCCGCCGCCCGGCGCGATCGATCGGATCAAGGGCAATGGCGCGAAGCTGATCTGTTTCGCCCCTGCACTGGCCTTGGCGAAGAAGCTGATCAGGTCCGGAGTCGATGCGCTCGTCATCGAGGGCATGGAGGCGGGCGGCCATATCGGCCCGGTTTCCACCTCGGTTCTGGCCCAGGAGATATTGCCGGCTTTGTCGGCCGACGTCCCGATCTTCGTCGCCGGCGGGATCGGCCATGGCGGACTCATCGCCGGCTATCTCGAAATGGGCGCGGTCGGAGTCCAGCTCGGTACCCGCTTCGTCTGCGCGACCGAATGCATCGCCCATCCCAATTTCAAGAAGGCCTTCATCCGGGCCTCGGCGCGCGACGCCGTCACCTCGGTCCAGATCGATCCGCGATTGCCCGTCATTCCGGTTCGCGCGCTCAGGAACCGGGAGATGGAGAGTTTCGCGGCGAAGCAGCGCGAAGTGGCCAATCTGCTCGATACGGGCGAGGTCGAGATGGCCGAGGCCCAGCTTCAGATCGAACATTATTGGGCCGGAGCGCTTCGCCGGGCGGTGATCGACGGCGACGTCGAGAGCGGCTCGGTCATGGCCGGCCAATCGGTCGGCATGGTCAAGGAAGAGGCGGCCGCGGCCGACATCCTCCGCCAGCTGGTCGACGAAGCCGCGCACGCGCTGGAGCGCCGCTCCGTCCACGCCTGAGCCCGGCTCCGCTCAAAAGCTAGCGGCGGCGATCTGCTTCCGGATTGCCGCCGATATTCTCGCGCACGACCGCCGGTATGGCGCAGCCGTCGAGCTGGCGGAGCACAGTCAGCTCGAGCCGGCCCGGGGGAAGCTGGTCGAGGCGCCGCGCCTGGGCTCCGGCCACTCGATCGGCCTGGCGAACCCGAGCGTTCGGACAATCCTCGGCTTCGTCCTCGGTGTCGGCAAAGGATCTCACGACAAGCGGGTCTGGCCGGGAATCGGGGCCGACTGCGCTCGCCGCTGGGGTCGTCGGCGCCGTCGCGAGTCCGAGAAGGAACATGAACAGCATGAGTGACTCCCTTGTTCCGGAGAGAATAGCATTTCCGCCCGGTTCGTGGAAGTTCGACGCAGTGGACGGCGGCGAGCGGCTCCTGCGCGCGGCAAGTGGGGCTTTCGGACCTTGCCGGCTTTCTGGTAGCGACGGATCATGCCGACTGCCTCCGCCACATCCGCCCGCGAGATCCTGACCGGTCTCCACGAGGTGATGGCGTCGCGTCTTGGCGCTCAGGCCAAGCTCAACAAGGTCGTCAAGATCATCGCCGAGGCGCTCGCGAGCGAGGTCTGCTCGATCTACCTCCTTCGCGCCGGGCTGCTCGAGCTGTTCGCCACCGTCGGCCTCAATCAGAGCGCGGTCCATGTCACCAAGCTCGCGCTCGGCGAGGGTCTCGTCGGGACGATCGCCAAGGACGTTGCGATCCTCAACCTGGCGGAGGCGGCCAGCCATCCGGAATTCGCCTATCGCCCCGAAACCGGTGAGGAATTGTACCACAGCTTCGCCGGAGTCCCGATCGTCCGAAAGGAACGCTCGATCGGGGTGCTCGCCGTCCAGCATGCCGAGCCGCGCGCCTATGACGAGCTCGAGATCGAGGCGCTCCAGACGGTGGCGATGGTGCTGTCGGAGCTGATCGCCAATGCCGGCCTCGCCGACAAGGCCAGCGCCGATACCGGCAACAACCGCGATTCGGGCCAGGCCCGGCTCGTCGGGCTCAAGCTCGTCACCGGAATGGCCAGGGGCCATGCCGTCTATCACCAGCCGCGGGTCCTGATCGAGCATACCGTCGCCGAGGACATCGAGGCCGAGCGCCTCCGCGTCTATTCCGCCTTCGCCCGGATGCGCGAGCAGATCGACGCGATGACCAACCAGGCCGAGTTCGGCAATGTCGGCGAACATCAGGAGGTCCTCGAGACCTACAAGATGTTCGCCTATGACGAAGGCTGGTCGAGGCGGATCAACGACGCGATCGATTCCGGCCTCACCGCCGAAGCGGCGATCGAGCGGGTCAGGCAGCGCATGCAGATGCGGATGCGCCAGATCGACGACGCCCTGCTCCAGGACCGGATGCACGATCTCGACGATCTGTCGAACCGGCTGCTCCGGATCGTGTCAGGACAACTCGGAACCGCGGCCCAGACCGGATTGCCACAGGACACGATCCTCATCGCCCGCAATCTCGGGCCCGCCGAGCTACTCGAATATGATCGGCGAAAGCTGAAGGGGGTGGTCCTCGAAGAAGGCTCTCTGACCGCTCATGTCACGATCGTCGCCAGGGCGATGGGCGTTCCGATGCTCGGCCGGGTGGCCAATGTCCGACAGCTGATCAGCGAGGGCGATTTCCTCCTTCTCGACGGTGGCGACGCGGTCGCCTTCGCCCGGCCGACCCCGGCGGTGCAGGAGGCGTTCAATACAAAGCTCGCGCTGAGCCAGAAGCGGCGGGCCGAATATGCGGCGGTCAAGGATCTGCCGCCGGTCACCACCGACGGCACCCGAGTGGCGGTGATGGTGAATGCCGGGCTCCGCGACGACGTCGCTGCGCTTGGCGCGACCGGCGCCGATGGCATCGGCCTGTTCCGGACCGAGTTCCAGTTCCTCGTCTCGGCGACGCTTCCGAGACGGGAAAGCCAGCAGCGGCTGTACAAATCGGTGCTCGACGCGGCCGGCGACAAGCCGGTCGTGTTCCGAACCGTGGACGTCGGCGGCGACAAGCAGCTTCCCTATCTTCGCGGCGCCGGCGACGGCGAGGAGAATCCGGCCATGGGCTGGCGCGCGCTCCGCCTCGCGCTCGACCGCGACACGCTCATGAAGGCCCAGGCCCGCGCGCTGCTCGAGGCGGCCGGGGGACGCGATCTCGACATCATGTTTCCGATGGTGTCCGAACCCTGGGAGTTCGATGCCGCCAAGGCTTTGGTCGAGGAGCAGCGCAACTGGCTCGCCCAGCGCAAGAAGCTGCTTCCATGCCATATCCGCTACGGCGCGATGCTCGAAGTGCCGTCGCTCGCCGAGCTTCTGGATCTGTTGTTGCCGAAGGTGGATTTCGTCTCGGTGGGAACCAACGATCTCACCCAGTTCCTGTTCGCTGCGGACCGCTCCAATCCGCGGCTCGCCGAACGCTATGACTGGCTGTCGCCGGCGATCCTGCGATTCCTTCGCCGGATCGTTCAAGCGGCCGAGGAGCATGAGGTGCCGCTTGCGGTTTGCGGCGAGATGGGCGGGCGAACTCTGGAAGCGATGGCGCTCATCGGCATCGGCGTGAAGCGGCTGTCGATCACCCCGGTCGCAGTCGGGCCGATCAAGGCGATGATAAGGTCGCTCGACCGTTCCGCCATCGCCAGGGAAATGGACAAGGTGCTCAAGAATCCGCCCAAGGACCTGCGCTCGACGCTGAGCCGCTGGGCGGACCGAAACGGCGTGTCCATGGCCTGATCGCCGTCCGGAGCGTCAGGCACTTCCTTGCGTTCCGTTGGTTGACAGGGCATCGCGCGGCGATGATGAGTTTGACCCGATACAGCGATTACGGGGACGAAACAGCTTGATGGCGGACCAGGATTTCGACCGGCAGTTCGACAGCGACTCGATCGGCGAGCGGCTGCGGCAGACGCGTGAGGCGAAAGGCATGAGCCTCGACGAGGTCGCCAGCCAGACCCGGATTCCGATCCGCCACCTTCAGCATATCGAGCGGGAGGAATGGGACGCGCTGCCGGCGACCACCTATTGCGTCGGTTTCGCAAAGGCTTATGCCAATGCCGTCGGCCTCGACGGTCCCGAAGTGGCCCGCGAGCTTCGCGACCGGCTCGGCGGCACCCGGACCCGGGCCCCGGCGCCGGAATATTACGAGCAGGCGGACCCCGCCCGCGTCCCGCCGAAATCGACTTTGGTGATCGCTGCGGTCGTCCTGGTCGTCTTCCTCGTCGGCTACCTGATCTGGCGGAGCACGCTCAACGACGAGCCGGTCACGCCCGGGGTCGAGGTCGCGGTGCCGGAGACGAAGGCGCCGCCGCAGGGCCAGCCCGCTCAACCGCAGCCGCTCCAGCCGCAGGCGCTCGCGGGTCAGCAGGTGACCCTGGTGGCGACGGAGGAGGTCTGGCTCAGGATCAGCGACGGCGGAAATTCGATCTTCGAGGGAATCCTCCAGCCCGGCCAGCGTTTCGCCGTGCCGGCGACGGCCCAGCAGCCGGTGATCCGGACCGGCCGGCCGCAGGTGCTTCGAATCCTGGTCGGAGCGCGCGACATCGGGCCGATCGAGCCGGTCGAGCGGACGGTGGACAATATCAGTCTTCGCCCCGAAGCTCTCGCGGCTCGGCTCCAGGGGGCCGCACCGGCGGCGCCTCCGAGCCGCTGACTTTCGCGCCTGCTTAAGGCTGGCGACAGACTCGATCCTTGAATAGGATGGGCTTCTATTCCGGTTGCGGGGGTTTGTTCATGCGTATTCGTCTTCTCGGCCTCGTCCTGATCGCTTCGGCGGCGATTCCGGCGGTTCCGGCACTCGCCCAGCGGGAGGTGCCGGTCGAACGGCGAGTCGATCGTCTCGAACAGGAAATGCGGGCCGTCCAGCGCCGGGTCTTCCCCGGCGGACGGGTGGAGCCTGAGATCGTGCCTCAGACGCAGGGGATTCAGCCGTCCGCCTCGGGCGATGCGCTCGGCAATCTGGTCGAGCGGGTCAATTCGCTCGAATCGCAGCTTCGGACCCTGACCGGCCAGGTCGAGGAACAGGGATACCGCACCCGCCAGATGGAGCAGGAGATCGGCCGCCTGCGCACGGAATTGATCGGCCGGGTCGACCGGCTCGAGCAGCAGGCACGACCGCCCGAGCCGGCTCCGGAGCCGCCGGCCGAAGAGCCGGCCGCCGCCGACTCCGAGCCCGCCTCCGATGAACCCGCGACTCCGGCCGCCGCGACCGATTCGGCCGAGGAAGCCTATAATGCCGGCTACCGGCTCTGGGCCGCCGGCAATTTCGCCGCCGCGGCGACGGCGCTCGAAGCGGTCGGGACCCGTTATCCGACGAGCCGCTGGGCAAGCTGGGCGCGCAATCTCCACGGCCGGGCCCTGCTCGACGACGACAAGCCGGCCGCTGCGGCCCGGGTCCTGCTCGCCAATTACGAGACCAATCCGCGCGGCGAGCGCGCCGCGGACAGCCTCTATTTCCTCGGTCAGGCGCTCACCCGGCTGAACCGGCGGACCGAGGCCTGCCGGGTCTATGACGAGCTCGAGCGGGTCTATCCGCAGATGCGCGACTTCATCCGGAGCCGGCTCGGCGAGGCGCGAACCGCGGCACGCTGCTCGGCGGCGTAAGCGGCTGACGGTCGGTCCGTTCGGCCGATCACCACGCTTCCACCTGAACCGGACAGGCTCTAATCTGGGCCGATGGACGGCCCAACTCCCCCGGCCGAGGCCGTCGAGCGGTTCCGCTCGGATCTCGACTCACTCGTCGCCGATCTGCCCGACGGGCTTGGCCTGGCCGTCTCCGGCGGGCCCGACAGCCTGGCCCTTCTCCTTCTCGCTCGGGCAGCGCTTCCGGGGCGGGTGAGGGCGGCGACGGTGGATCACCAGCTCCGCCCGGAGGCCGCCGACGAAGCCGCCTTCGTCGCCTCGCTCTGCGCCCGGCTCGGGGTCCCGCACGATATTCTTCGACCGGCGGCGCCGATCATCGGCAACCTCCAGTCGGCGGCACGGCAGGCGCGCTACGCCCTCCTCGAGGATTGGCGCCGGAGCCGGGCGCTCGATCGTCTCGCCACCGCCCATCACGCCGACGACCAGGCCGAGACCCTGCTGATGCGCCTGAACCGTGGCTCAGGGCTTGCCGGGCTTTCGGGGGTGCGAGCCGTCAACGGCAGCGTCGTTCGGCCGCTTCTCGCTTGGCGCCGAAGCGAGCTTGAGGCGATCGTCGCCGACTCCGGAATCGACCCCGTCAACGACCCGAGCAATTCAGACGAACGTTTCGACCGAGTCCGGCTTCGGCGGCAGCTCCGCCAGGCGGAATGGATCGATGCCGCCGCTTTGGTTCGAAGCGCCGCCGCCCTGGCCGAGGCCGAAGCGGCTCTGGAATGGGCGGCGGACCGGCTGTGGGCCGAGCGTTCCTCCCGGTCGGACTCCGGAATCCGGCTCGACCCCGAGGATTTACCGGCCGAGCTTCGCCGCCGGTTGGTTCGGCGGACTCTCGAGCTTCTTTCTCCTGGCGCCGCTCCGCGCGGGGAAGCGCTCGGCCGCTTCATCGCCGCGCTCGAGGTGGGGGAAGCCGCCACGCTTGCCGGCGTGAAGGGCCGCGGCGGCCGCTTCTGGGAGTTCGGCCCTGCGCCGCCGCGGCGCGGCTGAGCTATCCGGCAGCGGGGCGCCGATCCTCGCCGGAACCGGCGAGGATCGCCGGGCGTAGCCGATCCGGTAAGTGCATGTTCACCCGCGCATGCTACATTGCGTGCCGGCGCGGACCTCCTATTTAGGAGCAAAGCAGGCGCGAAGGGCGCCTCCGTGACCCTTAGGGTGCGATCGCAACGACCAGGAATGGGATGATTTGATGGCTGACGAGAACCGGCAGGGCGGCGACAAGGAGCCTTCGGGCAACAACTGGATGAAGAGCCTGCTCATCTGGGCCGGGATCCTGCTTGCGCTCGTCCTTTTCGTCCAGGTCATGGGCGGCGGCGCCACCCGTTCGACCGAGGCCATGCCTTATTCCGAGTTCCTCAACCGGGTCGAGGAAGGTTCGGTCAAGCAGGTCGTGATCGGCAAGGAAGTGATCAGCGGCCGGCTCACCAACAACGAGACGTTCCGGACGAATGCCCCGCCACAGGATTCGGCGCTGATCCAGCGCCTCCGCGAGCATGACGTCTCCTTCGCGGCCGAGCCCGAGGCGACGACCTCGGTCTGGCTGATCCTCCTCTACCAGTCGCTGCCTTTCCTCCTCATCCTCGGAATCGCCTTCTTCGTCATGCGTCAGATGCAGAAGAATGCCGGCTCCGGGGCGATGGGCTTCGGCCGCTCCAAGGCGAAGCTCCTGACCGAGAAGCACGGCCGGGTCACCTTCGACGACGTCGCCGGGATCGACGAGGCGCGCGAGGAGCTCCAGGAGATCGTCGAATTCCTCAAGGATCCGACGAAGTTCGCCCGCCTGGGCGGCAAGATCCCCAAGGGCGCCCTCCTCGTCGGCTCCCCGGGCACCGGCAAGACCCTGCTTGCGCGGGCGATCGCCGGCGAGGCCAATGTCCCCTTCTTCACCATCTCCGGCTCCGATTTCGTCGAGATGTTCGTCGGCGTCGGCGCCAGCCGGGTCCGCGACATGTTCGAGCAGGCCAAGAAGAACGCGCCGTGCATCGTCTTCATCGACGAGATCGACGCGGTCGGCCGCCATCGCGGCGCCGGCC
>CAMPIH010000095.1 GCA_946886275.1 uncultured Sphingosinicella sp.
TTTCCCACCCGCGCTTCATCCAGCAGCACCGGATGAACGCCGGCATCATCGTCGATGCGCCTTTGCTCGACGTCCGCTTCCGCAACGGCCGCAAGCTCGGCACGGTCGAGGATTATTTCGCCTCCACCTTGTCGGTCGGCGACACCTTCTTCTTCGCCGGTCTCGTGCTCGAAGTGGAGCGGATGCAGGGCACCGAGATCATCGTCAGGGCGACCAGCCGGTCGGCGCGGATACCGACCTATGTCGGCGTTCGGATGGCGATGACGACCCATCTCGCCGACCGGGTCAGGCGCTTTCTCGCCGAGCCGGAGCAATGGCGGCGCTTCCCCGACGACGTCCGCGAATGGCTCGAAATCCAGCAGCGCCGCTCGCGGCTTCCCGAACCTGACCAGCTGCTCGTGGAGACCTTCCCGCACGAAGGCCGCCACTACATGGTGATCTACAGCTTCGAAGGCTGGAACGCGCACCAGTCGCTTGGAATGCTCGTCACCCGGCGGATGGAGACGGCCGGCCTCAAGCCGCTCGGCTTCGTCTCGAACGATTATGCGCTCGCCTGCTACGGCCTCGAGCCGATCGCGGATCCGCGCGCCTTGCTCAGCGCCGATTTGCTCGAGGACGAGTTCGTCGAATGGGTCCAGGGCTCCAACCTGCTCAAGCGCGCCTTCCGGGAGGTCGCGGTGATCGGCGGGCTGGTCGAGCGGCATCATCCCGGCAAGCGAAAGTCAGGCCGCCAGGTGACCTTTTCGACCGACCTCATCTACGACGTCCTTCGACGCTACGAGCCCGATCATCTGCTGCTCAGGGCCGCTTGGGACGATGCCAGATCCCGCCTCACCGACGTTCGAAGGCTGGCGTCGCTCCTGGAACGCGCGGTCGGGACGATGCTCCACGTCGATATCGACCGGATCTCGCCGATGGCAGTGCCGGTGATGGTGATGATCGGCCGGGAGGCGGCGCCGCCGGGCGCCGCCGAGGACGAGTTGCTGATCGAGGCGGAATCGCTGGCCGACGTGGCGATGAGGCTCGGTTGAGCGCTCAGCCGGCGGCGAAGGGAATGTCGACCGTGACCGGCGCGAAGGGGGAATCCGCCTGCGGCGACTCCGCCAGCGTCAGGACGGCTCCGAACATGTCCTCGAGCGGCGAGACCTGGGCCGTGGCTTCGCCTGCGAAGGCCGAAGCGCCGGCGGCCTCGCCGCTCTCTCCGGATTCCGACCCGAGAAACTCGCTCAGCACCTTGTCGAGATGAACGCCGAGCGAATCGGCCGAAGCGAGCCATTCAGGAATGCCCGCCTCCGGCCCCTTGTGGCTCCAGGCCTCGAGGAATCGCGCATGAAGGATTTCGAGCGGCGGTCTTCCGACGTCTTCATCCTCGACTCCGTCGGATCGCTTCGAGACCGCGGAAAGCGGCTTGTGCGCCAGCCTTTCGAGAAAATTCACCTCAGCCCCTTCCCCAGCCTGGCGAGTAACTTATTCGAATTGGCGGCAGCTGTGAAGCGCGCGCTGGTGCGCCGGCGGATCGATTATGGCACGATCTCGTTGCGACAGGATCGGGAGAAGAAGATGGATGTTTCGGCGGAGGTTCATTGCGGCAAGTGCGGCAGCGCCAATTACAGCCTGCCGTCAGGTGCCGAATCCTCGTCGCTCATCATCTGCAACGATTGCAGCCGCGAGATGGGCACGGTCGGCGGCCTGATCGACGAGCTGCTCGCGCAGGTCACCGCCCATTCGGCCGAGGCGCTTCGCCGCGACCTCGACCGCATCGGGGACTCGTCCGAAGCTTCGCCGCCCGCTTGACCCGCCGCGCTTGATGGTTCCAATTGGCCGGCCACATCCGGAGCCTGTCAAATGCGTCTTGTCACTGCCGCGGCCCTTTGCCTTCTCGCGACCGTTCCCGCCTCCGCTCAAGCCCCCGCTTCCGCTCAAGCTGACGTCGATCCTCAAGTCCGGCTGATCCACGAGCAGATGCTCGTCCTCGACACCCATCTCGACACTCCGGCCCGGTTCGACAGCGGCGAATGGGATTTCACCGATCTTCACCATTATGGCTGGGACTTGAGCCAGACCGATCTGCCGCGGATGGATCTTGGCGGGCTCGATGGCGGCTTCTTCGTCATCTACACGGCCCAGGGCGAGCTGACGCCGGAAGGCTATGCTTCGGCGCGCGACCGGGCGCTGGTCCGTGCCGCTGCGATCCGCCGGGTGATCGGCGAAAACCGGGATCGGATGGGCCTTGCGCTCACCGCCGACGACGCCGAGCGGCTCCACTCCGAAGGCAGGAAGATTGCCTTCATGAGCATCGAGAATAGCTGGCCGCTGGGCGAGGACCTGTCGCTCCTGGACACCTTCCACAAATTGGGGGTGAGGATGGCGGGACCGGTTCACAGCCGGTCCAATCAGCTCGCCGACAGCACCACCGGTGAAGCCCGCTGGAACGGCCTGTCTCCGCTCGGGCGCCAGTGGGTGGCGGAAATGAACCGCCTCGGCATGGTGATCGACGGAAGCCATTCTTCGGACGCAGCGATCGATCAGATGATGGAGCTGAGCCGGGTTCCGATCGTCCTGTCGCACCACGGCCCGCGCGACCTTTATGATCATCCCCGCAACACCAGCGACGAGCGGATGAGAAGGCTTGCGAGCAAGGGTGGCGTCATGTTCATGAACACCCTGTTCCTGGGCACGACCGACGGCTCGGACGAGCGCAGCGAAATCGAGCGCCGCCAGCAGATGTGGCACAGCCTCACCGCACAAGAGCGCCGCCAGCTGGTCGCGGACAAGGCCGCGCTGGACGCCCGCCAGCCGGCGACGACGATCACCTTCGACATGTTCATGCGCAGCCTTCTCCACGCCGTCGAGGTGATGGGGGTCGACCATGTCGGACTCGGTGCCGACTGGGACGGCGGCGGCGGAGTCGTCGGGATGGACGATGTCAGCCTGTTGCCGCGGATCACGGCCCGCCTGCTCCGCGAAGGAATGAGCGAGGAAGATATCGCCAAGATCATGGGCGGAAACCTGTTGAGGGTCCTTCGCCAGGTTCAGGCTGGCGCAGCAAGATCCTGATTTCGTTGGCTCTTCCTTCGTTCGGCAAGCAGCGCTAGACTGCTCCTTCGTCCTGGGGGCTCATCAGTAGATGCCGTTCCGACCCGATTCCGCCGGCCCTCAGCCGTCACCGCCCATTCCACCGGGAGGGACGGCGACGGCGGCGCGCGCCTTCGACTGGGGTTCGACCCCCTTGGGCCCCGCAGCGGACTGGCCGCAGCCGCTGAAGGCGGCGGCGAGCATCGTCCTCGGCTCCAACGTGCCGATGATCCTCGCCTGGGGACCGGAGCTGATCGTCATCCATAATGACAGCTACGGCGAGATGCTCGGGGACCGAAATCGCGGGCTGGGCAGGCCGATCAGCCACGTCTGGGCCGACAATTGGGACGTGGTCAGCGAAAATGTCGATCGGGTGATGAAGGGCGAGACGGTCCATGTCGAGCGAGCGCCCAGGCGCCTTCGCCGAGGCGAATCGCTCGAAACCCACTGGATCACCGGCTGCTACAATCCTGTGATCGATGAATCGGACCGGCCGGTCGGCCTGTTCGGAGTCGTCACCGCGATTCTCGACGAACAGTCCGAGCTCAACCTTCGAGAGAGCGAGGAACGGTTCCGGCTGATCGCCGATTCCGCCCCGACCCTGATCTGGGTGACGCAGCTCGATCGCAAGCGCAGCTTCGTCAACCGCGCCTATGTCGACTTTCTCCAGATCACCTATGAACAGGCGGTCGATTTCGACTGGCGGACGATCATCCACCCCGACGACCAGCAGCGGATCCTCGCCGAATCGATCGCCGGCGAGGCAAGCCTGAAGCCGTTCGCGCTTGAAGGACGCTATCGCCGCGGCGACGGCGAATGGCGATGGGTGCGATCCATCTCGCAACCGCGCTGGGGACCGGGCGGCGAACATCTCGGCTTCATCGGCGTCGCTCACGACATCACCGAGGCGAAGCAAGCCGAGCAGGGCCTTCGCGAGATGAACGAGACGCTCGAGCGGCGGGTCGAGGAAAGGACCGCCGAGCTTCGGGCGACGCTTGAAAGGCTTCGGGCGGAGGTCGCCGAGCGCGAACGCGCCGAGCAGGCCTTGCGCCAGGCCCAGAAGATGGAGGCGGTCGGCCAGCTCACCGGCGGCATCGCTCACGATTTCAACAATCTGCTCACCCCGGTGATCGGCGGACTCGAGATCATCACCCGCAACCTCGAGGACCCGAGGCTCAAGCGGATCGCCGACACGGCCCTGGAATCGAGCCGGCGCGGCGCCAAGCTGACGACCCAGCTGCTGACCTTCTCCCGGCTCCAGCGAATTCAGATGGCGCCGGTGGAGGTGAACCGGGTGATCGCGCAGATGCGCGAGATCCTCCATCACACGATCGGCCCCGACGTGACCGTCTCGACCCACCTCGACGCCGGCGCCGGCCTTGCCCAGTGCGACGAGAACCAGCTCGAAAACGCCCTTCTCAACCTCGCGATCAATGCGCGGGACTCGATGCCTCAGGGCGGCCGGCTCACCATCTCGACCGAGGCTCGCCGGATCGAAGGGGAAGCCGACGTCAGCGACGGCGACTATGTGTGCATCACGGTGGCCGACAGCGGCGAAGGCATGGAGCCGGAGGTCCTCGCCCGCGCCACCGAACCTTTCTTCTCGACCAAGCCGCTCGGCAAGGGGACCGGCCTCGGCCTCGCCCAGGTCTACGGAATCTCCCGCCAGTCGGGCGGAGCGCTGAGGATCGAAAGCCGAAGGGGCGAGGGAACGACGGTCTGCGTCCTCCTGCCGACGGCAGGCGCGGGATTGGCGGAGTCGGTGGGCAATGGGGACCGTCCGGGCCATGCGCCGGCCAGGGCAGGAACGATCTTTCTGGTCGACGACGACCCCGACGTCCGCGCCTTCCTTTGCGACCTTCTGGAGGAGCTCGGCCACTCGGTGAAGGCTTTCGCCACTGGAGCGGAAGCGCTGGCGGCGCTCGAAGGCCAGGCTCCCGATCTCATCCTCGTCGATTTCGCCATGCCGGGAATGAACGGGGCCGAGCTGGCCGGCCACGTTCGAGCCCGCCATCCGGACCTTCCCATCGTCTTCATCACCGGCTTCGCCGAAAGCGATCAGCTGGAGGCCGCGGCGGCAGACGGAGCGCCGGTCCTGCGCAAGCCGTTCGGAATGGACGAGCTTGCCCGAATGGTCGCCTCGCTGGTCGGCGACGGCCCCCTTGAACAGCCGCCCTCGTGAACTAGATCGACGGCACCGGGATCGCCTCGAGCCATTCCGGTCGTTCGTCCGGGGCCTTGCCTGCTTTCGGGACGCGCCCCGCGACATGTTGCTCTTGAGGAGGACATGAGATGAGAGGCTTTGATTTTTCTCCCTATCGCCGGTCCACGGTCGGTTTCGACCGGCTTTTCGACTATCTCGAAAATGCGAGCCGGGCGGAGCAGGACAATTATCCGCCGTTCGACATCGAGAAGCTCAGCGACGACACCTATCGGATCACGCTCGCCGTCGCCGGCTTCAAGCGCGAGGATATCGAGATCGTCGCTCAGCAGAACATGCTGACGATCACCGGGCGCCGCTCGGAGAACCGAAACCGCGACGGCAATTTCCTTCATGTCGGAATCGCCACCCGGGCATTCGAGCGCAGGTTCGAGCTTGCCGACTTCGTCCGGGTCAGCAGCGCGGACCTTCGCGACGGCCTTCTCTCGATCGAGCTGGTCCGCGAGGTGCCGGAGGCGATGAGGCCGCGCAAGATCCAGATTGGCGGCGGTGCTTCTGCGATCGAAAGCGCTCCGAGCGAAGAACGAAGCGAGCAGGAGCCGGCGGAAGCCGAGCAGAACGCCTGAGCCGTCGACTTTATTCCGGCGCCGGAAAATCCGGCGCCGGTCTTTCTCCCGTTGAACAGTCTGCACCTTTCGATGAGATCCTCCTGAACGGGGGATTCAGCTTCCATTTAGCCTTTTCTGTGCATGGCGCTCATCAAGGCGACGCATCTGGCCGCGGGCCGGGAGAGAAGAGCGAGTGATGAATTTCAGGACCAGGCTTCAAAACCCGTTCCTCCTCGTCGGCCAGGGCTTCCTGGTCGGCGCCGCCCTTTTCTTCGCCTTGCTTCATCAAAGCGGCGAGGCGCGCTCAGCGCTGTCGCCCGACGTCGAAATGCAGATCGAGGTCGCCGCCCGAAGCTGACGCCGCGGTCGCGGCTTCCCCCATACGCTTTCTCGCCCGATCACGATGCTTCCACTTGAACGGGACTGCCTCTAGGCTCCGCGACCGATGGACATCTACCTGCCGATCGCGGGATTATCCGTAAACGCTCTGGTGATCATCGGCCTCGGCGGGCTGGTCGGTCTGCTGACCGGCATGGTCGGAGTGGGCGGCGGTTTCCTGACGACCCCGATCCTGATCTTCTACGGCATTCCGCCGGCCGTGGCGGTGGCCTCGGCGACGACCCAGATCACCGGCACGAGCATCTCCGGAGTCCTCGCTCATCGCCGCCGGCGCGGGGTCGATATCCGGATGGGCGTGGTGATCATCGTCGGCGGAGTCATCGGTTCGATCGTCGGCGGGTTCGTCTTCCGGCTGCTCCAGCAAAGCGGCCAGATCGATACCGTCATCTCGATTCTCTACGTTCTCCTGCTCGGCAGCATCGGCGTGATCATGGCACGGGAGTCGGCGACCGCGCTCGAGATCATCAAGCCGCGCGCCGGCGGATCGGAACGGCCGCCGCGGCGCCACAATCCCTTGATTGCCGCGCTTCCGATGCGCTGGCGCTTCTACCGGTCCGGGCTCTATATCTCGCCGCTGGCGCCGCTCGGTCTCGGCTTCCTTTCGGGTCTGCTCACCGCCTTGCTCGGCATTGGCGGCGGCTTCATCATGGTTCCGGCGATGATCTACCTGCTCGGCATGTCGGCCCAGGTCGTCGTCGGCACCTCGCTTCTTCAGATCCTGTTCGTGACCGGAGTGACGACCATCGTCCACGCCACGACCACCCGGTCGGTCGACATCGTCCTTGCCGGCCTGCTCCTGATCGGTTCGGTGATCGGCGCCCAATATGGCGCCCGTTTCGCCCAGAAGATGAAGCCGGAACTGCTTCGAATGATCCTTGCGATCATGGTCCTTGCCGTCGCTGCCAGGATGGCGCTCCAGCTCGGCTGGCAGCCGGAAGAAATTTATACGGTGCAGATGTTGTGAGAGCTGTTCGCGTCCTTGGGCTTGCCCTGCTCGCGCCCCTACTGCTCGGCCAGGCGCAGCCGCGGCTCGTGCCCGACGTCTCGCAGCGCGACGTCGAGATCCACTACAGCTTCTCGGGCGCCGAATTGCTCCTGTTCGGAGCGATCCTCTATCCCGGCGGGCGGACGCCCGACGAGGCCGCCGACATCGCGGTCGTCCTCAAGGGCCCGCTCGAGCCGATCGTCGTCCGCGAGAAGCAGAAGGTGGCGGGGATCTGGGTCAACGTGGAGCGGGTGCGATTCCGGTCGGCGCCCGCTTATTATGCCGTCGCCTCGTCGAGGCCGATCGGCGAGCTCGTCGACGAGCGGACGGCGGCGATCTACGAGCTGGGCCTGGAGAATCTCCAGCTCTCGCCCGGCGGAGGCGCCTCGCCCGAGGTGATGCGAAGGTTCGAGCAGGGGCTGATCGATCTTCGACGCCGCCAGCAGGTCTATGTCGAATATCCCGGCGGGGTCGCGATCAGCGAGGGCGTTCTCTATCGCGCCAGGATCGCGATTCCGGCTCGCGTGCCAGTCGGCACCTACACCGCCGAGACCTTCCTGATCAGGGACGGCCGGATCATTGCCGGCGCCGCGCGCGAGATCAATATCGAGAAACTGGGCTTCGAACGCTTCGTCGCCGACGCCGCCGAACGATCCTCGCTCGCTTACGGAATCGTCGCCGTGGCCCTTTCGCTTCTGCTCGGCTGGGGCGCCAGCGCCCTGTTCAACCGAAGGTATGCCTGAACGACGCAAACGCCTTGTTTACCGGTTTCGGTTAATCCGGCCGCTCTCCAGTGACGACCAGCCGGATCGAGGACAGAATGGACGGGCTCAACCACCACGATTTTCCCCAGACGGACGGCGATCGTCCCGCGGTGGCGCAGGCACCGACCCCGCGCCGGACCCTGGTCTCGCAATATGAGGCGCTCGGCCAGGTCGTCGAGATTGCGGGCAGCGGCGCGCTCATCGAGATTGCCGGGCGCCGCCTCTCCGAGCTGATCGACGATCCCGATCCGAGCGTCGCCATGTCCGGGCAGGTGGGAAGCCAGATCAAGATCGATTCCGGCCGGCGCTGGCTGCTCGCCAACGTCCGCGGCCTCCGGGTCACCGATGCCGAAGCCGGCGTCGTCGCCGCCGACATCGACTTCCTCGGCGAAGGCGACGAGGATCCGCAGACCGGCAAGCTGGTCAATTTCAAGCGCGGCATCACCGCTTACCCGATCCCCGGGAGCAAGGTCTATCCGGTGACCGGCAACGACCTGAAGCAGATGTTCGCCGCCGACGGCAACGCCCATATCGAGATCGGCACCGTCTACCCGACCAAGGACGTTCGCGGAGCGCTCTACATCGATGCCTTCCTCGGCAAGCATTTCGCTCTCCTCGGGTCGACCGGCACCGGCAAATCGACCGCCGCGGCCCTCATCATGCACCGGATCTGCGAGCTCTCGCCGGAGGGCCATATCGTCATGGTCGATCCTCACGGCGAATATTCGGCGGCCTTCAAGGGCTGCGGCGAGCTGTTCAACGTCGACAATCTCGCCATGCCCTACTGGCTGATGAACTTCGA
>CAMPIH010000096.1 GCA_946886275.1 uncultured Sphingosinicella sp.
GCTTGGTGCAGATCTCCTCGATGTCCGGGATGAAGCCCATGTCGAGCATCCGGTCCGCCTCGTCGATGACGAGAAGGTTGCAGCCGGTCAGGAGGATCTTGCCGCGGCCGAACAGGTCCATCAGCCGCCCCGGCGTCGCGATGAGGACGTCGACGCCCTTCTCGAGCAGCTTGATCTGGTCGCCCATGTTGGTGCCGCCGATCAGCAGCGCCATGTTGAGCTTGTGATATTTGCCGTATTTCTCGAAATTCTCGGCGACCTGCATCGCCAGCTCGCGGGTCGGCTCGAGGATGAGCGAGCGCGGCATGCGAGCGCGGCTCCGACCCTGGGAGAGGATGTCGATCATCGGCAGGACGAATCCCGCGGTCTTGCCGGTTCCGGTCTGGGCGATGCCGATGATGTCCCGTCCCATCAGGACGGAGGGGATCGCCTGGCGCTGGATCGGGGTCGGGTCGCTATAGCCCGATTCCTCAACGGCTCGGAGCAATTCGTCGGAGAGGCCGAGATCGGCAAAGGTCATGTATGTTCCGGGGGTTGCGGTCTTGTCATTGCCGAGCCGCTTCGCTCAGCCGCTTGTGCCAAGGCGCCTGCCTTGTCAAGCAGCGCTCAGTCCCCGGCCGGCGTCAGCACTCGGAACTGGTCGATCCGGCACTCGCCTCCGACCCGCGATCGGATGACGTCGCGGTCGGCGCAGATCCGCCCGTCCTCGGTCGCGTTGACGTAGAAGCCGTAATAATAATCCAGGGCCGGGCATCTTTGCTCGAGACGGGCCCGGATCCGGCTGCTGTCGCGAAGGATGAGATCGACGCTGTTCTGGCCGAGGAGGGTCGCGCCGGCGATCCGCGAGGCGGCAACGCAGCGTGGCCCGCTTCTCTCCTGCCAAATGATTGGCGCCGCGCCGCGCGGCACCGGCGGGCGCGGCCCGCGCTGGACCCGGATGATGAATTGCTGGCGAATGCTGACCGAAGGCCGCTCGGGTGGATTCGGCTGGGCTTCGGCCCCGGCAAAGGCATAAGCCATCAATGCGGCCGCTCCCGCCAGGATCATCCTTCGCTCTCCATATGGTCCGCAAATCCCCGTTTACGCTTGAACATGTGATTAATTGCCCCCCGGGCGGACGCGGACTATCAGCCGGCTGATGCTCTATCCTTCCCCCGGCCTGCTCGACAAGCTGGCCGAACTGCTCGGCCCGAAAGGTTATAGCACCGACCCCGCGCTGCTGGAGCCCTGGCTGACCGACTGGCGCGGCCGCTATCGCGGCGAGGCCGCGGCGATGTTGTCGCCGAGCAGCCGGGAAGAGGTGACGGGAATCGTCGCCTTGTGCTCGGCGGAAGGGGTCCCGCTCGTGCCTCAGGGCGGCAACACGTCGATGGTCGGCGGCGCCACTCCGCCGGCCGAAGGCGGCGCCCTGCTCCTGAGCCTGAGGCGGATGAACCGGATCCGCTCACTCGATCCGGAAGCCAATCTGGCGGTGTGCGAGGCGGGGGTGATCCTCGCCGAGCTTCATCAGGCCGCCCTCGCCGTCGGGCGGCGATTCCCGCTCACTCTGGGTGCCAAGGGGTCGGCGACGATCGGCGGTCTCGTCTCGACCAATGCCGGCGGAACCCAGGTGCTGCGCTTCGGAACGATGCGCGGGCTGGTTCAGGGGATCGAGGCGGTTCTTCCCGACGGGTCGCTGTTCGAAGGGCTGGCGCCGCTCGTGAAGGATAATCGCGGCTACAGCCTGACCCAGCTTCTCGTCGGCGCCGAAGGGACTCTCGGGATCGTCACCGCCGCCAGCCTTCGTCTGGTGCCGGCGATCGGCGACCGAGTGGTCGCCTGGGCCGGCTGCGAGACCCCGCAGGCGGCGCTGAAGCTCCTCCGCCACCTGGAGATCGTCGCCGGCGATTCGATCGAGAGCTTCGAGCTGGTGCCGGCAAGCGCGCTGGATCTGGTCCTCGCTCATGTTCCCGACACGCGCGCTCCGCTCGCCGATCCGCATCCGTGGAACGTGCTGGTCGAGGCGGTCGCGCCGATGGCAGCGGCAAGCCCGGAAAAAGCGCTTTACGACGGCCTTCGGTCCGCGCTCGAGCTTGGCCTGATCGTCGACGCCACCATCGCTTCGAGCGAGGCCCAGGCAGAGGCGATGTGGCGGCTCCGCGATTCGATCTCCGAGGCAGAGAAGAAGGACGGAGCGGCGACCAAGCACGACATCTCGGTCGCCGTCGCGGACATGCCGGACTTCATGGTCGAGGCAGCCCGGGAGGTGGAGCGGCGTTTTCCCGGTTGCCGGGTCAATGCCTTCGGCCACCTTGGCGACGGCAACGTCCATTTCAACGTCCGGGCTCCGGCCGGCTCGGGCCCTGCCTGGGTCGAGGAGGAAGGCGAGGCGGTGAGCCGGTTCGTCTACGATCTCGTGACCGCCGCCGGCGGCTCGATCTCGGCCGAACATGGCATCGGCCAGATGAAGCTTGCCGAACTGGCCCGGCTCGGCGAGCCGGCTCGGCTCGCCGCGCTTCGGGCGATCAAGCAGGGGCTTGATCCGAAGGGAATAATGAACCCGGGCAAGCTTGTGCCCCTTGCCTAAAGCGTCGTCGGAAAATAGACGTTTGCGCTGAAATCCGCGGTCGCTCTGCGCTGGCCGCTCCCGAACCCCTGGATGGAGATTCCCTATGGCGAGCCAGCCGCAGGCCACTTTGCCGATTTTCTACAAGAACCTGCAGCCGCTCTCGAGCAGCCTGCACAGCAAGTTCAAGTCGCGGACCAGCGACAAGGCGCCCTATCTCGCCAATAATCACGCCATTCCGCTGACGATCGACGAGTTCGCCCACGCCCAGCGCTTTTTCCCGATCGTGTTCTCGACCGGCGAGAATCCGGTGCCGCTCGGCCTGCTCGGCCTCAACGAGGGCGTGAACGTCTTCGTCGACGACGAAGGCAAGCCCTACAACCCCTTCTATATCCCGGCCTATGTCCGCCGTTATCCCTACATGCTCGCCCGGCTGAAGCCCGACGCCCAGGAGCTCTCGCTCTGCTTCGATCCCGAAAGCGGCCTGGTCGGCGATTTCGAGGACGGCGCGCCCTTGTTCGACGGCGAGAAGCCGTCCGAGCAGCTGAACGCCATCCTCAAATTCTGCGAGGAGTTCGAGGTTTCGGCGCAGCGGACGGCCGCCTTCGTCAAGGAACTGGAGGCGATGGAGCTGCTGATCGACGGCGAAGTCACGATCCAGCCCGAGGGCGCCGAGCAGCCCTTCATCTATCGCGGATTCAAGATGGTCTCCGAGGAAAAGCTTCGCGACATGCGCGGCGACGAGCTTCGCAAGATCAACCAGAACGGCATCCTGGCGCTGATCACCGCCCATCTCTTTTCGCTGTCGCTGGTCCGCGAGATCTTCGGCAAGCAGATGCAGCTCGGCAAGGTGGCGGCGCCGCAGCCGCTTCCGGCCACCGCCGACGCTTGACCGGGGGTTAGGGCGGGTGAAATTTCACCCGCCCCACCCTTGAAAAGACGGGGCTATTTCCCATTTTGATGAGGCGTCGTCGTAGCCCCCTTTTACGACGCGCGAGGCGCCCCCTTCCGTAGCGGGGCGCTCCTCCCTGAACCTGGCCGCCTCACGATCTCGTGAGGCGGTCATTTTTGTCTGGGGCAGGATCTATTCGGCGGCGATCGCCTGTTCCGGCGCCAGCAATTGCGCTTCCAGCGCCTTTACCACCGCAAGGATCAGCCGGCAGGCGAGATCGAAGCCGGGACCGGGATCGCGAAGCTCGACGTCGAGGTAGATCGACCGGTCGAGCTCGATCTGAAGAGAGTGGATATCCTCCTGCGGCCGGCCGTGGCGGCTGGCGACATAGCCGCCGGCATAAGGCGCGTTGCAGGCGGTGCGGTAGCCCAGCGCCTGCGCTCCGGCCACCGCCGCGGCGAGGAGGTCCGGGGATATCGTCGTTCCGTGGCGATCGCCGAACACGACCGAGGCGGCTTGCTCCCCCGTGGCCGCCGCCTGGGCGCCCCGCGGCGGCATGGAATGGCAGTCGAGCAGGATTGCGGCGCCGAAGCGCTCCCGGGCCGCGATCAGCGCCGCTCCGAGCGCTTCGTGATAGGGTCGGTGGATCTCCCCGATCCGCCGGTCCAGCTCGCCGCGCGAGATACGTTGCCGCCAGATCGCGCCGGCGCCGGCGATCCTCGACGGTATCAGTCCGATTCCGCCGCGGGCGCGGGCCGACTGGACGATCTGGCTCGCCGGAAGCGGCGGTGCCACCAGCACCGGATCGATCTCGCGCTCGTCCCGGTTGAGGTCGATCTCGGCTCGCGGCGTGAGCGCGACGAAGGCGGTCGTGCCGGCAGCGGTGGCGCGCCAGACGAGTCGGTCGACGAGTCGATCCTCCAGTGTTTCCAGAGTCATCCGGGGAAGCCGTGAGGACTTCAGAAGCTCCGGCGAATAAGCGCGTCCGGCATGGGGCACGGAAAGGATGACGGGCGAGAGTGGCTGCTCCGGTCCGATTCGGATGAAGGGCGAAGCGGCTGGGTTATCCGTCATCTGGCGCGAATCTAGGCGCAGACCGGCTTTCCCGCAATGACCGGATCGCCTGTTCCCGTCGCCCCGAAACGGGACCGCGAAAGGCGCGGGGCGGGTCAGCTTTTTGTGCCCTTGGCTGGAAAAAATTAAAGCCTTCGCGCATAAAGAGGGTGCGGACGGTGCTTCGGCATCGTTGGCGTGGGAGCACGAATGCTGAGGATTCTTCTCGCTGAAGACGACGATTCGATGCGGGTCTATCTGACCCGCGCGCTCGAGCGCGTCGGCTATCAGGTGGTCGCGGTCGATCGCGGCACCGCGGCCGTGCCGCTGCTCGAGAGCGATTCGTTCGACCTGTTGCTGACCGACATCGTCATGCCCGAGATGGACGGTATCGAGCTCGCCCAGAAGGCGGCCCAGATCGCGCCCGACATCCGGGTCATGTTCATCACCGGATTCGCCGCTGTGGCCCTCAAGGCGGGCCGCAAGGCGCCGGACGCCAAGGTCCTGTCCAAGCCGTTCCATCTCAAGGATCTGGTGGCCGAGGTCGAACGCATGTTCCAGTCCGAGGACCAGCACGGCAGATTGTAGCGTCGCGCGGCTTGCGCGGTGCCTTACCCTTCACTAGATAGCCGCCTCGTGGGCGTGTAGCTCAGTGGTAGAGCACTGTGTTGACATCGCAGGGGTCGCAAGTTCAATCCTTGCCACGCCCACCATTAAAAGCCCGCCAACCCAATCGGTTGGCGGGCTTTTTCGATTCTGGAGATGAAGCTGGTTCGGTGCCGGACCTGGCCCGGTTGGGGTCTATTCGGCCGGCCCGTCGGCGGCCTCGGCATTCCATTGCGCCACCCTGGCCCGGGTCTCCGCCAGCATCCGGTCAAGCGCGGTCCGTTCGAACACCTCGCCTCGAAGAAGGACGGTGTCGATCTCGCGGGTTGCGCCGATATCCTCGAGCGGGTTGCGCGAGAGCAGGACGAGGTCGGCGGCCATGCCCGGGGCGACGGAGCCGAACCGGTCGAGCGTGCCGAACCAGGCCGGACCGGCCCGGGTGGCGGAGGCGAGGGCCTGGGCCGGAGTCAGGCCTCGGTCGACGAACAGGGCGAGCTCGTCATGGAGGCCGATTCCGGGATAGTTGAACGAGTTGAGGAACCCGGCATCGGTCCCCGCCATGATCGTCACTCCGGCGCGCTGGAGCATCGGCAGCACCGAGGCCACGCGATCGAAATGGGCGTGACGCGCCTCGATCGCCGCGGCATCGGCGCCGGCGGCGCGCTCCACGCGCCAGGCATAGGTCGCCCTCAGCTTCGGCCCGATCAAGGCGAGGTAGGGATCGTCCGAATGATCCTCCTGGTCGAGCCAGGCGATGATCCGGCTGCCGTTGAGGGTCGGGGTCACGAAGACCCCTTCGGCCGCGAAGCGGCGATAGGCCGCCATGGCGGTCGCTTCGTCGAAGGCGGCGTCGAGGCGCCGGTTCGCCTCGGCCCGGTCGATCGTGCCGGCCGCGAAGGCGGCGGCGATCTCCGCTTCGTTCGGCGCCCCGGCCTTGAAGGCATAATCGAGATGCTCGATGGAGCTCAGGCCGGCGTCGATCGCCTGGCCGACGGTGAGCGCCATGGGGATGTGACCCGAGGTCCGAAGCCCCAGGTCGCGGGCCCGCGACAGGGCGTAGAGGAAGAGCTCCGGCTGGAGCGTGCTGTCGGTGATCTTGACGAAGTCGACCCGAAGCGCCTGCAGGCGAGCCAGAGCGGCGTCGATCCCTTCCCGGCTTCCGGCCTCGATCGTGCCTTTCCAGATCGGGTTCAGGCCCTCGATCTTGGGTCCCGACGTATAGAGGGTCGGACCGAACAGGGATCCGTTCGCAATCTCTTCGCGCCAGGACAGGACCTGATCGGGCAGATCGCCCGACGCGTCGCGGATCGTGGTGATCCCATGGGCGACGTAGAGCGGCAGGAGCGCCTTGTTCTCCTCGATCAGCTCGGGCCCGCCGCCGAAATGGACGTGCATGTCCCAGAGGCCTGGGATGAGATATTTCCCGCTCCCGTCGATCGATCGTCCCGCCTGCCATTGCGAGGCGATGGCGGCGTCGGGGCCGACCGCGACGATGTCGTCGCCCCGGGTGACGACCGCCTGGTCGCCGGCGATCCGTTCCCCGGCGACATCGACGACGTTCACGTGGCGGACGATGACGTCGCCTCGCTCCTCGGCCCGCACCATATTTGCAGGCATTGCGAGGGCAAGGAAGAAGGCCGCGAAACTGGCGAGATTCTTCAGCATGATTTCCGGGCCTTAGGTCAAAGCTGGAGGCGGGGGTAGGGCAGGGGCCTAGCGATCATTTAATCGCCCACCAGCCTCTGCGCGTGCCAGCGCAGATGGTCGGCCATGAAGGTGGAGATGAAATAATAGCTGTGGTCGTAGCCGGGATGGCGCCGAAGCGTCAGCGGGATCCCGGCGTCGCGGCAGGCCTGTTCGAGGAGCTCCGGGCGGAGCTGCTCCTCCAGGAAATTGTCGGCTTCGCCCTGGTCGACGAGGAGCTCCGGCAACCGCGCCCCGTCCTCGATCAGGGCGACGGCGTCGTGGCGGCGCCAGGCTTCGCGGTCCGGCCCAAGATATCCGGTCAGTGCCTTCTCTCCCCAAGGGACCCGGCTCGGGGCGACGATCGGCGCGAAGGCGGAGACGCTCCGGTAGCGGCGAGGATATGCCAAGGCGATCGTCAGCGCGCCATGGCCTCCCATGGAATGGCCGGTGATTCCCTGCCTTTCGAGATCGACCGGAAAGGCCGAAGCGACCGAGTCGGGAAGCTCGTCCGTCACATAGGAATACATCTTGTAGTGGGTGGCGAACGGCGCCTCTGTGGCGTCGACATAGAAGCCTGCGCCGAGGCCGAAATCATAGGCGCCGGCGGGATCGTCGGGAACGCCTTCGCCGCGCGGGCTGGTGTCCGGCGCGACGAAGATCAGGCCGAGCTCGGCGCAGGCGCGGCGATACTCGCCTTTCTCGGTGACGTTGGCATGGCTGCAGGTAAGGCCGGACAGATACCAGATGACTGGGCACAGCCTGCCGTCGTCGGCCTGCGGCGGGACGAACACCGAAAAAGTCATGTCGGTGCCGGTCGATCGGCTGCGGTGGCTGACGACGTGCTGGGTGCCGCCATGGGCGCGGGTGACGGAGACGGTGTCGAGGTTCATCTGATACTCCGTTGATCGCCCCGGAAAGGCGGACTCAGTAGACGACGACGCTTCTGATGCTCTCGCCGGCGTGCATCAGGTCGAACCCCTTGTTGATCTCGTCGAGGCTGAGGACGTGGGTGATCATCGGGTCGATCGCGATCTTGCCGTTCATGTACCAGTCGACGATCTTCGGTACGTCGGTTCGGCCGCGGGCGCCGCCGAAGGCGGTCCCTTTCCACACCCGTCCGGTGACGAGCTGGAACGGCCGGGTGGCGATTTCGCGGCCGGCCTCGGCGACTCCGATGATGATCGATTCGCCCCAGCCGCGATGACAGGCTTCGAGCGCGGTCCGCATGACGTCGGTATTGCCGGTGCAGTCGAACGTATAATCGGCGCCGCCGTCGGTCAGGGCGACGAGGTGCTGGACGAGATCGCCTTCGACTTCGCGCGGATTGACGAAATGGGTCATCCCGAAGCGGCTGCCCCATTCCGCCTTGTCCGGGTTGACGTCGACTCCGACGATCCGGTCGGCGCCGGCCATCTTCGCGCCCTGGATGACGTTGAGCCCGATCCCGCCGAGCCCGAAGACGATGACATTGGCTCCCGGCTCCACCTTCGCCGTATTGACCACGGCGCCGACCCCGGTCGTCACTCCGCAGCCGATATAGCAGGCCGACTGGAACGGGGCGTCGTCGCGGATCTTCGCGACCGCGATTTCGGGCAGGACGGTGAAATTCGAGAAGGTGGAGCAGCCCATATAATGGTGGATCGTGCGGCCCTTGTAGCTGAACCGGCTGGTGCCGTCCGGCATCAGCCCCTGGCCCTGGGTCGCCCGGATCGCGGTGCACAAATTGGTCTTCTGCGACAGGCAGGACTTACACTGGCGGCATTCGGGCGTGTAAAGCGGGATGACATGGTCGCCGGCGGCGACGCTCGTCACCCCGGCGCCGACCTCGCGGACGATCCCGGCGCCTTCATGGCCCAGGATCGACGGGAAGATTCCTTCCGAATCCAGGCCGTCGAGCGTGTAGGCGTCGGTATGGCAGATTCCGGTCGCCTTGATCTCGACCAGCACTTCGCCGGCCTTCGGCCCCTCCAGGTCGA
>CAMPIH010000097.1 GCA_946886275.1 uncultured Sphingosinicella sp.
ACCGGATCGAGGCCGACATAAGCGGCATAATTGATCCCGACCGGCGCGGTCCGGGCGCGCTCGAGCACGGCGGCGACGTCGGCGGCGCCGCCGCCGTCATTGCCGATGAAAGCCGTCGTCACGCCCTGCATCAGGAAGCCCGGGATCAGCCGCGCATAAGCGTCGTCGGACGCGAGGTGTGGACCGAGATGGGTGTGGGGATCGATGAAGCCGGGAGCGACGATCATCCCGCGCGCGTCGATCACCCGCGCCGCGCGGTGGCGAAGCCGGCGCCCCACCGCACGGATGCGATCGCCCGAGACCGCCACGTCGCCGACGAACGGCGCGTCGGATCCGGTATAGATGGTCCCGCCGCGGATGATGAGATCGACCCGCTCGGCGGCCGAAGCGGCGGTCGCGGTCGAGACCAGCAGGAGCGCGATCCACCAGAATCTCATCGCGTCCCCCAGAAGCCCTTTGCCGGCGGATGGATCAATCCGCCTTCCTGCCTGATCCCGCCCGGCCGATCCTCTTGGAGCCAGAGCGGGCCGTCAAGGTCGGCGAAGTCCGACATGGCGGCGAGATGAAGCGCGGGAGCGATGGACAGCGACGAGCAGATCATGCAGCCGGTCATCAGGCCGAGGTCCATCGCCCGCGCCTCCCGGGCGACGTCGAGCGCCGCCGTCAGGCCGCCCGATTTGTCCAGCTTCACGTTGACCGCCTGGTAGCGGCGAGCGACGACGTCGAGGTCGGCGGCGACATGGACCGCCTCGTCGGCGCAGATCGGCACCGCCGGAGAATAGCCGTCCAGCCATTCATCATCGCCGGCCGGCACCGGCTGCTCGAGCAGGGCGACATTCGTCGCGACGAGCACGTCCTGAATCGCTTCGACAAGGGCCCGATCCCAGCTCTCGTTCGGGTCGACGATGAGGGCGGCGCCGGGCGCGGCAGCGCGAACGGCACGAATCCGGGCCTCGGGATCCTCGGCATCGACCTTGACCTTGAGCAGCGGCACGTCACCCGCCGCCCGGGCGGCGGCGGCCATCACCGCGGGCGTGTCGATGCCGATGGTCAGCGCCGTCACGATCGGCGCGATCGGCTGGCCGCCGATCATTTCCGCGACGACGCGGCCGGCGAGCCGGGCCTCGAGATCCCACAGCGCGCAATCCAGAGCGTTTCGCGCGGCTCCGGCAGGAAGGGCCTGGAGCAGGGCCTGGCGGTCTCCCCCCTCCTCGATCAGCGAGCGGGCCGATTCGATCGCCGCCAGCGCGCTTTCGACGCTCTCGCCGTAACGGGGATAAGGCACGGCCTCGCCTCGGCCGACCGAAGCGCCTTCGGAGAGAGTGACGGTGACGACATCCGCCGCCGTCTTCACCCCGCGGGCGATCCGGAACGGCGCGTTCAGCGGGAAACGTTCGTGCTCAGAGTGGAGGGTGCGGGACATAGGATCTGATCGATGATGGATTCCACCCCGAAGCGGACGGGGTCGGTGCAGGGCAGCCCCATCTGAACCTCGATGACGGAGCAGAGGCGCTGCGCGGTCTCGGCGTCCATGGCGGACGTGTTGAGACAGATGCCCGCCGCTCGGACGTCAGGGCTGGTCAGCCGGGCCGCCTCGAGGTTGCGCTCGAGACAGTCGGCGAGCTCCGGGACCGGCCGCCCGGGAATGCCGCGCATGTGCGCCCGTCCCGGCTCGTGGCAGAGCACAAGCGCTTCGGCCTGGGCGCCGTGAAGGAGGCCGAGCGAAACGCCGGCGAAGGAGGGGTGGAAGAGCGAGCCCTGGCCTTCGATCAGGTCCCAGCCATCGTCGTCGCGGCCCGGGGCCAGCTGCTCGATCGCTCCGGAGATGAAATCGGCGACGACCGCGTCGACGGCAACGCCTTCGCCGGCGATGAGGATTCCGGTCTGGCCGGTGGCCCTGAAATCGGCGGCGACGCCGCGTTGGCGAAGGGCCTCGGTCAGAGCGAGAGTGGCGTACATCTTGCCGACCGAGCAATCGGTGCCCACCGTCAGCAGCCGGCGGCCCGGCCTGGGATAGCCCTTGCCGACGCTCAGGCCGGCGGGGGGATCGCGGACGTCGAACAATGCGAGGCCGCGGGCGGCAGCGAGCTCGGCAAGGCGCGGCTGATCGCGAAGCCGTTCATGAAGGCCGGAGGCGACGTTCAGCCCCGCTTCCAGCGCCGCCGCCGCATCCTCGATCAGGTCGGCGCCGACCTTTCCGCCCGCTCCGGCAATACCGAGGATGAGCGTCCGCGCGCCCGCCGATGCCGCCTCCGCCATGGCCATCCTGGGAAGGCCGAGGGTGAGCGGACAATCGTCGTGCCGGAATTCGCCGACGCAGTCCTGGCCGCGGAAGGCGGCGACTCCGCGCGACGTCTTGACCGACAGCGGGTCGCTGCTGTGTCCGAGATAAAGGAGATAGGGCGAAGGGATCATCGGCGTCGAACCTAACCGCCTGCGGAAAGGCTGAGGCATAGTGAGACAGCGGCCCGCCATAGCCAGCCGCTATGGAGCGTCCAGCACCCCCTTCAGGGTCTTCAGGAAATCGTCCGCGAGCGCGCCCGGCGGCCGATTGATGAGGTACATGGCATAGATGTCGAAGGTGATCCGCGGCCGCAGCGGCCGCATCGACAGCCCCGGCGCCATGCAGGACTGGGCGGTGAAGCTGTCGACGACGGTCATCCCGACACCCTGCCGGACGAGCGCTCCGGCCATGTAGAAGGTGCGCACCGAGACGACTTCGTCGAGCTCCACGCCGCGCTGCTCGAGCTCGTCGGTGAAGAGCTGGCCGAGCGGACCGCTTGCCGCAAGGCTGATGAAACGCTGCCCGCGAAGGCGGCTGAGCTCCAGGCTCGGCGGCGCGTCGGGCATGTCCTCCTCGCGGTAGAGCACGACCAGCTCGCCCTCGCCGAGCCAGAGCTGGCTGATCGGCGCCGAGGGCGGAAGCTGACAGGCGATGGCGATGTCCGTTTCCCGCTCATGGAGCTTGCGCAGCAGATCGTCGTGGTGGACGGTCTGAAGGTCGAACCTCACGTCGGGATGGTGACGAAGGAATTGCGACACGGCCGTCGGAATGGCTTCGAGGGCGAGCGACGGCAGCGCCAGCAGGCGCAGGGTGCCGGCGCCGCGGCGGATGTTCCGGCTCGCCTCGCGAAGGGCCATGACCCGGTCCTGGATTTCGCGGACGTCGGCGAACAGGCTGTGGGCATCCTCGGTCGGCACGAGGCCGCCATTGGCGCGATGGAAAAGCGGGAATCCGAGCAGGCTCTCGGCGTGTCGAAGCATTTTCGACACCGAAGGCTGAGAGACGTTCAGAGCCCGCGCGGCTGCGCTGACCGAGCCGTTGACGTAGACGGCGTGGAAGATTTCGATGTGACGGAGGTTCATTCTTGCGCCATTCCCGGAGCATATGAACGGCTCTGCCGGCTCAAGGCAAGGCGCGGCAGATCGTCAACAGCGTTTCCGGCGGGGGCGTGGTTCTCCGGCCCTATTTCAGGACACGCCGGCTAAGGGCCTGAACGACGAAGATCGCCCGATGCGCTGCCCTCGCCAGGGTCGCAGGGAGGACCGACGCCGCCAATATCGCCTTGTCCGCGATCGACGGTGGATGGCGATACAAATGTCTCAACGCCCGCAATGTCCGGACATCGCCGGCGCGGGCGGAACCGTGAAGGCACCAATAGAGGCACCTCTCGATATAATTCGCCGGAGAACCGTTGGGGCCGTCCGGCGTCGCGGCGCCTTCGCGGACGAGGAAGGCGGCGGCAGGAGACAGATCGCTGATCTCGCGGAGCGGTTTGCCGAGCCAGCGAGTCTTCTGCCGATCGCTGATTCCTCCGGTGCCGCTCAGATAGATTGCGGTGACCGTCGTCGATGCCGCCACCGGCCAGCGCAGAGCAAGCCGGACCCACAGCTCGCTATCCTCCCCGCTCGGATGATCGGGAAAACCGCCCACGCTCCGCCACGCCTGCTTCCGGGCCGCGGCCGTGCTGGTAATCAGGACGTCGTCTCCCCGCCCGACCGCGTCGAAATAGGGAACAAGGCCGATCGCACCGGATCGAACCGGCAAGTTTTCCGGGACTGAATCCGCTCTCGCCCTCGCGAAAGCGGTTCCGATCAACCCTGCTTCCGGGTGGGCTCGGCGGATGGCGTCCAGCTCCAGGAGGTGATCGGCGAGCCAGATGTCGTCGGCGTCGAGGAAGGCGATCCATTCGCTTCGGCTCGCTTCCACGCCTCTGTTCCGAGCCGGCCCCGGTCCGCAATTGGGCTGGGAGATGACTCTCAGCCGAGGATCGTCGATCGCGGCGACAATCGACGCGCTGTCGTCGGTCGAGCCGTCGTCGACCACGATCAGCTCGAAATCGGAATAAGATTGGGAGAGAGCGCTGGCCACGGTCCGCTCGACCATATTCTCCTTGTTGTAGAGCGGAATGACGACGCTAAACATTGCGGGGCCTCGCCTCGGCCGCCCAGGGTGCTTCGACCCATGAGTCGTAACCGTAGCGCACCGCCATCGCTTCCAGCTCGCCGAAACGGGCGTGATTGCGAAGGCCTTCGCTCAGGCGGCTTTGCCAGTCATCGCCGATCGCCGATTTTCGGCTGTTGGTGTCCTTCGCCACATTGCCACGAGGCCTGGCGGCGGCGGCGCCAATGACCGCAAGGATGCGCGGAACGGCAGCCTCGAAATCCTCGACACGATAGCGAAGCTCGGCTTCGTCTTCGCACCGGCCATTCCATTCCAGATAGAATCTGAGGCAGGAGTCGATCGGGCAGTCGCCGACCTGGAAATGGTCGTCGATGAAATCGCGGTAGCGACCGTAGATTTGACGCAGGCGAGGGTCGAACAGTCCGAGACGGTAAAGTGACGAAATCACCGCCCACGGGTGGCGAGTCTGATGAAGCCGCTTCAACCGCATTCGGGGAGCGAACGGCACGGACATCCACGACGCGTCCCCGACTGATCCGAAGCGGCGATCCCTGTTCAGGAGCTTTGGTCCCTCGGGCGTGAAATAGCCTTCGTGGGAGCATCTGACGCCGATCTGGGTGAGATAGCGGGCGGCATAGGTCGTACCCGATCGGGGAACCGCCATGATGACGAATCCTGGCCTCATCGCCAGAGCGAGGTTGGCGGCGTGGCCAACCCATAATCGTGCCTGGTCCGCCGCCGGCATGGCCTAACCCTCTGCCTCGATCGGGGCCGACGCCGCGATCAGCATCGGGTAGCTCCTGGACTCGAGCCGCTGAACGGCACGGCAACTTGCCTGAGTCCGCGGCGGACCGAACAGGAGCGCCTCTACGCAGCGGACCGGCACGCGCAGGAATCGAGGCAGTCGGTCGGAAGACCGCCATCGCGGATGGGTCTCCAGCGTATAGAAATGGCGATATCCGAGCTTGCGAAGGAATTCCGCCGCCGGCGAAGTTCCCTGCTCGATCACGTCCGGATGCTGTTCGAACAGGATGATCGGCCGATGCCGGCGCAACAGGCGCTCCGCTCCGCGAAGAACGGCCTCTTCGTGACCTTCGACGTCGATCTTGATCAGGCCGATCTCCCTGCCTTCGACCGATTCCATCTCGTCGAGCGGCACGACAATGACCTCGTTCACCTGCTCATTCGTGTCGGGCGAAGTCGTGATCCTGGAACAGCCATGCCTCGCAGGTTCGGTCGCGAGAAGGGCTTTACCGCTCCGGTCGGATGCGCCGACGGGCACGGCGACGACGTTGGCGGCGAGCTGGGCGTTCAGCGCCAGCACCTGGAATGTGCGGGGATGGGGCTCCAGCGCGACGACTTCATCGGCCATCTGAGCGAAGGCGATGGCATGATTGCCGATGTTGGCACCGACGTCGATGACGGTCTTTCCCTCGATGTGCGGGCGCAGCCGGGTCAGCGCCCAGTCGAGGGCTTCGGCGTCCAGTCGCCCATGGACGGCGAGCGCGACCGAACTGTGGTCGAAGGCGGGAGCGACGAGCTGGGGGTAGAGTTCGAGCTGATGGTCACGTCGATCCGCAAGCCAGCGATACGCCGCTTTTCCGAAGAGATAGTCGCGAAGCGCGCCGAATCGACCGGCTGGGGTCACCTTCCTTCCGGTCACGTGCGCTCGAACAGGTGCAGGAAGACCGGGTCGATGCCGTATTCCTGGACCAACGGGTCTTGGTAGCGCGGTTCGCGCACGGCGATCCGATAGCCGAAGCTGGAAAAGATCGACTCCAGGTCGAAACCCGAGCCCGTTTCGCAACGGGCGCCCCCGCTGCGCCCGCCATTTGGAACCACCATCAGGAATTTGACGTCATGCGCCGCGAGTTTCTCGACCCACCAGCTGACCGCCTTGGGCGTGCATTCCGAGAAACTGTGGACGTTGATTGCGACGTCGATCGCCGTGCGTTCGAGCAGATCGTCGACTTCGTCGAGGGGGACCACGGCCGATCCGCGGGCGCTTCGAAAGCGGAGATGATATTCCGAGATGAACGTCGACTTGGCGTAGGCATCGGTCGCAAAGACCTGCAGGTCATCGAGCCCGAGCTGGCTCAGACGATAGGCCAGGCGCCCGTAACCGGCACCAATGTCGAGCAGGTTGATCGGCCGGCTCCCCAGGCCGACATGGTCCTGCAGGAAGCCGATCTCGCGCGCCGAATCCAGCAGGTCCCGCGAGACAGGGACGCCGTCGACCTCGAACAGATTGACTCCGAACAATGGATCTTCGCCAAGACGGTCGAGCAACGCGCCGCAGGGCCCGGACTTCAGCGCATAATAGACGAGCGCATAGGATAGTTCGTTGTGGTTTCGGTCGCGTATTTGCCACACGAACGCATTGTCGCCTCGGAAATAGAGCAGATCATGGGCATGAAGCTTGTTCTCGACCCACGAAGCGGGCGTCGTGACTCGCCGATCAACGGCCGAATAGCGCCTCTTCAGCTCGGCAAGTCGGGGATTGTCATGCCGAAGATAATCCCGCGCGGAGTCCGGAACGGTGTCGGCCTGGAAGGTGCCTGGCTTCGCCGGCTGCCTTTGCCAGGGATAGAGGGTCTGGGTCCGAACGAGCTTCGCGCCGATTCGTTCGGCGGCGAAATCGTTCAACCCCTTGCCGAAGGACCTCAGGGACATCGGACCATCTAGCAGCGCCATTGGGCTTCGCAATGCGCGATCCGGCCCAGCCGCCGACTTGCTTGAGATTTATTTCCGGACATGCTTCACTCCCTCATCCAAACAGGGGGATGCGCGATGGAAGAAACGCCCAACACGAGCACGCCGAACGTCGATCCGGCACCCGCGGCGCCGCCGACCGCGAAGGGATCTAAGGGTCTCGTCGATCGCGCCAAGGACATCCTCATGAAGCCCAAGGAGGAATGGGCGGTGATCGACGGCGAGCCCGCCACGATCGGCGGTCTCTATACCGGCTACATCATGATCCTCGCCGCGATCGGCCCGATCGCCGGCCTCATCGGGGCCCAGCTCTTCGGCTATTCGGCGCTCGGTTTCACCTACCGGCCTCCGCTCGGCAGCTCGATCGCGATGGCGGTGCTCAGCTATGTGCTCTCGCTCGTCAGCGTCTACGTTCTCGCCCTCATCATCGATGCTTTGGCGCCGACCTTCAACGGCACCAAGAACCAGGTCCAGGCCTTCAAGGCCGCGGCTTATTCGATGACGGCGGCCTGGATCGCGGGCATTTTCGGGATCATCCCGGCGCTCGCCATTCTCGGCATCCTCGGCCTTTACAGCCTCTATTTGCTCTATCTGGGGCTGCCGAGGCTGATGCGCGTGTCCGAGGACAAGGCGGTCGGCTACACGGTCGTCGTGATCGTCGCCGCCATCGTGCTCTGGTTCATCGTCGGAATGATCGTCGCCCAGCTGACCGTCAGCATGTTCGGCGGTCTCGGCACCATCAGCGGTCCCGGCCTGCGCTAATCGGCGATCAATCCAGCTTCGATGCCGTGGGAAAGGCCGCCATCCAGCACGGCGGCCTTTGCCCATTCCAGATCATGGCTCAGATAGCGGTCTGACGCATAGAAGGGCACGGTCGCGCGGATCGCTTCCATCGCCGATTGAAGCGATGGCGACGTCTTCAGCGGATTGTGGAAGTCGATCCCCTGCGCCGCGGCAAGAAGCTCGACGCCGATCACTCCGGCCGCGTTGCGGGCGATCCGTCGCGCCTTGAGCGCCCCGTGCGTCGCCATCGAGACATGGTCCTCCTGTCCGGCCGAGGTCGGGATTGTGTCGACGCTGGCCGGGAAGGCCAGGCTCTTATTCTCGGACACGAGGGCCGCGGCCGTGACCTGAGCGATCATGAAACCCGAATTGACGCCGCTATCCTCGACCAGGAAAGGCGGCAGCCCGCTCATCTTGGGATCGATGAGCACCGCCAGCCGGCGCTCGGAGATCGAGCCGATCTCGCACAAGGCCAGCGCCATGATGTCGGCCGCGAAGGCGACCGGCTGGGCATGGAAATTGCCGCCCGACAAGGCGTCGTCGCCGAACAGCAGGGGATTGTCGCTGACCGCATTGGCCTCGATCCGCAGCGTCCGGGCCGAGTTGCGAAGCAGATCGAGCGCGGCGCCCATCACCTGCGGCTGGCAGCGGAAGCTGTAGGGGTCCTGGA
>CAMPIH010000098.1 GCA_946886275.1 uncultured Sphingosinicella sp.
TCCAGCTCCGACTTGCCGAGGCCGATGACGACGAGGTCGCGCGTGTTGCCGAAGACGTTGAGCCCATCCATGTTGATCCCGCCCACCGTCTGGGACAGCGGATAGATCGGATTCTCGCCATAGTAACGTGAGCCGAGAAGGCCCGATTCCTCGGCCGTGACGGCCAGGAAGACGATCGATCGCTCCGGCGGGCCGGCCTGGGCATGGGCCTCGGCGAGGGCGATCAGCCCGGCGGTGCCGGTGGCATTGTCGACCGCGCCGTTGCAGATGTCGTCGCCGGCGACGGGGTCGCAGCGGCCGAGATGGTCCCAGTGAGCGGTGTAGATGACATATTCATCGGGTCGTTCGCGGCCGGGCAGGATCCCGACGACGTTGCGCGAGTTCGACCGCTCGATCTCGTTGGTCAGGCTGATCGACGCTCGAGTGCGTAGCGGCACCGCCCGAAAGCCGGGACGGGCCGCGGCCTGAATCTGCTGCTGAAGGTTCAGTCCCGATGAGGCGAACAGCCGCTGGGCAGCACCTTCGGTGAGCCAGCCGATCATTTTCGACTGGTCCATGTGGTTGGCGGGATCGTCCATATTATATTGCGGGCCCGTCCAGGAGGACTGGACGACGTTCCAGCCGTAGGAGGCGGGCTCGGTCTGATGGATGATCAAGGCAGCCGCGGCGCCCTGGGCGGCCGCTTCCTCATATTTGTAGGTCCAGCGGCCATAATAGGTCATCGCCCGGCCGTTGAACGTGCCTTCGAGGTCGCTGTCCTGCCAGTCGGGATCGTTGACGAGGATGATCACCGTCTTTCCGCGCACGTCGACGCCTTCATAATCGTTCCAGCCGCGCTCCGGCGCGTTGATGCCGTAGCCGACGAAGACCATCTCGCTATTCTCGAGAGCGATCTGCGGCTGCAACTGGTAGGAATTGGCGACGAAGTCGGTTCGGTAGGCGAAGGTGATCGGCTCGGTTCCGCCGGTGATGGTGAGCGGGCTGGGCGTTGCCGTATTCTCGGCCAGCGGCACGTTCTGGAACCAGCTGCCATCATTCCCCGGCCTCAGCCCCGCTTCGGCGAACTGCTCGGCGATATAATTGACTGTCAGCTCCTCGCCGGCGGTGGTCGGCGCCCGGCCTTCGAAACGATCGGAGGCGAGGGTCTCGGTTGCCGTCTTCAGGGTCGAAAGCGAGATTTCCGGCGAGGCGGGATCGGATGCCGGGGTGGTCGCGCAGGCGCTCGCGAGAAGAAGTGTCGCCGAAACCAGCAGTTTGCGCATGTCGATCCTTGCTCCTTCACTCACGGGCCGGGGCGGCTTCTGGCACCATGCCTTTCGGATCGCAACCTTGCGCTGACGAGGCTTTGCTGTATCCCTTGGTTCAGAGAATAGCGTAAGTTTCTGTATTCAGGGGGATCATGATCAACTCAATGTTCGCGGCAATCATTGCCGCGCTCCAGCCGGCCGCCGCGCCGACGCCGGAACCCGCAGTCGCGTTCGGCGCCCGCGAGAATGTCGAATTCATCGCCTTGTCTCCGGACGGCACCCGCCTGGCCTACGCCATTCCCCGCGAAGGGCAGGGTTCCCGCTTGATGACGGTCGATGTCGGATCGACTCAGCCGCGCCATGTGATCAGCGTGGACGGGAGCCGGCAGCGTCTTTCCGGCTGCGACTGGGTGTCCAATCGCCGGCTGGTCTGCACGATCTACGGGGTCGCCGACACGGGCGACCTGCTGGTGACGGCGACCAGGCTGATCGCGCTCGATCTCGACGGGACGGAGGTCAAGGTCCTGGGCGAACGCGATTCGGCCGACCAGGTCCGCGCGCGCCTTTATGGCGGAAGCGTGATCGACTGGCTTCCCGGCCAGGACAATCAGGTCCTGATGCAGCAGCAATTCATTCCGGAAGGGCGGGCGGGCACCTTGCTCAACCGTACCGAGGACGGGCTGGGAATCACCCAGGTCGACACCATGAGTCTTCGAAGCCGGCAGGTCGAGGATGCCCATCCCAATGCCATTCGCTACCTTTCCGACGGTCGCGGCCGGGTCCGGATCATGGGCGTCCAGCAGGTCCGCGGCGACTATATGGCGACGAACATCACCACGCATTTCTACCGCGCCGCCGGTTCCTCCGAATGGATTCGGCTCGGCGATTATGACGGCCGAACCGATCGCGGACTCTGGCCCGTCGCCGTCGATGCCGAGCGCGATTCCGTCTATGCCTTCGAGCAACAGGACGATGGCCGGGATGCGCTGGTCCGGATCGCCCTGGACGGAAGCGAAAGGCGCGACCTCAACGTTTCCCATCCCCATGTCGACGTCGACAGCCTGCTTCGGATCGGCCGAAGCAATCGCGTCGTGGGAGCATCCTATGCGACCGAGCGCCGCCAGACCGTCTATTTCGATCCCGAGCTGCAAAGGATCGCCCAGCAATTGTCGAGGGCCTTGCCGAACGCGCCGCTGATCAATTTCGTGGGATCCTCCGAAGACGAAAGCAAGCTGCTCGTCTGGGCGGGAAGCGACATTGATCCGGGGACCTACTTCGTCCTCGACCGCGCCAGCCGGCAGCTGGTCCAGGTGATGCGCAGCCGGCCCGAGCTCGACGGCGTTCAGCTGGCGCCGGTTCGGCCGGTGAACTATCGAGCCGCGGACGGCACCGAGATCCCCGGCTATCTCACGCTTCCGCCGGGGGGAGCCGGGCGCAACCTGCCCGCGATCGTCATGCCGCATGGCGGCCCGAGCGCCCGCGACGAATGGGGCTTCGACTGGCTCGCTCAATATTTCGCGAACCGCGGCTACGCCGTTCTCCAGCCGAATTTCCGCGGATCGGCGGGCTATGGCAATGACTGGTTCCAGACCAACGGCTTCCAATCCTGGAACGTGGCGATCGGCGACGTCAACGACGCCGGCCGATGGCTGATCAGCGAGGGTATCGCCGATCCGTCGCGGCTCGCCGTCGTCGGCTGGTCCTATGGCGGCTATGCCGCGTTGCAATCCGGGGTGGTCGATCCCGATCTCTACAAGGCGGTGGTGGCGATCGCGCCGGTGGCCGATCTCGGCGATTGGCGGGACGAATTCCGGCGCTTCACCAACGCTGCGGTGATGCGGGATTATGTCGGCACCGGACCGCATATCGCCGCCGGCTCACCGGCACGCCACGCCGAAGCGATCAAGGCGCCGGTGCTGCTCTTTCATGGTGAGATGGACCGCAATGTCAGCGTGCGTCAGTCGAGGCTGATGCGGGACCGGCTTCGCGATGCCGGCAAGCGCGTGGAGCTGGTCGAGTTCTCAGGCCTGGACCACCAGCTGCAGGACAGCGAGGCGCGGGTGCGGATGCTTCGGCGCAGTGACGAGTTCCTTCGCCAGGCGCTTGGCATCCAATAAAAAAGGGCGGCCGGAGCCGCCCTTTTCAAGCTCGAGACGATCAGATCAGCGCGAGTAGAACTCGACGACCAGGTTCGGCTCCATCCGCACCGGATAGGGCACTTCGTCGAGGCTCGGAACGCGGTTGAAGGTCACCTTGGCGACGCCGTCCGGAACGACATATTCGGGGATCTCGCGCTCGGCGAGGCTCTGCGCCTCGAGCACCAGGGCCATTTCCTGCGCCTTCGGACCGAGTTCGACCACGTCGCCGACACCGATTCGGGCGGAGGCGATGTTGAGCTTGCGGCCATTGACCCGGATGTGCCCGTGGTTGACGAGCTGGCGGGCGGCCCAGATGGTCGGTGCGAACTTGGCGCGATAGACGACCATGTCCAGCCGGCGCTCGAGCAGGCCGATCAGGTTCTGGCCGGTGTCGCCCTTCATCCGCGCGGCTTCGGTATAGGTGCGCTTGAACTGCTTTTCGGTGACGTCGCCATAATAGCCCTTCAGCTTCTGCTTGGCGCGAAGCTGAATGCCGAAGTCGGACAGCTTGCCCTTGCGGCGCTGACCATGCTGGCCGGGGCCATATTCGCGGCGATTGACGGGGCTCTTGGGACGACCGAAGACGTTTTCGCCCATCCGGCGGTCGAGCTTGTACTTGGCGCTTGAGCGCTTCGACATTTCAATACTCCAATTTGCTTCTGACTCTGGTTCAGCCCTTCTGATCCGAAAACCGGTTGCCCACTTTTCGGGAAAGGCTGGGTTCCCTGGAATCGCACCGCCGGACCAAGACCGTTCCGGCGCGGCCACCGCTTCACCAGGGGTGCGGGGCCAATTGCGAAGGCGGGCACATGGCCGCTGGGGGTCGAAAAGTCAACCGGGGCCGGCCTGCCGCTAGCCCGGACGGCGAGGCTCCGCCAGCGCCCTCACGATGCCGCGAAGCGCCTGGACCTCGCGGGTCGACCAGCCCGCCTTGGTGAGGATCGTCCGGATCGTATTCTTGGTCGCCGGAGTCCGATCGGGCGGGTGGAAATAATCGACTTTCTCGAGCGCCCCGTAGAGCTGCTGGATCAAACCTTCGAGATGCTCCTGGGGAGCGCGCGGTTCGGCCTCGCCGCCTTCCGTCGGAACCGCCAGCTCGACATGCTTGGACCATTCATAGGCGATCAGGATCACCGCCTGGGCCAGGTTCAGGGACCTGAAGCCGGGATTGACCGGCACGGTGACGATCTTGCCCGCCAGCGCCACCTCGTCGGTCTCCAGCCCGGAGCGCTCGGCCCCGAAAAGAATCGCTGACCGGCCGGGATGAGCGTGAATCTCCCGCGCCGCCTGCTCCGGCGAGACGACCGGCACGACGAGCCCGCGCTTTCGCACCGTCGTCGCGAAGACGAACGGGCAATCGGCCACGGCCTCGGCGACGGATTCGAACACCTGCGCCCGTTCCAGCACTTTGTCGGCGCCGGACGCCGAGGGACCCGCCGAGGGATTGGGCCAGCCGTCGCGCGGACTCACCAGCCGAAGATCGGTGAGCCCGAAATTGAGCATCGCCCGGGCTGCCTTGCCGATATTCTCGCCCAGCTGGGGCCGGACCAGGACGACGACCGGGAGCCGCGAGGAGAGTCCATCCTCAGCGCCCGATCCCTCCTCGGGTCGAGCGGCCACCGCATGTTGGGGATCGATCATGAAAGCGGGCCTATTCCTTCACCGTGCCGGCGAAATGCTCGAAATCCCTGGCCTCGCGAAAATCCTTATAGACCGAGGCGAAGCGGATATAGGCGACGGGGTCGAGCGCCTTGAGGCCCTCCATCACCATCTCGCCGATCCGCTCCGACGGAGTCTCGCTCTCGCCGCTCGTCTCGATCTGGCGCTGGATCGAGGATGCCAGCCGTTCGATCCGCTCCGCCGGGACCGGGCGCTTCCGGCAGGCGATGGCGATCGAGCGTTCGAGCTTGCCGCGGTCGAACGGCTCGCGCCGATTGCCCGACTTGACGATCGTCAGGTCGCGAAGCTGGATTCTCTCGAAAGTGGTGAATCGCGCGCCGCAATCCTCGCACTGGCGCCGCCGGCGGATCGAGGAGCCGTCCTCGGTGGGCCGGCTGTCCTTCACCTGGCTGTTTTCATGGGCGCAGAAGGGACAGCGCAAGGATCCTGACCCTCAGCCCTGGTAGATCGGAAATCGGCCGCACAGCTCGCGGACTCGATTTCTGACCTCGGCTTCGACCGCTTCATTGCCCTCATGGCCCTTGTCGCGAAGGCCTTCGAGGACGTCGGCGATCATGTCGGCAATGTCGCGGAACTCGGCGACTCCGAAACCACGGGTGGTTCCTGCCGGCGATCCGACCCGGATCCCGCTGGTCTTGACCGGCGGCAGCGGATCGAAGGGAACGCCGTTCTTGTTGCAGGTGATGGCGGAGCGTTCGAGCGCCTCGTCGGCGTCCTTGCCGGTGATTCCGAGCGGGCTGACGTCGACGAGGGCGAGATGGGTGTCGGTGCCACCCGCGACGAGATCGGCGCCGCGTTCCTTCAGTCGCCCGGCAAGCGCCTTCGCATTGGCGATGACGGCTCGGGCATAGGATTTGAACTCCGGCTGGAGCGCTTCGCCGAAGGCGACCGCCTTCGCGGCGATGACGTGCATGAGCGGGCCGCCCTGAAGCCCCGGAAAGACCGCCGAGTTGATCTTCTTGGCGATGTCCTCATCGTCGGTCAGCACCATCCCCCCGCGCGGGCCGCGAAGGGTCTTGTGGGTGGTGGTGGTGACGACATGGGCGTGGCCGAAGGGGGTGGGATGCTCGCCTGCCGCCACCAGGCCGGCGAAATGGGCCATGTCGACCATGAACAGGGCGTCGACCGAATCGGCGATAGCCCGGAAGCGGGCGAAATCGATGTGCCGGGGATAAGCGGAGCCGCCGGCGATGATCAGCTTCGGCCGATGCTCCCGAGCGAGCCGCTCGACCTCGTCGAAATCGACGAGATGGTCGTCGCGTCGGACGCCATATTGGATGGCGTTGAACCATTTGCCCGAAAGCGCGGGCTTGGCGCCGTGGGTGAGGTGACCGCCGGCATCGAGCGACATTCCGAGGATCGTGTCGCCGGGCTTCGTCAGGGCCAGCATCACGGCGCCATTGGCCTGGGCTCCGCTATGCGGCTGGACGTTGGCGAAGCCGCAATTGAACAGGGTCTTCGCCCGCTCGATCGCGAGGGTTTCGACGGCATCCGACGGGGCGCAGCCCTGGTAATAGCGCCGGCCCGGATAGCCTTCGGCATATTTGTTGGTGAGCACCGATCCCTGGGCTTCGAGAACGGCTCGAGAGACGATATTCTCGGAGGCGATGAGCTCGATCTGGTTCTGCTGGCGATCGAGCTCGGCCGCGACGGCTTGTGCGACCGCCCCGTCCGCATCGGCCAGGCGCCGAGTGAAAAAGCCGTCGGGCTGGACCTCGCTCAAGGGGCGGCTGCTCATTCGGGTTCCTTCTCGAATCGGGGATGGGTCAGCTTGTCGACCCGGCGCTGGTGGCGATCGCCGCCGAAAGCCGTGTCCAGGAAGACGTCGACACAGGCCTTGGCCATCTCGCCGCCGACGAGGCGGGCGCCCATCGCGATGACGTTGGCGTCATTATGCTCGCGCGCAAGCCGGGCCGAGAGCGGCTCCGACACCAAGGCGCAGCGACAGGCCGGGTGGCGGTTCACCGAGATCGAGATGCCGATGCCGGAACCGCACAAGGCGATCCCGCGGTCGGCCCGTCCGGCGGCGATCGAATCCGCGATCTTGTAGCCGAAATCGGGATAATCGACCGAATCCACGCCGCCAGGCCCCAGATCGACGACCTGATGACCGGCGGCCTGAAGATGAGCGACGAGCATCGCCTTCATCTCAACCGCTGCATGATCGGAAGCAATGACGATCCGTTCGCCCACGTCAGACTCCGTTCCGGGATTGGCCGTATCTAGGGGATGAACCCCGGATTGGCCACCGCCTATAGTGATCTGAACACCGATAGAGTCGATAATTGCGGAGCGCGCCGGCCGACGATCCAAGCGGCCCGTCAGGCGGCCAGCCGAAGCTCCAGCCGATCCCAGATCTCGACCAGCGCTCCGGCGAGATCGCGCATCATCTTCTCGTCATGGGCAGGGCCGGGGGTGAAGCGCAGCCTTTCGGTGCCGCGCGGCACCGTCGGATAATTTATCGGCTGAACATACATGCCATATTCGGCGAGCAATATGTCGCTGATCCGCTTGGTCCGGACCGGGTCCCCGACCAGGAGCGGGACGATGTGAGTCGTCGACGGCATGACCGGCAGCCTGGCTTCGGTGAAGATCGCCTTCATCTGCGCCGCCGCTTGCTGTTGGGAGTCCCTTTCCACGGCCGACTGCTTGAGATGGCGGACGCTGGCGAGGGCGCCGGCGACGAGGACCGGGGCAAGCGAAGTGGTGAAGATGAAGCCGGGAGCATAGCTGCGGACGACGTCGACGATGTTGCGGTCGGCGGCGATATAGCCGCCCATGACGCCGAACGCCTTGCCGAGCGTTCCTTCGATGATCGAGATCCGGTGAGCGACGTCGTCCCGCTCGGAAATGCCGCCTCCGCGCGCGCCGTACATGCCCACGGCATGGACCTCGTCGAGATAGGTCAGGGCCCGATATTTGTCGGCGAGATCGCAGATGGCGGCGATCGGGGCGATGTCGCCGTCCATCGAATAGACGCTTTCGAAGGCGATCAGCTTCGGGGTGTCCGCCGGGGATTCGGCGAGGAGCTCCTCGAGATGCTCGAGATCGTTGTGGCGGAAGACCTTCTTCTCGCAGCCCGAATTTCGGATCCCGGCGATCATCGAGGCGTGGTTGAGGGCATCGGAATAGATGATGCAGCCGGGCAGGAGCTTCGCCACCGTCGACAGCGTCGCTTCGTTGGAGATGTAGCCGGACGTGAAGAGCAAGGCCGCTTCCTTGCCGTGCAGGTCGGCAAGCTCGGCCTCGAGCTGGATATGATAATGGGAATTGCCGCTGATGTTGCGGGTCCCTCCCGAGCCGGCGCCGACGTCGTGGAGGGCTTCCTCCATCGCTTCGATCACCTTGGGATGCTGCCCCATGGCGAGATAGTCGTTCGAGCACCAGACGGTGATCGGCTTCGGTCCGTTATGCCCGGCGAAGCAGCGCGCATTGGGAAAGGCGCCCTTGTTGCGCAGGA
>CAMPIH010000099.1 GCA_946886275.1 uncultured Sphingosinicella sp.
CCGATGCTGTTCAGCCGCGCCGCCGTCGATTCGCGCGCGACGAGCCGGACGATCCTCGCTCCCTGATCGGGCTTATGATCCGCGCCGACTCAGGCGGGCGAGGGCTTCGCACAGCCGGTCGGTGGCAAGCGCGATCCGGGATTCGGCGGAATCGCGGTTCGCCGCGTCGTTGCTCACCGCCCGTGTTTCGGTGTTGAAGGCGAGCAGGCTTCCCGCCCGGAGCTCCGGGCAGAGGCTGAGATAGGTCCGAAAGCCGTTCTGGTCGCCATTATGGCCGATGAACCGGATCGGGCCTGCGTTATCGACGAAGAAGCTCAGTCCGCTCTGGGTCGTCGGCGCCATCCGGCCCTGGGTGAAATCCTCGCCCGCGGCGATCTGCGGCCGCCACATCTCCTCCAGCGAGGATCGGCTGAGCACGAGGTCATGGTCGGCCCGGCGCTCGGGATCGCCGATCAGGAAAGCGAGATATTTCGCCATGTCGGGCAAGGGCGCGTTGAGGCCACCGTTCGACACCGTCACTCCGGTATCGACGTCGAACGGCGCCTCCACCCGGCCACCGTCCCGGACGTAATAGCTGTGCGATCGATGGCGGAGGAGGTGAGGCGGCGTGCGGTCGAAATAACTGTCGTTCATCCCGAGCGGGCGAAGGATGTTCTTGTCGACATAGACTTCATAATCCTCGCCGCTGAGGCGCTCGATCACCTGCCCGAGATAGACGATCCCGGGATTGGAATAGCTGAACCGCGAACCGGGCTCGAACAGGACCTGCGTGTAGGGCAGCATCGCTTCCAATTGGGCCCAGCTCGGCGGCTCGAACGGCTGCCACGCCTCGTCCCGCCAGGGCCAGGTTCCGGACCGAAAGCCTGCGCTGTGGCTCATTAGCTGCCGCAACGTGATCTCGCCGGTATTGCCGAACGGATTATGGACGGCGGCCAGCTCGGGCACGTGGCGAAGGATCGGATCGTCCAGGCTCAGCAAGCCGCGGTCGCGAAGCTGCATGATCGCGATCCCCGTCATCGTCTTGGTGATCGAGGCCCAGTGGAAGATCGTCTGCGAATCGACGGGGACCTCGGCGTCGGCATCCTGCTGCCCCAGATGATCGGCCGCGGCGACCCGCCCGTCATGGAGGAAATAGAAGCTGCTCCCGGCGATCCCCGATCGCTCCACCTCGGCCCGGTGGATCTGGCGGAATTCGCTTAAGGCGGTTTCGAAGGCCCGTTCGTCGGCGGCGGCCCCGGCCGGGCTCGCGGCGAGCGAGGCGGCGAACATGAACGGAGCGGCGAAGCGACGGGCCATGTACTTTGTCTCCCCCTCGTCCGCCGGCAAAGGCCTTCCGCGCGGACGAGCCACGCATAAGCGATCGCCGCCGCCCGCACCATCCGCGCGGGCGTCGTTTCAGGAGATCAGAGAGGCGGCAGCGGCTTTCGCTGGAGCCGTGAGCGCAATTCCCTGAGCGTCACCTGCTCGACGGCGAGTTCCCGATCCTCGGAGGCGATGATCCCGGAGATGTGGCCGAGCACCTGGTTGATCAGGTCGATCGACTGGAGCTGGGTGGCGTGGCGCTGGACGAGCAAAGGGTTGCCGGCCAGCACCCCGCCCAATTGCTCGAGATGGCGGCGAATGCATTCCAGCTCTTCGGAGAGATGGTGATCGAGCGGATCGGTGGAAGGCGGCGAGCGCTTCGGCGCCGGCTTGAACAGGTTGCGTGTCGGCGACGGCGCGGTTTCGGCGCGGATCGCGGCCTGGATCTCGTCGATCCGCCGCTGGTGATCGGACGGCGAATAGGTCACCCCGGTCCTAGGCTCCTGAATATGCTGCACTTGCATCCCCCGGGCAAGGATTAGCGCGCAAAGGGTAAACGGCTCGCTAACGACGCGACGAAGCCCTGGCGGTCAGCCCAGCCTGCTCCGGATGTGCTCGGCCGAAGCGAGATCCTGGACGATGCTTCCGAGCGATTTGTAGAGCGTCACGTCGCCCGGACCCGTTCGCCCGGCCAGCGACCCCGCGAACACCTCGCCGATCTCGCCGAGCAGATGATCGTCGCCGATGAGGCCGGCCTCGCGGGCGCGGATGAATTCGCCTCCCTGCGACAGCACGCCTTCCTTGTGATCGGCGAAGAAGCGGGCGCGGGCGACGAGATCTTCGGCAATCTCCGCTCGGCCGGCGCGGCTCGATCCGACCGCGTTGACATGGACTCCGTCGGCGACCGCGAAGCTGTCCAGGATGGGCTCCGCCGCGGCGGTCACGGTGCAGATGATGTCGGCGTCGGCGACGGCGGCTTCGACTTCGGGCTCCGCCGAGGCGGCGAGACCGAGCCCCTCGACCCGGGCGGCGAAATTCTGCGCCTTCTCGAAGGAGCGGCCCCAGATCCGCACCTCCTCGATCGGCCGAACCCGCCTCAGCGCCTCGACATGACGCCATGCCTGCTCGCCATAACCCAATATGGCGAGCCGCCGGGATTCGGGACGGGCGAGAGCGTCGGTCGCGGCCGCGGAGGCCGAAGCAGTTCGGATCGCGGTGATCTCGCCCGCCTCGAGGATGGCCGACGGGGCCCCGCTGTCCGGGTCGAACAGGGCGACGATCCCCTGATGGGAGCCTTTTCCCTTCGCGAAATTGTCGGGATAGACGCTGACCAGCTTCGCCCCGAACGTGCCGCCGTCCAGGATCGCGCCCGGCATGACGCCGAAGGCCCGGCCGGCCGGAAGGTCGACGATCTGGCGAAGCGTCTGGCGGGTGCGGCCCGTGGAGAGCGCGATCATCGCCTCGCGCATCAACGGGATGCACTCCTCGTAGGGGAGGAAGCGGGCCACCTCCTCCGCCGTGACGAAGCGCAGGTTCACGCCGCCTTCTGCCTTTCCTGACGGATCAGGGATGCGCGAAACAGCCGGATCAGGATCGTCCCGTTCATCAGCATGAGGACGCCGTAGATATTCTGGGTCACCGCCAGCGGCAGGCTTTCGAGCACATTCAGGGTCAGGAAGATGGCGAGAGTGACGTTCTGGACGCCGATCTCGATGGCGAGCGTCATCGAATCGCGGCGCTCGACTCCGATCGCCCGGCCGATGGCGAGGCCGGCGGCCATTCCGGCCAGGTTGAGCAGCCACATGGCCGGCCCCGCGGCGGCGAGGTTGCGGAGCACCATCTCCAGGCTGACCGCGACCGACAATCCGATCACGGCGACGAGCACGACGAAGGCGGTCGGCCGAAGCCAGACCGTCATCCGCTCCGCCAGCGCCTGGCGGAAGTGACGAAGGATCATTCCGGCGGTCACCGGAAGCACGGTCAGAATCAGCAGCTGCATCATCACCGTCGGGATCGAAAGGCTCGGCACCTCTCCCTGTCCGGCGAGGAAGAAGGTCAGCGCCCAGCTGAGCAGGATCGGGATCGAGAAGACGGTGACGAGGCTGGTCAGGGCGGTGAGCACGATCGCCAGCGCGACATTGCCGCGGCCGACGAAGGTGAGCGCGTTGGAGGTCGTCCCGGCCGGGCAGATCGCGACGATGAACAGGCCCAGCGCGATGGCCGGAGGAAGGCCGAGGAGGGCGCCGATCGCGAGCGCGATGAGCGGCAAGGCGACGAGCTGGCCGGCGAGGCCGGCGGCGACGAGCCGGCCGTTCTTCAGCACCAAAGCGAAATCGCGGAGCCTGAGCGTCAGGCCCATGCTGAACATGATGAGCATCAGCCCGATCGGAACGAGCATCTGGAAGAGCTGGATCGCCTGGTCGCTCATCTGCCCCAAACCTCGCGCGCAAAATGAAGGAAGTTGAGGCCCAGGATCTTGTCGATCCGAGCGCTCGAATAGCCCTTTCGCTCGAGCAGCGAAGCGAGGCGACGGAATTGGTCCGGCCCGCTCAGATCCTCGACGAACGGCAAGGTGTCGGGATTTTCGCCGGAGGCGCCGATCCCCGCCGCTCTCCGCTCGGCGATCTCCTCGCGGATCCGGGCGCGATAGGCGGCCATGTCGTCGACCGCGGTGGTTCCGCCGTCGGTGCCGATCCCGACATGGTCCTCGCCGCAGACGTTCACCGCATGATCGATATGGGCGACGACGTCCTCGGCGGTGGCGACGCTGTCCGGGCTGAGGAAGGGCATGAAATAGATTCCGACGAAGCCGCCGCGCTCGGCCACCAGCCGAAGCTCGGCGTCGGTCTTGTTGCGCGGCAGATCGGTGAGCGCTCGGCAGCCGCTATGGTTGATCGAGATGGGCTGGCGCGACGCGCTCGCCGCCTCGAGGCAGGTGCGCTCGCCGCTGTGCGACAGATCGACCATGATGCGGTTCTGGTTGAGCCGCTCGATCACCTCGCGTCCGAACGGGGTGAGGCCGCGATTCCCGGACGCCATCGCGCCGTCGCCGATCGCGTTGGCAGGGTTGTAGGTGAGCTGGATCACCCGGACGCCGAGATCGGCGAAGATGTCGGCGCGGCTGGAATCGTCGCCCATCATCGCCGCATTCTGGAAGCCGAAGATGATTCCGATCTTCTCCTCCTCCTTGGCCCGGACGATGTCGGCGGCGGTCAGCACCTTGGTCAGGCGGTCGGGATGAGCGCGGAGCCGGGCCTCCCAGACCCCGATCTCCTTCACTGTGTGCTCGAACGGCTCCATCTCGCCGGCGACGTAGCCGAGGGTCACGTTGACCGCGGTCAGGCCGGAGGCGCGTGCGTCCTCGAGCACGCGCGGCTCGAGCCTTCGCCGCTCCGTTCCCTGGATCGCGCCCTGCCGGCGCGGCGCGTTGGGATTGCTGAAGCCGCCGAGCGCGTTGACGACGATCCGCCGATCCTCCGCGGGTTGAGCGCCCGCAGCGGCAGGCGCGGCGAGGGCGCCGGCTCCGGCCATGGCAAGGAAGGTCCGGCGGTCGGGGCGAAATGGCTCAGTCATCCTTGGCACTCTCCTCGGCTCCGGTCGGTCGAAACCGCGATCGATCGAAGCGGCGGCCGCGCTTCACCGTGAAAAGCGCGGTTCGAAGGTTGGAGATGTCCGCGACCGGGTCGTCGGCGACGACCAGCAGATTGGCGAGCTTGCCGGGCTCGACCGTCCCCATCCGCTCCTGCTGCCGGATCGTCGCCGCGCCGATCGCAGTGGCCGACCTGATCGCTTCCGCCGGAGTCAGGCCGGCCCGCTCGACGAGCAGCTCGATCTCCTCGATCAGCGCCGGCCAGGGATCGTCGCGCGGAGTCGATCCGTCGGTCCCGGCGGCGATGGCGATTCCGGCCCGACGCGCCTGGTCGGTGAGCCGAGCGGCAAGGTCCAGCGTGCAATGATAAGGGCGCCCGCCGGGGGCCGCGGCCCGGCGGTCGGCTTCGGCATAGACCCGGAGGGTCGCGTCGAGGATGATTCCTCGCCTGCGCATCTCGCGGAACAGGTCCGCCATCACCGGATTGTCGCCGCCTTCGAAGGCCGGATAATTGACCGGGAATCGCTCCTGGTAGCTTTGCGGCCGCGGGTCCGACAGCTGGTAGGCGAGATAGCAGGTGTGGGAAATGACGTCTGGGCCCGCGGCGGCGACGTCCGACGGCGGAGTCGGGAAGACCATGCCATGGACCCAGACCGGAAGGCCCTGGCGATGCGCCTCCTCGGTCAAGGCTCGGACCAGCGGCGGCGGCAGGTTGGCGTAGATCTTGAGACCGGTGGCGCCCGTGCCCCGGGCCCGGGCGATGGCGAGCGGAAGGTTGGTGCTTTCGTCGATCGACTGCGCCCACGGCGTCTCGCCCGGGGTCCAGCCGGCGCTGATCGCCTGGGTCCGCGGATCGGCGAAGAAACTGGGGCCGGCGACGAGGGCGGCATAATAGAGATCCGGACCGGCAATCTCGCCGGTGAGCGAGGCCCGTGCCAGCTCGGCGATCGAGCGCAAATCGTCAGCCATGATCCGAACCGCCGTGATCCCGCTATAGAGGTCGCGGCGCATCTCCGATTCCGCCTCCGCCCGGTTCGGCGGAGTCGCCAGATGCTGGTGGCTGTCGATCAGACCGGGCAGCATGAACCGGCCGGACAGGTCGACGCTCTCGGTTCCGGCGATCTGCTCCGGGGTGAGGCTGTTGTCCGGCAACACCGCCTCGATCAGCGGACCCCTGGTGATCACGGCCATGCCTGGACGAGCGGGTCCGCCGCTGCCGTCGATCAGAGTGACACCGCGATAGACGACACGCTCGGTTTCCGCCGCCGGGGCGAAGGCAATGCCGCCGGTCTCCGGCATGGCAGTCGTGCAGGCGGCGAGCAGGCAGGCGATCAGCGACAGGAGGAAGGAGCGGAACATCGCGGAGGGGTAGCATCGCCGTCGGGCATGACAAACCGGCTTTTCCACAGGTTCGTGGCGAAGCCCGGGCACGTCTTCTCGGTCGATCACCAGGCTTTCACTTGGGCAGGACAGGCTCTAGCAGGCTCGCATGTCCGACCTTCCCGAGCCTGTCCCCGCGGCGACCCTGGTTCTGATGCGCGAGGCGAAGTCGGGGCCGCCGCAATTGCTGGTGATGGAACGGACCGGCCACATGGCCTTCGCCGCCGGGGCGCTGGTCTTTCCGGGCGGCCGGATCGACGCCGAAGACCGCGAGGCGGCCGAGCTTTTTGCCGGAACAGCGGACTCGGCCGCCCGGCTCGCGGCGATCCGGGAGACGATCGAGGAGACCGGGATCGTCCCGGCCGTCGCTCCGCCGGCCGATCCTGCGCTTGCGCTGAAGCTTCGCGACGGGATTGCCCAGGGCCGGCCGCTGCTCGAACTGCTCGCGCAACACGAACTCGCCCTCGATCTGGAATCGCTGATGCCGTTCGCCCGCTGGTGCCCGAATTTCCGTGAGACCCGCCGTTTCGACACCCTCTTCTTCCTCGCCGAGGCGCCGCCTGGGGTGGCCGAGCCGACGATCAGCGAGGCCGAGGCGGTCCGCGCCTTCTGGGCGAGCGCCGCCGACATCCTCGCCGAGATCGATTCGGGTCGCGCCCACGCCATCTTCCCGACCCGCCGCAACCTCGAGCGGCTGGCGCGCTTCGGCTCGATCGAGGAGGCGCGCGCCGACGCCGCCCGCCATCCGGTCAGCCGGATCACGCCCTGGGTCGAGGACCGAGATGGCGCGCCCCATGTCTGCATCCCCGACAATATCGGCTATCCGGTCACGTCGGAGCCGCTGGAAACCGCCCGAAGGCGTTGAGCGGTCATGAGGCGAGTCCGCCGAGCCATCACGACGACCCTGTTCCTGGGCCTGCTCGGCCTGGGTGGGCTCCTCCTCTACGGTCACGCGCGAAGCCATCCCGAGGACATGCCCTGGACCCCGCTCGATCTCAGTCAGCCGGTCGGTGCCTTCACCGGACGGAAGCTGGCCGATCTCGCCGACGAAGGGACGCTGTGCCGCTCGCTTCTCGACCAGGCGGGAGTCGCCTTCACGGCGCTGCCGGAGCGGACGGGCGAGAACGGCCAGTGCGGCTACCGTGATGCCGTCCGCTTCGCCGCCGACGACGGCGCACTTCGGATCGGCTATCGCCCCAACGATCTCGGCACCAATTGCGCGGTCGCGGCGGGGCTGGCGCTGTGGGAATGGCATGTCGTCCAGCCCGCGGCGATCCGCTATTTCGGCCAGGAAGTGACCGCCGTCGACCACCTTGGAAGCTATAGCTGCCGGCGGATCTACGGCCGCAGCGAGGGCGCGTGGAGCGAGCATTCGACCGCCAATGCGGTCGACATTGCCGGCTTCCGGCTCGCCGACGGCACCAGGATCAGCGTTCTTCGGGACTGGACGGGTTCGGACGAGGAGGCGGCCTTCCTCCGCGATGTCCGCGACGGCGCCTGCGATCTCTTCTCGACCGTGCTGTCACCCGATTACAACCAGGCCCATCGCGACCATTTCCACTTCGACCAGGCCCAGCGCGGCAGCTTCGGCTGGCGCGGCTGCCGTTGACGCGTCTCAGCCGTAGGGCAGCTTCACGTCCCATCGATAGGCGCTCGCGGCGGCTCCGGCCTCGACCGGGTTCGAGGGTCGGGCGACGAGCAGCGAGTCTTCGGCGATCTGCTCGAGCGCATTTTCTGCCTCGCCGGGGAAATACATCTGGGTCGTCAGCCGCGCCCTTCGAGTCGTGATGTCGAAATGGATGTGGCGCGGCCTCGGTCTGCCGCCGAACGCATAGACGCCGGGGCGAATGGTTCGGATTCGATAGCGGCCCTCGCTGTCGCTGGTCAGCACCGCCGATCCCTGGAAATGCGGGTCGAGCGGCAGCTCGGCCCGCTGGTCGCCGTCATGCATGTATCGGCCGACGGCATTGGCCTGCCACAGGTCGAGCCTCGCGCCGGCGATCGGCCGGCCGTCCTGGTCCATCACCGTCCCGAAAATGTCGATCACGTCGCCGGTCGCGGTGCCGCCGCTTCCCGCCAGCCGGGTCAGGTCGGAATCCTGGTCGAGCGGCCGAGCCGGAGGATAGAATGGCCCCAGTTCCTGCGCCGGAGTCGATCGGCCAAGCACCTCGATCAGGTCCTGCGCCAACAGGGGAGCGGCGACGCCGAGCCCCGCTCCGCCGATGATGAGATGCCGTCGTGAGATAAGAGTCAT
>CAMPIH010000100.1 GCA_946886275.1 uncultured Sphingosinicella sp.
TCGGGCGGTTCGTTGCGGCTTTCCGAAATGAAGCGTTCGAACAGCAGGCTGTGCTTGATCGGATCGATCGAGGTGATCCCGAGGACGTAGCAGATCATCGAATTGGCGGCAGAGCCTCGGCCCTGGCAGAGTATCTGCTGGCTTCGAGCGAACTGGACGACCGAATTGACCGTCAGGAAATAAGGCGCGTAGCGAAGCTTGCCGACCAGCTTCAGCTCATGCTCGAGCAGGTCCGAATAGGTCTTTGGCGGGCCGTTCGGGAAAAGGACGGCGAGCGAGTCGCGGGTCAGCTTCTCGAGCGCGGCCTGCGGCGTCAGCCCGGACATGACGATCTCGTCCGGATATTGGTAGCTCAGCTCGCGAAGCGAGAAGCTGCAGTCCGAGGCGATGTCGGCGCTCGCCTGGACCGCATCGGGAAAGGCCCTGAACCGCCGCTCCATCTCGATCGGGGACTTGAGATGGCGATCGGCGAAGCGCTCGCGGCGAAAGCCGAGCTCGTCGATCGTGACATGCTCCCGGATCGCGGTCACGACGTCGTGGAGCATCCTCTTGTCGGGGCCGTCGTAGAGCACGTCGCCGGTGGCGAGGCTTCGCACCTGGTGGCGCCGGGCGAGCGATTCGAGCGAATGGAGCCGTCGAAGCTCGCCTGGCCGGCGGCGATGGGTGAGCGCAAGATGGCTTCGATTGCCGAAAATGTCGCGAAGCTGGGCCAATGCGGTGGCGCCGGCGGAGTCCGCCTCGTCCGGAACGAGCGCCGCGACCAGTCCGTCCGACCAGGCGGCGACGTCCTCCCAGTGGAGAAAGCATTGCCCTTTCTCGCCTTTGCGCGGGTCGGCGCGGCTCTTGCCGATCGTCAGCAAGCGGGTGAGCCTGGACCAGGCGGCGCGATCCCGGGGCCAGACCAGAAGCGAGGCGCCGTCCATCAGGTCCAGCCGGCAGCCGGCGACGAGCCGGACTGCGGTCGAATCGGCGGCGCGAAGCGCCTTGACGAGCCCGCCGACGCTGTTGCGGTCGGCGATTCCGAGCGCCGGGTAACCGAGCAGGGCGGCCGCCGAGAACAATTCCTCGGCGCTGGAAACGGCGCGCAGGAAGCTGAAATGGGTCGCCGCCTGGAGCTCGACATAGGTCATGCGAAGATTCCGTGCATGTGCCAGCCCATGTCGCCGGTCGCGCCATCCTCGCCGTCGCCGCTTCGGTAGAGCCAGAAGCGGGCGCCATTCTCATCCTCGACCTGGAAATAGTCGCGGACCGAAGCGCTCTCCTCGGTCCGGCGCCACCATTCGCCATAGAGCCGCTCGGGCCCGTCGGCGGCCGCGACCCGGTAGATCCGGCCACGCCAGCGGAACCGGCGGGGCGGGCCGTCGGGAAGCGGCGACATCACCTGATCGACCGGCTCGGGCGGGGCAAGGAGCCGGACCGGACGCGGCCAATCGGGCCAGCGCGCCGGCCTCTCCAGCGGCCCGATCCGGGCGACGCTGCGTTCCGGCAGGTCGCTTTCCAGAGCGGTCAGCCGGAACAGCCGCCGGCCGCCCAGTCGAACGGCGAGGCGATCGACCAGAAGGCTGAGATCGGGCGTCGGCCGGGCTCCGGAAAGTCCCCCTTCGATCGCTTGCGGCGCCAGCGGCTCGGCCCGCGCCGCCACCAGCCGAAGCCGCTCGATCCCGAATCCCGGCTCGATCGTCTCGATCTTCGCCTCGATCAGCCGCCGCAGATGGGCGCCGTCGCGGGTCGCCCGGGCGAGGCTGATGGTGACCGCCTGAACCTCCTTGTCGATTCGATCGCAAAGCAGGACGAGCCGGCGAAGGCCGAGCCCCGCTTGCGCCAGCATCGGCACGAGCCGGCGGACCGCTTCGCCCGAGGCTTCGGCGATGCTCTCGGGCGTGGCGATCGGCTCGACGAAGCGAAGGAGCACCGAAAGCGGCTCTTCAGGAACGATCGGATCGAACGGCTCCGGGGCACGCCCGAGCGCCTGATCGAGCCGGAGCAGAAGCGTCGAGCCGAAACGGCGCTGGAGCGGCGCCCGAGGCATGGCGACGAGCTCGCCGATCCGTTCGACGCCGAGCCGGTGAGCGGTCGCGAGCTGGGCCGGGTCGAGCCGGAGAGCGGCCAGCGGCATGGCCGCGATCGCCTCCGCTTCCGCGCCGCCGGGGCAAAGGACCAAAGGCGCGGGACCGAATCGGGCGAGCGCATGAGCCGTCCCGGCGGTTCCGGCAACGGCGATCCGGGCGCTGAAGCCGAGCCGGCCGAGAAAGGCGAGGATGCGCTCGCACATCCTTCGCTCGCCGCCGAACAGATGAGCGACTCCGCTGAGGTCGAGCCACAGGCCGTCGGGACCGGACAAGGCGGCGCGCGGAGTCCAGCGCCGGGCGGCGAACAGGCCGAGCCGAAGCAGCCAGCGGGAATCGCCTTCCGGATCGGAGTCTCGAACGTCGAGCCCGGGAATCAGGATCCGGGCCTTGCTGAGCGGCATTGCCGGGGCAAGGCCGAGCGACCGCGCCTGCGGCGAAACGGCCGCAAGCAGGTTCTGATTGCCCTGCCGGTGGCAGGTCACCAGGGCTCCGGCGCCGTCCCAAGCCCCCGGCACGATGTCCTTCGTTGCCGGCTTGAGCGCCCAGCGCGCACCCGGCCGCCAGCCGCCGCTTCGCCCCGGCAACGCACCGCGGCCCTCCTGCCGGCGATCGGCGTCAGGCGGCGCGGACGTCGGCGCCGGCGCGCTTCGGCGCTCGGACCGCCTGATCCGGTCGATCGCCAGATCGGGCAGATAGAGCGAGGCGAGCCTCGGCATCGGGAGCCTCCAAATACCATGAATGAGGGGGACCGCCGCGCTGGCGGACCAGTTCGACCTTCCAGCGGGCCCGGCCAATGCCTTCGAACGGCCCGATCTGGGCGAAAGGCAGCCCCGCCGAGGACGCGCAGCCGATCCGCCAGCGGGTGAGCGCCGCCGCCGGCACGGCCAGGGGATCAACCTCCTTCTTCTTCCACCGGCGGCCGAGCAGAGCGGCCGTCCCGCCTTCTTCGGCGGCGAGCTGGAGCCGGCGCGTGGCGGGCATCAAGGCGCGGCCGACCTCGCCGACCACCGCCGCCAGCGAGCCGTGGCGTATGCCTTCCTCCATCACCGCGAGCGCTTCCTCGTCATTGCCGCATTCGGCATAGAGGACCCGGTCCGGACCCAGTCCCGCCAAGGCGAGAGCGGGCGCGAACAGATCGCGTCTCGTCAGCGCCCACAGGACCTGGCTTCGGCCTTCGTCGCGGCGCGAGAAACGGGCGGCGAGGGCGGCGAGGAACAGGGTGGCGGCGGCTTCGTCAGGAGCCGCCGGGCTGGCGGAAGCGGCTTCGTGGAGACCGATGGCAAGCCCGCCCGAAGCGAGCCGGCCGTCGACTTCGTCGATCCCCAGGCGAAGCGGCGCGCCGCTTCCGGCTCGGCCGGTGCGTTCGATCGCGTCTATCTCCGCCTTGAGGGCGGCGATGCGCGGATCCTGCAAGGAAGGAACGGACATGCGACTCGGACTCATTTGTTCGCATTATGTTCCGCTCACATTCAGCCGGAGTCAAGGAGCGGCGCGAGAAACCCAAGTGCCTCTCGACATTCCGATAAAGCTGCAACAGAACCTCTTGATGAACCTCTTCCGAGCGCTCCTCCTCGCCTTCTCCCTGATCGTCACCTCGCCGGCCTTCGCTCAGACCGGCGATCAGGACTGGCTCTACCGCGGCAGCGACATCGCCCGCGATCCGGACTGGCGTTTCGGCACCCTCGCCAACGGCCTGCGCTACGCCGTCCGCCGAAACGCGCTGCCGGAAGGCCAGGTCTCGATCCGGGTCAGGATCGACGCCGGCTCGCTGCACGAGGAGGATCATGAGCGCGGCTGGGCCCATTATGTCGAGCACATGCTGTTCCGAGGCACCGAAAGCTATCGCGATCGCCAGGCGCGCCAGATCTGGCAGCAGCTCGGAGCGAGCTTCGGAAGCGACAGCAACGCCCGAACCAGCGCCACCGAAACCGTCTATCAGCTCGATCTTCCCCATGCCGAGCGGGTCCAGCTGGACACCAGCCTGAGGGTGCTCGCCGACATGATGGCCCGGGCCCGCTTCGAGCCCGACGCCGTCGAAGGCGAACGCCCGGTGGTCCTGGCGGAGAAGGCACGCCGCCCGGAGATCAACGAACGGGTCGCCAACCTCACCCGGACGCTTTTCTATGCGGGACTGAGATATGCCGATCGTGACCCGATCGGCACCGAAGCGACTCTGAACGCCGCCACGCCCGCGGGCCTGAGGGCCTTCTACCACCGCTGGTATCGGCCCGACCGAGCCACGATCGTCATGGTCGGCGACGCCGATCCGGCGATGATGGAGGAGCTGATCCAGGCCCATTTCGGCGGCTGGCAGGCTCAGACCCCGCCGCCGCCGGAGCCTGATTATGGCGAGGTGGCCGAGCCGGCCCGGCCGATCGCCTCGCTGGCCTATCCGGGAGCGCCGCTGACGGCGACCCTGATCTGGATGCGCCCGCATGAAACCATCCCCCACACGCTCGAGCGTGAACGCCAGGCGCTCGAGGAGATGGTCGCGACCCGGATCATCAACCGCCGGCTCGAAGCCCGTGCGCGCGGCGACTCCGATTTCATCAATGCCTCCCTCATCGCCTCGCAGGCGAGGAACATCTCCGACGCGACCCAGCTCGCCATTTCCGTGCGCGACGATCGCTGGCGCGGCGCTCTCGAGCAGAGCTTCGCGATCATCACCGACGCCCTTCGCGCACCGCCGAGCCCGAGCGAGATCGATCGCGAGCTCCAGAACCTGCGAACGTCGGTCACCGCCGCGGTCAATGGCGAACCGACCCTTCGCTCGCAGCTCCGCGCCGAGCAGCTGATCAACGCCATCGACAACGGATCCGTCATTTCGACGGCAGCGACCGTGCTCGAGAATTTCGAGCGCAACGTTCCGCTGATGACCCCCGATCGGATTGCCGCCGCCACTCGCGCCCTGTTCGCCGGCTCCGGGCCGCGGCTGATGCTGATCTCGCCCGAGCCGATCGCCGGCGGCGACCGGGCGATTGCCGATGCGCTCATGGCGGCGCGGGCGATCGCTCCGGCCGTGCGCGTGCAGGATCGCCTCGTCAGCTTCGACCAGCTGCCCCCGCTCGGCCCTCCCGGGGAGGAGATTTCGCGCCAGCACATCGAGGATCTGGGAGTCACGATCGTCCGTTTCGCCAACGGCTCGAGCCTCACCTTCAAGCGGACCGCCTTCGAGCGCGGGTCGGTCAACGTCCGGCTGCGCTTCGGCAACGGCTTGGCCGGGCTTCCGCCCGACGAGCCGTCGCTCGCCTGGCTCGGCGGCCTGGTCGGCCCCTCGGGGCTTGCCGATCTCGACCTCGACGGGATGGAGCGGCTTTTGACCGGCCGGCGGATGAGCCTGGCGTTCGGGATCGACGAGGAGGCCTATGTGCTCGCCGGGCAGACCAACCCGGCCGATCTTGCCGACCAGTTGCGCCTGCTGACCACCAAGCTCACCCATCCGCGCTGGGACCCGGCCCTGTTCGCCCGATTCCATTCGGCGGCGGTGCAAAGCTTCGACATGCACTTCGCCTCCGCCACCGGCCGAGCCGCGCGCGAAGCGCCCGGTTTCACCCGGCCCGACGACCAGCGATGGCGAGCGATCGAGCGGGAGGAGATGGCGGCGGTGACGGTCGATCAGCTGAGCGCCTTCTTCGATCCGCTTCTCGAAAATGGCCCGGTCCATGCCGTCATCGTCGGCGATGCCGAGCTCGAAGCAGCGGTGGAGGCGATTCGGACCACGGTCGCTTCGCTGCCGACGCGGGCGCCGCTGCCGCTGCCGCCGGGCGCCCACGAGCTTCAACCGCCGGCGCCCAATCCGGAGCCGCGCCGATTCACCCACCAGGGGGATCGCCAGCAGGCCTTTGCGATGATCGGCTGGTCGACGATCGGCGGCCGCGATCGGACGAGGGACCGGCGAGCGCTCGCTCTGGCCGCCAACATGTTCCAGGTACGGCTGTTCGACCGGCTGCGCGAGCAGGAAGGGGCGACCTATTCGCCCAATGCCGCCCACAACAGCTCGGAGGCGTTCGAGGATTGGGGCATATTCTTCGCCTCGGCCGAGGTGAGGCCCGCAAGCGTCCCCATTTTCTTCAGGATCGCCCGCGAAATCGTCGCCGAGATGGCGGCAAGGCCGGCCGCGGCCGACGAGTTCCAGCGCGCGCAGAACCCGGTCATCACCGGCATCGAGCGCCGGCTGGCGACGAACGGCTACTGGCTCGAGGCGATCGAGAATTGGGTCCATGCCCCCAAGGACGTCGAGAATGTCCGCAACTATCTCGCCGACTATCGGTCGCTGACTCCGGAAGACGTTCGCCGGGCGGTCGCCACCTATGTGCTCGATCAGGGCGACTGGTCGATGGTCGTTCTTCCCGACGGCCCCGAGCCGGTCGCCTGGCCAGTCCCTCTCGAGCGACAGGACCGGGCTCGGGGCCGGGCTCGGGGATGATCGGAAAATCGATCCCACTTTTGCGGATCATGCTTTAGAGGAAGCGCCGGAGTAGCGAATAGTGGCTCACAGCGCCGTCCAGATCGCCGCGCCTCCCAGGCGCCAGGCTGCCCCAGGCTTGAGCCCGCTCCGGCTCCACGGCCAACCTTTCTTCGAAGACAAGAACCGGGCCTTCTGGGTCCTCCAGTCGATCGGCTGGGCCGGCTATTTCATCCTCCGCACCCTGTCCGGGATCGCGAACGCGATGGAATGGAGCTACGTCCTCCATACCGCCTTGCTGACCGCCTCCGGCTATTCGATCACCCTGCTGATGGCGGCCGCCTATCGTCGCCTCATCCTGATGCGGCCGCTGGTGACCTGGGTGGCGACGGTCACGATCGTCATCGTCGCCGCCGCCGGCTTCTCCGCGATCGAGACCTGGAGCATCTCCACCTTCGTCCAGCCGGGGACCCGGCCGGAGGGGATCCGTTTCCTGGGCGCGATCCTGTTGACGGTGTCCCTGCTCGTTGCCTGGTCAGCCCTCTATTACAGCATCAACTTCTTCCTTCTGCTGGAAGAACAAAGCGACAGATTGCTCCGGCTTGAAAGTCAGGCCTCCAATGCCCAGTTGGCAATGCTCCGTTACCAGCTCAATCCACACTTCCTGTTCAACACGCTCAACTCGATTTCCACTCTGGTCCTGCTCAAGCAGACCGAGCGCGCCAACGCCATGCTGAGCCGTTTGTCTTCCTTTCTTCGCTACACTCTGGTCAATGAATCGACCGGCCTGGTGACGATGTCGCAGGAGATCGAGACGCTGAAGCTTTATCTCGAGATCGAGAAGATGCGGTTCGAGGAGCGGCTGAGGCCGCATTTTCATATCGATCCGAGCTGCAGCCAGGTGCTATTGCCATCGCTTCTGCTTCAGCCGCTGATCGAGAATGCGATCAAATATGCGGTCACTCCGCAGGAGGAAGGCGCCGACATTTCCATCGAGGTGAAGCGGCAGGTCGACCGGGTGCTGATCACCGTCTCCGACACGGGTCCGGGGGCCGATTCACAGTATCAGAGCCGGGCCGCTCAATCGACCGGAGTCGGACTGGCGAACATTCGCGACCGTCTGGCGCAGGCCTATGGCGACAATCACAGGTTCGAGACACAGTCGGAGACAACGGGGGGCTTCCGCGTTTTCATCGAAATTCCCTATCAAATCGAAGCCGAGGAGCCGCGATGACCATTCGTACGATTCTGGTCGATGACGAACCGCTTGCCATCCAGGGCCTGCAGCTGAGGCTGGAGCCCCATGAGGATGTCGAGATCGTCGACACCTGCTCGAACGGGCGCGAGGCGATCCGGTCGATCAAGACCCACAAGCCGGACCTCGTCTTCCTCGACATCCAGATGCCGGGCTTCGACGGCTTTTCGGTGATCCAGGGCCTGATGGAGGTCGAACCGCCATTGTTCGTCTTCGTCACCGCTTATTCCGATCACGCGATCCGCGCCTTCGAGGCGCAGGCGGTCGACTATCTGATGAAGCCGGTCGAGGACGCTCGGCTTGCCGACACGCTCGACCGGGTCCGCCAGCGGCTTGCCGAGAAACGCGGCGTCGAGGAGGTGGATCGCCTGAAGGAAGTGCTCGCCGAGGTCGCTCCGGAGGCCGTCGACAATGTCGAGGGGGTCGAGGACGCCCATTCGTCCAACCGCTACGAGCGGATGATCAACATCAAGGATCGCGGCCAGATCTTCCGGGTCGACGTCGACAGCATCGAGAAGATCGACGCCGCCGGCGACTATATGTGCATCTATACCGGCGACAACACGCTGATCCTCCGGGAGACGATGAAGGATCTGGAGAAGCGCCTCGATCCGCGCCGTTTCCAGCGCGTTCACCGCTCGACGATCGTCAATCTCGACCAGGTCAAGCAAGTGAAGCCGCATACCAATGGCGAATGCTTCCTCGTCCTGGGCTCGGGATCGCAGGTCAAGGTCAGCCGTTCCTACCGCGACGTGGTGGCGAGGTTCGT
>CAMPIH010000101.1 GCA_946886275.1 uncultured Sphingosinicella sp.
AGCATCATCGTGTTGTCGCGATAGAATAGCTCGTTGTCGACACCGGCATAGCCGACACCGCCCATCGATCTCTTTACGAACAACACCGTCTTGGCCTTCTCGACGTCGAGCACCGGCATTCCGTAGATGGGAGAGCTCTTGTCGGTCTTGGCGGCCGGATTGGTGACGTCGTTGGCGCCGATCACGAAGGCGACGTCCGTCCGGGCGAATTCGGAGTTGATATTCTCGAGCTCGAAGACCTCGTCATAGGGCACGTTCGCCTCGGCAAGCAGAACGTTCATGTGACCGGGCATGCGGCCCGCCACCGGGTGGATCGCATATTTGACGCTGACGCCTTCCTGCTTGAGGAGGTCGCCCATCTCGCGAAGCGCATGCTGGGCCTGGGCGACGGCCATTCCGTAGCCGGGAACGATGATGACCTGCTCGGCCTGCTTCATCAGGAAGGCGGCATCTTCCGCGCTACCGCGCTTCCATGGCCGGTCGATCGCCTCCCCTCCCCCCGCCGCGGCATCGCCACCGAAACCGCCCGCGATGACGGAGATGAAGCTTCGATTCATGGCCCGGCACATGATGTAGGAAAGGATCGCACCCGAGCTTCCGACGAGCGCTCCAGTGATGATCATGGCGCTGTTCTGGAGGGTGAAGCCCATCGCCGCGGCCGCCCAGCCGGAATAGCTGTTCAGCATGCTGACGACGACCGGCATATCCGCCCCGCCGATCGGGATGATCAGAAGGAAACCGATCGCGAAGGCAAGTCCGGTCACGGTCCAGAACACCCACGGGCTCTGATCCTGGGTGAAATAGGCGATCAGGCCGAGGATCGCCGCGAGCGTGCCGAGATTGATGAAGTGGCGGAGCGGCAGAAGGATCGGCTTGCCCGACATGTTGCCGTTCAGCTTGAGAAAAGCGATGACCGAACCCGAGAAGGTGATCGCCCCGATCGCCACGCCAAGCCCCATCTCGACCCGGCTGACCGGCTCGATCTCGCCGCCCACGGCGATCCCGAAGGCCTCCGGGTTGAGGAAGGCCGCAGCCGCGACCAGCACAGCGGCGAGACCGACGAGGCTGTGGAACGCGGCCACCAGCTGCGGCATCGCCGTCATCGCGATCCGCCGGGCGGTGAAGATCCCGATCGCGCCGCCGATTCCGATGGCCGTCAGCATCTGCACGAGAACGACGCTGTCGACTCCGCCGACGATCCCGGCAGGGGCGAGCGGCTGATAATGAATCAGAGTCGTCCCGACAGCGAGCAGCATCCCCGCCATCCCGGCGCGATTGCCTCGGCGGGCGCTCTCCGGATTGGAAAGACCGCGCAAGGCGAGGATGAAGCAGATACCCGCGACGAGATAGGCGAGCATCACCCAGGCGGGCGCGCCGACAGCTTCGTGCATCAGCGCCGCTCCTTCTTCTTGTACATCGCGAGCATCCGCGCCGTCACGGCGAAGCCGCCGAAGATGTTGACGCTGGCGAGCGCGACCGCAACGAGCCCGAGCCATTTCGCTCCCGGCGCCCCAGCCGCGGCGCTGGCGATGAGAGCGCCGACGACGATCACCGAGGAGATGGCGTTCGTCACCGACATGAGCGGCGTGTGGAGCGCCGGGGTGACCGACCAGACCACATAATAGCCGACGAAACAGGCCAGAACGAAGATCGACAGGATGCTGATGAAGTCCATTCGCGCTCTACTCCCGATATTCGGCAATCCGGCCGGCCAGCTCGCCGAGCGTGCCGCTGAAGGCGGCCAGCGCCTCGCGATAGGCTTCTTCGCCCGGCTCGCACGGCTCGCGATCCGAATAGCGAGCCACTCCGGCCCAGTCGTTCTCGCCCAGCCATATCGCCCGGCCCGCTTGCTTGCGAATGGCAAGCTGCTTCAATTCCTCGAGGCGGCGAATCTGCGGCAAGGTCGCTGCTCTCGCCGTGCCGCCAGGGCAGGTGGCGAGGAAATCGCGGGCAGCGAGGGTTCGGAAAGTGGCGCGGCGCAGCGGCTCCATCGGGGCGGCGGAGGACGCTTCCTTTTCCTCGCCGCAGCCCGGGGCAAGCAGGATCGCCACCAGCATTCCGGCCGGCCCGATCGCTTTCATCCGAGCAGCCGTTCGTTGACCACCTTGCCGTCGCGAGTCAGCCGGACGCCGCGAACGATCTCGTCATCGTCAGGCAGGGAAAGACTCCTGGATTCGCCGTCCCAGAAGGCCGCCAGGAAATTGAACAGATTGCGGGCATAGAGGGCGGAAGCGTCGGCGGCGAGACGACTCGGCACGTTGCGATGGCCGACGATTCGAACGCCGTGCCGTTCGACAATCTTGCCCGCCACGGCGCCTTCGACATTCCCGCCCTGTTCGACGGCGAGATCGACGATCACGCTTCCCGGGCGCATCGATTCCAGTTGCGAGTCGCTGATCAGGCGCGGCGCCGGCCGCCCAGGGATCAACGCGGTGGTGATGACGATGTCCTGCTTGGCGATGTGGCTCGAGACCAGCTCGGACTGCGCCTTCTTATATTCGTCCGACATCTCGGTGGCGTAACCGCCGGCGCCCTCGCCCTCGATCCCGGCGACCTTGTCGACGAAGATGGCCTTGGCGCCGAGGCTCTCGATCTGCTCCTTGGTCGCCGCGCGAACGTCGGTGGCGGAGACGATCGCGCCAAGCCGCCGAGCGGTGGCGATCGCCTGGAGTCCGGCGACGCCGACTCCCATGACGAAGACTCGCGCCGCCGGAATCGTCCCGGCCGCGGTCATCATCATCGGAAAGGCGCGGCCATATTCGGCCGCCGCGTCGAGCACCGCCTTGTAGCCGGCAAGGTTCGCCTGCGAGGACAATATGTCCATCGACTGCGCCCGGGTGATGCGCGGCATGAACTCCATCGCCAACGCCTCGATTCCGGCGGCGGCATAAGCGTCGATCCGATCCCGCCGGCCGAAAGGATTGAGGATTCCGGCGAGTCTGGCGCCCGGGGCGGCGGCGTCGAGGATGTCGGGATCGGGTCCCTGCACCGAAAGCAGGATCGCTGCGCCGGCGAGCACCTCGGCGCGGGATCCCACGCCGCCACCGGCGGCCTCATAATCGGAATCGGCGATCGACGCGCCAGACCCGGCTCCGCTCTCGACCATCACCTCGGCGCCGAGACCGACAAACTTCTTCACCGTCTCCGGCGTCGCCGCGACTCGCCGCTCGCCCTCTTCGCTTTCCTTGACGACCGCGATCTTCACCCGGTGCGCCCGGATCAGGCGCGAATGACGACGATGACGATCAGCGCCGTCACGACACTGATGATCGCGCCCCATTTCATCAAGGTCACGAACAGGCCGTAACTATTGTGGTGGCGCCTGACCTCGCGGTCGATATCGCCTTCGGCTGCCATTTTCTGCCCTTTCATCCCTGTTTGGCGGGAACGCTTAGCAAGGGCGAAGGAGAAAGGGCAAGGCGCGAGCCGAACCCGGCCCGCTGTCTTTTGCGGACAGGGGCGTCAGGGATTGCGGTCGGCGAGCGGATCGCCGCTTTCCTCCTCCTCGAGCAGGACGGCGGCGTCGCCATTGGCCGACAGGCGCACCTGGTCGCCTTCGACGGCCGCGACGAGTCCACCCGAGATATAATGGTGGTGATCTTCGTGCGAGCCGCTGTCCGCCTTGATCAGCTTGATCCGGTTTCCCTCCACCTTGTCGACGGTGCCGATATGGACCCCGTCCGCACCGATCACTTCCATATGTTCGCGAATCTCGCCGATCCCGGTCATGTCTGCTCTCCTCGTCTGCCGGTCCGAACGTGCAGGAAGCGGATTCGATGCAGTGAAGGGCGGCGCGGTGTCGGCGGCATTAAGTTCCCCTTTACCGCATCCCGCTAGACCAGTCCCTCTTTAGGACGAGGGATACAGATGCGCCCCGAACCGACCCGTTGCCTGCTCCTGATCGACGACGAGCCGGCCCAGCGCCGCCTGATCACCGCGATCGGCGCCCGCGCCGGCTGGTGGGTCCGCGGCGCCAATGACCTCGATTCGGCACGGGCGATGCTGGCCGACCCGCAGGAGCCGAAGTTCGACGCCATTCTGCTCGACTGGCTTCCCGGCGAAGAAGGAGGCGAGCTGATTAGCGCCCTTCGGGAACTTCGTCCGGACCTTCCCTTGCTCGTGCTGACTGCTCAGACGAGCGTCTCCTGTGCGGTCGACGCGATGCGCGCCGGCGCCAGCGACTTCCTCGTCAAGCCGCTCGCACCCGACCGGCTCCTGGCGGCTCTCAACACCGCCACCGATCGCCGCAAATCCACCGGCGAGCTCCGGCCCCTGTCCGAAAAGATCAACAAGAGCCTGGGCTTCGACGAGATCGTCGGCTCCGCCTCCGGCTTCCGTTCGGCGCTGGCCATTGCCGCCAAGGCGGCGCGCGCCCGAGTGTCGGTACTGATCGAAGGCGAGAGCGGCGCCGGCAAGGAAATCATCGCCCAGGCGATTCATGCCGCCAGCCCGCGCGGCAAGCAGCCGCTTCACACCGTGAATTGCGGCGCGATCCCGGAGAACCTCGTCGAATCGGTGCTGTTCGGCCATGAGAAGGGTGCCTTCACGGGCGCCTTCGACCGCCATATCGGACGATTCGAGGATGCCGACGGATCAACCCTGTTCCTCGACGAGGTCGGCGATCTTCCGCTCGACACGCAGGTGAAGCTGCTGCGCGTGCTCGAGACCGGAGAGATCCAGCGCGTCGGCAGCCGGACCACCCAGCTGGTCGACGTCCGGATCATCGCCGCCACCAACCGCCGTCTCATCGAGGAAGTCGCCGCCGGCCGCTTCCGCGAGGACCTCTATTACCGGCTCAACGTCGTTCACGTGCCGATTCCTCCGCTGCGCGACCGGATCAGCGACCTTCCGGCACTCGCTCGTCACCTCTTGGTGAGGATCGCGGAACAGCCCGGGATGCGACCTTTGTCGATTACCGACGACGCGCTCGAGGTGCTGATGAGCTACGGCTGGCCGGGCAATATCCGCCAGCTTCAGAACGCCTTGTTCCGCGCCGCCGTCCTTTGCGAGAGCGACGCTCTGACGGCCGCGGACTTCCCCCACATCGCCAATGAATCTCAGCACGGGCGTCGCGCCGACGATTATCACGCCAAGCGACTGGACGGCCAGTCCGCCACCGCCGCGCTCGCTCACGGCCCCGGCATCACGCTCTACAAGCCGGACGGCAATCTGCGCCCGCTGGAAGAGATCGAAGCGGACGTCATCCGGCTCGCGATCGGCCATTATCGGGGCAGAATGACCGAAGTGGCCCGACGCCTCGGGATCGGCCGCTCCACCTTGTACCGCAAGCTCGGCGAGCTCGGCATCGACGCGGCCGCCTGAGCCGAACTCTGAATCCGTGCGGTTCGCGCCGCAGCGCTGAACCCTTCCCGCCTGGCCCATCGGCCTGCTAGGCTTGTCGCATGGATGACTTTCCCAATGCCGTGATCCTGGTCACCGGCGCTGCTTCCGGAATTGGCGCGGCGGTCTCGACGCGGCTCTGCGCCGGCGGCGCCAAGAAGCTGATCCTGATTGACCGCAACGAGGATCGACTCCGCGATTTCGCTTTCTCCCTGCCCTGCGAACGGCAGCTCATCGTCGGCGACGTCGCCGATGAAGAACTATGGGCCGATGCCGACCTCACCGGACTTAGCCACGCCGTCGTCAATGCGGGAATCGGCGCTGGAGGGACGATCGCGGAGACAAGCCTGGCCGAATGGCGCCGGGTGATGTCCGTCAATCTCGACGGCGCCTTCCTCTCCCTCCAGGCCGCGATGAAGGCGATCAAGGCCGGCGGCACCGGCGGCGCCATCCTCCTCACCGCCTCTGCTGCCGGAATCAAGGCCGAGCCGGGAATAAGCGCCTACGGTGCCTCGAAGGCGGCGGTGATCCATCTTGCCCGGATCGCCGCGCGGGAAGGCGCTCCTGACCGGATCAGGGTCAATTCCATCGCTCCGGGCGGAGTCGAGACCCCGATCTGGTCGAATGTGCCCTTCTTTCAGGAGCTGGTCCGGAGCGCCGGCAGTGAAGAAGCGGCCTTCAAGGCGATGGGCGGCGCGGCGACTCCCCTTGAACGTTTCGGCCAGCCCGACGAGATCGCCGAACAGATCGCCTTCCTCCTCTCCGACAAGACGGCTTTCGTCACCGGATCCTGTTTCGTCAGCGATGGCGGCTATACGCTTTAGCCTGATCGGGCTGTGTGCGCTTCTCGCGGGCTGCGAGGCGGAGCCGGAGTCTCGGCCCGCGCCGCCGACGGAGGTCGTCAGCGCGCCGCATTGCCAGAAGCACAGCTTCGAGGGCTCCGAATTTATTGCGTGCCGCTATGATTCCCGGCGCCACCGGATCGAGATGATCCTCGACGACGCGCAAGGGCGGTTGCGAAGCCTCGCCCGCCTCGAGGACCATCTCGGTCCGCGCGGCGATCAGCTTCTCTTCGCGATGAACGGCGGCATGTATGACGAGGAGGGCCTTCCGATCGGGCTCTATGTCGAACGCGGACGTCGCCGCCACCGGCTCAATCTCAACAGCGGGACCGGCAATTTCCACCTCAAGCCGAATGGCGTCTTCGCCGTCGCCCGCGATGGCAGCGTCACGATCCGGGAAAGCGAAGAGTTCGACGGACAAGCCTATTGGGCTACCCAGTCCGGGCCAATGCTGGTCATAGACGGCGAGCTTCACTCTGCCTTCCAGCCTGACGGCGAGTCCGTGCACGTCCGCAACGGCGTCGGGGTCGCCGATCCACACACCGCCTGGTTCGTCATCAGCGAAGGCGCGGTTTCGTTCGGGCGCTTCGCCCGTTTCTTTCTCGACGTCCTCGATTGTCCCGATGCCCTCTACCTCGACGGCGGCGTCTCGAGCTTGTGGGACCCCGGTGCCGGCCGTCAGGACCCTTATTCTTCGCTCGGGCCGATGATCGCCGTCTTCAGGCGCGAGCCCCGCCCCGCTGCAAAGCAATAAGCCTTTCGTCCATGCCCCGATCAGGGCGCGAGAAGGTCGCGCTCCTCGGGATGCTTGTCGAGATAATGGCTGACGAAGAGACAGACCGGAATCAACTTCAAGCCTTCTTGCCGAACCAGCTTAAGCGCACCGCCGATCAGCCGCTTGCCGATCCCTCGGCCTTCGATCGCTTCTGGCACGACGGTGTGGGTGAAGGTGACGATTCCGCCGGCGCGGCGATAAGCGGCGAAGGCCAGGGTTGCTTCGACCTCCAGCTCGAATCGCGACTCCGCCACATTGTCATAGACTTCGCTCACAACATTCCCCCAGATTGACTTTGCCGCCTCTGCCCGCTCCGCCCCGGTTCGCGCAAGCCGGGCCCCAGCCAAGCGTCAGGACGGGGTCAAGGCACAGTCGCGAAGGCCGCGCCAGACCCTGAGCGCCTGAAGGGTTTCCGGCACGTCATGCACCCTCAGCAGCTGAACGCCCTGCTCGACGGCCTTCAAAGCGAGCGCGATCGAGCCGCCGAGCCGCCGGTCCACCGGCGCCTCGTTCGAAAGCGCGCCGATCGTGCGCTTGCGGCTGGCGCCGAGCATGATCGGGCAACCGAGCCCGTGAAGCATCGCCAGTCCGTTCATCAGCTGGAGATTGTGCTGGACGTTCTTGCCGAAGCCGAAGCCGGGGTCGATGAGAATCCGCTCCCGGGCGATGCCGGCCTCGACCGCGGCCGCGATCCGAGCCTCGAGCCAGTCATAGACTTCGAACAGGACGGGACGATCATATCGGGGATCGTCCTGCATCGTCTCCGGACTGCCCTGATGGTGCATCAGCACGACCGCGCAGTCCGAACCGGCAACCACCGACGGCGAACGATCATCCCAGGTCAACGCCGAAACGTCGTTGATCATGGTCGCCCCCGCGGCGAGAGCCTGCTCCATCACCGCCGACTTGCGCGTATCCGCCGAGACGGCGACTCCGCCGCTTGCAAGCTGCTCGACGATCGGCAGGATTCGGGCCGCTTCATCCCCTTCCCAGACCGCTTTTGAACCGGGGCGGGTCGACTCGCCGCCGACGTCGATGATCGCAGCGCCCGCGGCCGCCATTTCGTGCCCGGCAGCGATCGCCCCGTCGCTGTCAGCATATTGGCCGCCGTCGGAAAAGCTGTCGGGAGTGGCATTGACGATTCCGACGACCTGCGGCTGATCGAATCGGATCGTGCGATGCCGCAGCGTCAGGGGCAGTCGTGGCGCCGTCAGGCGCGACCAGGCCGTCGCCACCTCCGGCGGCAGCTCCGCCAGGGATTCGACGAGATCCTCCACCGAGATGAGCTGGACCGACACCGATCCACCGTCATCGACCTTCACCAATTCGGCGGCGGAAAACCAGACAAGCCCCCCTGCCAATCGGGCAACCCGATCATCGAGGCCGAACGGCGCATCCACAAAGGCGGTCGGCCGGAGATAGACATGTTCAGC
>CAMPIH010000102.1 GCA_946886275.1 uncultured Sphingosinicella sp.
AGGACTAGCCGGCGCGGCTTTCAAGCAGTTGCGCCGCGATCGAATAGGTGCGGGCATTGTCGACGTCGATCGCGTGGGCGCCGTCCTTGAGCACGACGGCCGAGGCCCGGACTCCGAAGCGACGGCCGAGCCGCTTCATCGCCCGCGGCAGCGAGACCAGGCCATAGCGCAGGATCAGCAGGTTGATCAGGCCGACCGCCTGGATGATGCGCCGCGGATTCTTCGCGAACTGGCCGCCGGACCGATAGGTCTCCGCCAGGTCGAGGCCGGCACTGGACAGGCCGTAGAGATTGCAGTTCGAATAGCGGCCGTCGGTGAAGCGATAGAAACGCCTCTGGCCCTGCGGATGGGCCGAGAGCACGTCCTCGCGCCGCGAAAGCGCGACCACGGCATCGTCCCCGGAGGTAAGCCGGGACGCGACCTGCTGGACGGCGTTGGCGGTCAGAAGGACATTGTCGGCGGTGGTGACGATGAACGGCCCGCCGTCGCCGCCCGCCGCGGCATAGACGCTGTCGGTGATGGTCGAGGCGGCGGCGACGAATTCGACCGGGACGGCGGTCGCCAGGGAATCGACGATCGGCCGAAGCATCCTGTCGGCCCCCGGTTCGACCGAAATCCGGATCGCCTTGACGCCCGGCGCCCCGACGAGTGCGGCAAGCACATGGGCGAGCAGTGGCCGGCCGCCGATCGGCACCAGGCATTTGTGGGTGACTCCGGCCTGAGCGGCGAGCGGATCGAGCCGGCCTTCGCGCTGGGCCGCGAGGACGATGGCGGTGACCTCGGCCGGCCGGGTCACGCGTCCAGCAGCCCGTGGCGGCGAAGGCCTTCGTAGAGGATCGTCTCGATCAGCTGAGCCTGGCTGAGGCCGGCGCGGGCGGCGGATCGGCCGAACACCTTCTCGGACCAGAGATTGGCCTGGAGATTGACCTCGAGGAACTGAACCCGGCCGCCCTCGCGATCGAGCCGGAATTCGAACCGGCCATAATCGAACGGCCGATATTCCTCGGCCATCTTGCGGGTGAAATCGGCGATCACCGGCATCCACTCGGGATCCTCGAACGGGACGAGCTGATATTTGTGGCCGCGCTCGACGAGGTCGCGCTTCTCGTAATAGGTCCGCAAATGGCTCGGGTCGGCCTGCTCGAACAGCATCATCGGCATCACCCGGGGCTCGCCGTCGATCGTCATCACCGGGACTTCGACGTCGCTGCCGTTGAGGAAGGGTTCGACGATGGCGTCATGGCCCTGGCTGTGGATGTCGGCGACCGCCGCCTCGACCCCGGCCCAGTCGAACGCGTCCTGGACGCCCCAGCTGGCGGAAGAGGCGTTCGGCTTGATCACCAGCCGCTCGCCTTGTGGGCAGCGCGCCTGCTCGACCGGGGCGCCGCGCCGGTACGCGGCCCAGGGCGCGGTCGGAACCCCCCGGGCGGCGGCGCAGAGCTTGGTGAGATGCTTGTCGTCGGCGAGTCCGCGAAGGATCGGAGAGGCGCCGAGGAAAGGGATCCCGACCCGCGTGGACAGCAAGGGCAGCATCATCTCGCTGTTCAGGAAACCGCCCCGGTTGAGCAGCGGGAAGACGAAATCGACCTCCGGCTTTTCGAACAAGGCGTCGTAGCGGTCCTCGACGACGAGATTGAGGCCGAGACCCTTCAATATCTCCCGGGTCTCGACATGGTAGAGGGCGTGATTGCCGTCTTCCGGGTGAAGCGCGCCGTCCCATTTCGCATGCTTGGCGACGAACATGATTCGAAGTCGGCGCTTCGCCTCTTCCGGGATCTGGCGCGGCTGGATATGGGAAGTCACGGCTGGAACTCTGCTTTCGGATCTGTGTCGCGCGCAGCCTGGTCTTCACGGCTGCCGCAGCAAACTGGAGAAAGCGCGTTAGTGGCGTCAAGGGGCGGGTGCAAGATTCATGACCAAGAGCGTAGAGAATCCCGCCGATCTGCCCCCCGCCGCCGAGGCGATGACGACCGGCGGCGACGCCAGGATCCGGATCGACCCGGCGACCGGACTCAACAAATATCATTCGGCGCCGCGGCCGAGTCGGATCCTCGCCTACGCCTCGTCGACAGCCAATGACATCTCGGCCGAGGCTTTCGGCCATGCCGAGCAGATCCTCTCGCAAGTCGGCCCCGAACTGTCGGGGCCCGCTTATGCCGGCCATCTCGAACGGCTCAGGAAGCGTCTTCGGTCGGCCTATCGGATCGCCGACGATGTCGAGATCATCTTCGCGCCGTCGGGCACCGACCTCGAATATGTCGCTCTGGCCTGCGCCGCCGGGCGCGGCTCGGGAACGCACAACATCCTGCTCGGCGCCGACGAAGTGGGCACCGGCTGCATCCATTCGGCGCACGGCAATTATTTCGCGGAATCCACCGCTTTGGGTCTCGCCACCGAAGCCGGCCGGCCCGTGCCCGGGCTTGGCGGGATCCAGGTCGACCTGGTCGACATCCCGGTTCGCGATCCGCAGGGCCGGGTGAATCCCTCGACCCACATCGCCGATCGGATGCAGGTCTCGCTCGAAGCCGCGGACGCGGCCGGTCAGCACAGCCTGATCCACGTCGTCCATGGCTCCAAGACGGGCCTGATCCTTCCGGTCGCAGACGACCTCGACCGGCTCCAGCGGCGCCACGGCGCGCAATCGACCCTCGTCGTCGACGCCTGCCAGGCGAGGATCACAAGCGACGCGGTCAATGCCTATCTCGAGCGCGAGGCGATCGTCTTCGTCACCGGCTCGAAGTTCATGGGCGGCCCGCCGTTCAGCGGCTTCGCCTTCATCCCGCCGGCCGTGGCCCGCAAGCCGGCGCCGCTGGCCGAAGGGCTGGCGACGATCTTTCGCCGAGGCGAATGGCCTCATGGCTGGCCTGGAGCGGAGCTGTTGCCGGACAGCGGCAATCTGGGGCTGCTACTCCGGCTCGAGGCCTCGATCTTCGAGCTGGAGCGGTTCCAGCGCCTCTCGAGCGAAGCCGTGGAACGGGTCATCCTCGCCTTCCATGCGGCGGTCCGGTCCGAGATCATCGAATCGACACCGGCTCACCGGCTCGCCCCCTATCCGCCGGGGGACCGGGAAGAAGCCGATACCCACCCGATCGAGATGCGGACCCTTTCCACGCTCGATCTGTCCGAATTCGGCGGCGGGGCGACCTTCGAGGACGCTCAAGCCTGGCACAAGAAGCTGCTCGGCCACGGCGTCCGCCTCGGCCAGCCGGTGAAGTGCGTCCGGCTCGGCGACGGAAGCTGGGGCGCGACTCTTCGCGTCGGTCTTGCCATGTGGCAAATCGTCGACCGCTCCGGCCTGACCGACGAGGCACTCGCAAGGTCCTTCACCGACGACATGGCCCGGATCCGCGAAGCCCTCGTCACCGTCGCCGCGGAATAGCTACCCCGTCGGACGCCAGAACTAAGCGGCCACCTCTTCCTCGCCGCGATTGCGGGCGCCCCAGTTGAGGTTGCGGGTCAGGTACATCACCGCCGCGAGCGCCGCGAACAGCATCAGCGATCCGATCAGGAGCGAATAGGCTTCGAGGCTGAGCAGGATGAAGAGGACGGCGTAGAGCGAGGCCAGAAGCGCGCCGATGAAGAAGGCGCGCCGCCAGCTCTTCAGGACTGCCGCCGAATAGGCCGTGTTGAGCCCGGTGATCGCCGCCGAAGCGAGGATATAGGCCGGCGTGAAGCCGATCACTTCGGCGAAGGCGAGCAGAAGGACGAAGAACAGCACCAGGCCGGCCCCGACCAGAAGATATTCGACGGCCGAGACCCTGACTCCCCCGATCACGTCGAACAGAAGGAAGGCCAAGAAGGTGAAGCCGATGAACAGGAAGCCATATTTGGCCGAGCGATTGACCCGCGAATAGAGATCGACCGGCTGGACCAGGCTGACCTGGGCGACATGGCCAGCCGACGCCATCGGCCGGCCCATGTCGTAATCGCTGAGCACCCGAGGCGGGGGCGGCGGCGGCGAACCGGCCGGAGCCGTGCCGACGAGCTGCTGGCCGAGAGCGAGATTGCCGACCCGATAGAGGGCTTCGAATCCGTCGGCGCCGACCTGCCGCTGGGCCGGCAGGAAGTCGCCCTGGAAGGAGGGATGCGGCCATTGCGACCGAAGCCGCCAGCGCGTGTCGCCCGCCTGGGGCGCCAGGCCGAGCGATCCGTTGCCGCGGAAGGAATAGGCATAGTCCACCTCGAGCGGCCGGGTGCCGAGCGAGGCCGCGTCGATCCAGGCGAAGAAACCCGCCGCCCCGCCGCCGCCCGGATTCAGGCGAAGCGGCCGGCCGGCGACGACGACTCGCGGATTGGCGCCGAGCCCGCGCGGATCGGAGAGGTGAAAGCGAAGCTCGGCCCGGGCGAGGTCCATGTCGGCCGGCGCCACGTTGAACCGGGCGAGGTCCTGCGGCATCGCGAAGCGCGCCTTTCCGCTGACCGACGCCTCGTAGACGACCGCTTCGTAGATCGAGCGCTTGCGGCGCTCGGGCCGCACTTCGGTAGTGAGATCGGACAGTTCGGGAGCGAGGGTCAGCTCCTGCCACACCACCCTTGAGCGGGTGACCTGCTGAGCACCTTCGGTGACGGTCTCGCTGACGGTCGAGCGATAGGGAATGACGAGCAAAGGTCCGCCGATCACCTGCGGTCCGCCCCAGCCCTCGGCGATCGAGGCCAGAGCGACCTGCGATTGCTGCTGGCGGTCATAGACGAGCAGCCAGACGGTGAAGAGCGGGAAGGAGAGCAGGAAGCCGATGAGGATCGCCCAGCCCAGCTTCGCGCCTGGGCTTCGCTCTGCCGAAAACATGCTCATCGAACGACTCCCTTACTCGATTCGTCGTACGTAATGCACGGTTCGTCGTCAAGTTCCCGCCGAACAATAGTGATCGCGCTCGTCCGGCGCGGCGCGAAGCCTCGTATCGAGATAATAGCCGACGGCGCCACCGATCCGCTCCTCGTCGCCGGCCGGGATGAACATCGCCGCGTCCCGCCTCCAGCCGAGGATGCACTCGTGCCGACTGCTTTCGGAGTCGGCGCAGTCGAGCAGATTGCCGAAGGCGGACCGCCAGGTGAGGAAGGCCGCTTTGTCCATCGGCTCGCCATGGCCCGGGATCAGGGTCGTGAAGTCGATCGAGGCCAGATCGTCGAGCGCCCGCCGCCACCCGTCCGGACAGGCCGTGTCCATGAACGGCACCGAGGCGACGACGAGGTCTCCGGCGATCACCAGTCCGTTGCGCTCGTCATGAATCCACAGATCGGCTTCGGTGGCGGCGAACCGGGCCACGTTGATCCGAAGCGGGCGGCCACCGATCACCATGTCGGCGGAGTCCTCGACCGGCCGGGTGGGCCGCAAGGAGTCCGGATGATCCATGACCCGGAAGGCCCGTTCGATCTCGGCGCGCTGCTCCGGAGTGACTTGGCCGGAATCGAGATGGCGCTGGGCGGCGGCGCGGCTGCGCGGGAAGAAGCCGGCGAGGGCGCCGTCGATCGCCCTCGTCGCATAGAGTTCAGCGCCGGGAAAAGCGGCGAGGATCTCGGCATTGCCGGTGCTGTGATCGAGGTGCCAGTGGGTGTTGAGAAGCGCGACGATCGGCCGCCCGCGCGCTCGCGCATAGCCAAGCAGCTTGTCGCGATGGGCGGGATGACGGCCGCTGTCGACGAGGATCAGCCCGTCCGGTGAATCGAGGAAGATGCTGTTGCCGTCCGGTCCGCGGTCGGCGACGAAGCTGCCCTCGACGAGATGATAGCCGGTCGGCGCTTGCCGCGGGGGAGCCGCGCAGCCGGCGGCGGCAAGGGCCGCCAGAACGATGATCCACGCTCTCATTCGGCTTCGCCCCTGCTGCCATGTCCGAACCTGGACCTAGCCGAGGACCAGGTTCGATCGGCGGCTTGTTCGGCGGACGCCCTCGAGCTTTCGACGAAGCTCAGGGGCCGGAAAGCGCGGCCGCGGATTCGACCGCCGGGCGGCCGACGGGCTCGGTCGCCGACCGGGGCATTCGCCGCTCGAGGGGCGCGAGCCAGTGGGCGCTCGCCGCGCCCAGGAAGATCTGCGGCTGCGACGGGGTCACCTCGAAGCGTCGCTCCCACTCGCTGACCAGCGCCGTCGCCTCGGCATAGGCCGCGCCGAGCGACTGGGGCTTGCGGAGCGCGTGATTGATCATCGCGTCGCCGAAGAAGGTCCAGTCATTGTCGGCGAAGCAGCCGAACGAGATCCGGTCGCGAGCGGCGGCAGTGACGATGACACTGTTCGACGTCTGGAGGCCGGGGACGAAGATTCCGGAGAAGCAGGCGCTGAGGATGAGGAGCCGGTTGCGGATGCCGTGCCGGTCGAGCCACTCGCGCATCTGCTTGGGCGTGATCGACGCCATGTCGCGGTCGCCTTCGCGCCAGGTGAGCCCGAGCGGCGTGCCGTGGCTGGTCGAATAGAGGACGAGCACATCCTCGCTTTCGTCCATCAGCTCGGCGATCCTCGCCATCGCCCGAACCAGGCTCGCCGGCGATCCGCTCGGCGACGGACGGTCCGAGTCTCCTCCGGAACCGGCGAGGATGATCGTCCTCCCGGCGGCGTCGTAGCGCCGCTGGGGGACGTCGCCGGCCGACCTGGCCTCGCGGCCGAAGACCGGATCGCTGTCGAGCGCGATGGCGATAACGTAGGCGTCGACGGTTCCGGGGCGCTGAGGCGCCAGCCGGCGAAGGGCGGTGTCGAGCCTTTGCTCTTCCTGCGGACCGAAAGGGGCGCCAGCAGGCGGCTGATGGATCTGCGGAGTCGCGGCGGAAGCGGTGAGGATGAGCGCCAGCGCGGCGGCCGTCCTCCACCGCATCGGGATCAGTACACCCGGGCCTTGGGCTTGATATACTGGACGTCGTCGGTGAGCGTATATTCGTGCACCGGACGATAATCGATCCGGACTCCGCCGCCCTCGCCGCCCCAGCCGTCGAACCAGGCGATCGTGTGCTTCATCCAATTGGGGTCGTCGCGCTGGGGATAATCCTCGTGGGCGTGGGCGCCCCGGCTTTCCTTGCGGTTATACGCGCCGGCGATGGTGACGCTGGCCTGGGCGATGAGATTGTCGAGCTCGAGCGTCTCGACCAGGTCGGTGTTCCAGATCAGGCTTCGATCGGTGACGTGGAGATCGGTCATTCGCTGATAGGTCTTCGCCAGCTTGTCGACGCCCTCGCGGAGGGTCTCGTCGTCGCGGAAGACGGCGCAATGGGCCTGCATCGTCCGCTGCATCTCGAGCCGGACCTCGGCGGTCGGCGATCCGCCCTTGGCGAAACGGAACTTGTCGAGCCTCGCCAGAGCCAGGTCCGATCCGTCCTTCGGCAGAGCGGGCTGGGCCGCTCCGGCGGTGATCGTCTCGCCGAGCCGCAGGCCGGCGGCCCGGCCGAACACGACGAGATCGATGAGGCTGTTCGAGCCGAGGCGGTTCGCGCCATGGACCGAGACGCAGGCGGCTTCGCCGACCGCGAACAGGCCGGGGACGACGCTGTCGGGATTGCCGTCCTTGAGAGTGACGACCTCGCCATGAAAATTGGTCGGGATCCCGCCCATGTTGTAATGAACCGTCGGAGTCACCGGGAGCGGCTGGCGGGTCAGGTCGACACCGGCGAAGACCTTGCCGGATTCGGTGATCCCCGGCAGTCGCTCGGCGAGGATCTTCGCGTCGATATGGTCGAGGTGAAGGTAGATATGGTCCTTGTGCGGGCCGACTCCGCGGCCTTCCCTCATCTCGAGCGCCATCGAGCGCGAGACGACGTCGCGCGAGGCGAGGTCCTTGGCCGACGGAGCATAGCGCTCCATGAAGCGCTCGCCCTCGCTGTTGGTGAGATAGCCGCCCTCGCCCCGAGCCCCTTCGGTGATGAGGACCCCGGCACCGTAGATGCCGGTCGGGTGGAACTGGACGAACTCGCAATCCTGGAGCGGAAGCCCCGCGCGAAGCACCATTCCGCCGCCGTCGCCGGTGCAGGTATGGGCGGAGGTCGCGGTGAAATAGCAGCGGCCATAGCCGCCGGTGGCGAGAACCACCGCCTGGCCGCGGAAGCGGTGGATCGAGCCGTCCTCGAGGCACAAGGCGACGACCCCGCGGCAGGCGCCGTCGGAGTCCATGATGAGGTCGAGCGCGAAATATTCGATGAAGAAGTCGGCGTCGTAGCGGAGGCTCTGCTGGTAGAGCGCGTGGAGCATGGCGTGGCCGGTACGGTCGGCGGCGGCGCAAGTCCGCTGGGCCGGCGGCCCCTCCCCCATGTTCTGCATCATTCCGCCGAAGGCGCGCTGGTAGATCCGGCCTTCGCTGGTGCGGCTGAACGGCACCCCGGCATGTTCCAGCTCATAGACCGCGGCCGGCGCCTCGCGGACCATATATTCGAT
>CAMPIH010000103.1 GCA_946886275.1 uncultured Sphingosinicella sp.
ATGGCGACCGGATAAGCTTCTTCGAGGCGACGGCGACTCAGGGCGTCATCGCCGATCTTCGTACCGGAATCATCTCGAACGACGGCTTCGGCAATGTCGAGACCATGGTCGGGATCGAGTCACTGGGCGGCGACACCGCCTTTGCCGATACCTTCTACGGCAATGACGGGATCAACTCCTTCCTGGGCAGTCGCGGCGACACGATGATGGGCTTCGGCGGCGACGACCAATTCCAGTCCAGCGGTGCCGCGGCCCTGATCGACGGTGGCGACGGGACCGACTTCCTCCAACTCACCACGCTCGGCTACCTGCTGCCCGACAGCAACGGCGACGGAGCCGCCGAAACCCGCGCGGACATGACCAGCGGCTGGATCGTCGACCTGTCGACCGGTTATGTCGAGGACGGCTTCGGCGACACTGGCTTCGTGACCGGCGTCGAGAATGTCGGCGGCACCGAATATGCCGACACGCTCGTCGGCAATTTCGCCGACAATGAACTGAGCGGCGGCGGCGGCGACGACCTCCTCATCGGCCTCGGCGGCAACGATCTGCTCGAGGGCGGGCTCGGCCACGACTATCTCGAGGGCAATGTCGGCAACGACTCGCTGCACGGTGGCGACGACGACGACTATCTCTACGGCAATGCCGGTGACGACCTGATCGACGGTGGCCACGGCTTCGACCGGGCGGGCTACAGCGCAGGCGCGACCGCCGGGGTCACGGTCGACCTCAATCTGCAGGGGGTCGCTCAGGACACGGGCAGCCAGGGCTTCGACACGCTCGTCGGGATCGAGCACGTCTCCGGCACCAGGTATAGCGACGTCATCACCGGCGATGGTGGCGACAATTGGCTGTGGGGCGGATCGGACGGTTCGGGGATCACCGGCGACGACATCATCTCGGCCGGCGACGGCAACGACCTGGTGACCGTCGGCGCAGGCAATCACACGCTTGACGGAGGCGCCGGCATCGACACCCTGTCGCTGTACGGCAACGCGTCCGACATCAGCCCGTCCGGAATCACCTTCTCGCTCGCTCTTCAGGGTAGCGCCCAGGATAGCGAGCAGGGACTTATGGCAGCGATCGGGTTCGAGAATCTGGTCGGCTCCATCCATGCCGACCAGCTGACCGGCGACTCCGGCGACAATGTCCTGGCCGGAGTCGAAGGTGACGATGTGCTCGACGGCGGCGCCGGCAACGACACCCTCTACGGCGATGGCATCGTCAACATCGACAGCCATGGAACCGGCCGTTCGGGACCGATCGTCACCACCGCCGATACCGGCGCCGCCGGCAACGACGTGCTCGAAGGCGGCGAAGGCGACGACCATCTCGACGGCGGCGCGGGCAGCGACACGGCGAGCTATGCAAGCGCAAGCGGCGGAGTCACGGTCGACCTGTTCTGGCAGGCTGCCTTCGGCGCCGCGGGGAACGACTCCATGGTCTCGATAGAGAATGCGATCGGCTCCGGCTTCAACGACGTGCTTCTCGGCGATGGGGACGGCAACGCCTTCTCCGGAGGTGCGGGCCATGATTATCTGCTGGGCGGGGACGGCAACGACTCGCTGCTCGGCGGCGACGACGACGACTATCTGATCGGCGGATCGGGCGACGATGTCCTCGACGGCGGCGAGGGCATCGACCGCGCCGGCTACAGCAGCGGCGCGACTACCGGAGTGACGGTCGATCTCAACCTTCAGGGTGTCGCCCAGAATACCGGCCGCGGCATGGATGTGCTGATCGGGATCGAGCATGTCTCCGGCACCCGCTTCGACGACGTCATCACCGGCGACGGCGGCGACAATTGGCTGTGGGGCGGATCGGACGGATCCGGAGTGACCGGCAACGACATCATCTCGGCCGGAGCCGGAAACGATCTGGTCGACGTCGGCACCGGCAATCATGTCCTCGAGGGCGGAGACGGCATCGACACGCTCTCCCTCGACGGCAACGGCACCGACATCACCGCCGCGGGAGTCATCTTGTCGCTGCAGCTTCAGGGCGCTGCCCAGGAGAGCGAACAGGGCATGATGAACCTCAGCGGCTTCGAAAATCTGTCGGGCTCGCTGTTCGACGATCAGCTGACGGGGGACGGCGGCGACAATGTTCTCGCCGGCTATGCCGGCGCCGACACGCTGGTCGGCGGCGCGGGCAATGACGTCCTGCTCGGCGACGGCATCATCACCGTCGACACCCACGGCACCGGCAATTCCGGCCCGATCGTCACCACCGCCGATACCGGCGCCGCCGGCAACGATACGCTCCAAGGCGGCGAAGGCGACGACACGCTGATCGGTGGTGCGGGCGACGATCTGATCGACGGCGGAACCGGCAATGCGGACGCGGCCTTGTTCGACCTTCCGGTTGCCGGCGCTGGATCGCTTTCGATCGTCGACGGCACGGGCGAACGGGCGGGGATGAAGCTCGTCGTCCTGACGGACGGGGATTCCTCGACGACGCTGGCGACGATTTCGATCGTCGATGGGATCGCCACCGTCACCGGGATGGCTGGAGCGGCTTCGCTGGGGACCGACACGATCACCAATGTCGACAAGCTCGTCTTCACCACCCAGGACGAAATCAGCGTCGAGCTGAGCATCGGCAGCGGCGTCGTCGCCGACGGTCTGGTCGCCGGTGCCACCGTCTTCATGGATGCCAATGATAATGGAATCCTCGACGAGGGAGAGGCCTTCACGACAACGAACTCCGATGGGAGCTTCTCCTTCCTGTCAGCTGGCTCCGGAGCGGTCATCGCTTATGGCGGAACCAACGTGGATACCGGCCTTCCGAACCTGATCACGATGACGGCGCCCGAAGGCAGCAGCGTCGTCAATCCGATCACGACCCTGATCGCTGCCGTTCTGGGCAGCGGCAATGCCTCCTCACCCGAGGAGGCCGCTCAGATCGTCGCATCCGCTTTCGGAATCGATGGCTCGATCGACCTGCTGAACCTCGATCTGGTCACCGCGGCCGCGGACGGCAATCAGGCCGCCCTCGATGCTCAGAAAATCGCCGTTCAGGTCGTCACGATCATCGCGACGGCGGCGGATGCGAGCGGTTCGGAGAGTGCCGGGGTCGTGCTGGCAAATCTCGCGTCGCTCGCGCTGGAGACCCCCGATGGTGAAAACCTCGATCTCGCCGACACGTCGACGCTGACGGACGCCCTCGGCGGGACCGTCTCACCCGAGTCGATCGAGACGATTGTCGCCGGGCTTTCGGGAACACTCGAGCAGATCGACAACGCCGAAAGCCTGGATGAGCTTTCCGAGACCCAGGCTCAGGCGCTGACGACCGGCAACGATCTCGACAATGTGATCGTCGGCGGAAGTCAGGATGACGAATTGTCGGGGCTTGGCGGAAACGACGTCCTCACCGGCGGCAGCGGCTCGGATCAGCTTCATGGCGGCACCGGAGCGGACCACTTCGTGTTCCTGGCACTCGGCGACTCCTCGAATATCGCTTCCGATCTCGTCCTGGATTTCAGCGGGCGGATCACGATGACGACGAATTCTAAGGGAAAGCCGATCAAGGGAACCGGAGAGGGCGACAAGATCGACCTGTCCGCCATCGACGCCAATATCAACCTGGACGGCGACCAGGCCTTCACCCTCGTCGATCGCGGCTTCAGTGGCGTGGCCGGTGAAATGTTCGCCAGCTACGATAAGACGGCCGGGCGAACCTCCCTCTACCTCGACGTCGATGGCGATGCCATCGCCGACATGACGATCAATTTCGCTGGCCAAGTGCCTATCACGGGCGCCGACTTCATCTTCTGAGGGGGCGAGTTCAGGGGGAGCCTGGAAGGGCTTCCCCTGAATTTCTCACCTATTTGGGCATAGAGGCGGGGGGAACGGCCGACATGAGCGGCGCTCTATCATTGCCGCCGAGCGCCAGAAGCCATCATCGCCGCCATTCCCGCCGCGGCTCGCCCTGATTTCCCATTTCGGGCATAGGCCTGAACATGAAGCGGCGGCCTCCCTATCTGGACGACCCCACGGCCTGGCCTGGCCCGGTCAAGCCCAGGCCGGCCGGCTGACGTCCCGTCCGATGCTCCGGATCGGCTATCTGCTGCTCGGATTGCTTTCGCTTCTGCTCGGCGCGGTGGGCGCGTTCGTGCCGCTGCTGCCGACCGTTCCCTTCGTCATCCTCGCCGCCTTCTGCTTCGCTCGCTCAAGCCCGAGGCTCGAGCAATGGCTTCTGACCCACAGGAGGTTCGGCCCTCACCTCGTCGCCTGGCGAAGCCGCGGAGCGATCAGCGCGGCGGGGAAACGCGCGGCGATCATCGCCTTCGCGGCCAGCGCCGGCGCAGGTTTCGCCCTGCTGTCGATCCCATGGTCGCTGGTGCCCCTGGCGGCGGCTTTGATCGGCGGAAGCTGGATCCTGAGCCGCCCGTCCACCTGACCGGCGCCCGTTCCGCTCAGCGCCGCTCGAAGATCTGCTCGAGCCCGGTGGCGACGCTCCTCAGCGGCTCGTCCGCGATCCGGACCTCGACCCCGGTCGCCTCGCCGACCCGCTGCGCGAGCAGGCCCATGAGGGCCGCGCCGCCGGTCAGCAGGATGCCGTCCTCGAGAATGTCCTGGGACAGTTCCGGTGGAGTCTCGCCCAGAGCTGAGAGGACGGCGGCGACGACCGAGTCCGAATATCTTTCCCAGACATTCAGCAATTCGCTCGCCGGGACGGCGATCGAGGTCGGAACGCCCGACGCGGAATCGAGCCCGCGCACCTCGATCAGCCGATCGGTTGCCCCTCTCTCGACCAGCCCGGAAAGCTCGAGCTTCAGCCGCTCGGCGGTGGCGGAGCCGATCTGGAACCGGCGCCGGAGATGGAGATGATCGATGAAGGCACGGTCGAGCGCCTCGCCGCCGCCACGCACCGAATGGGAAAGACAGATCGAACCGAGCGAGATCACCGCCACCTCGGTCGTGCCGGCGCCGCAATCGACGATCATCCGGCCGCGTGGCTCGTCGACGTCGAGCCCGGCGCCCAGAGCGGCGAGGAAGGGCTCGGCGACGAGCTCGGGATCGGCGAGCCCGGCATCGGCGGCCGCGGTGACGAGCGCCGTCCGCTCGGCCTGGGTGGCGTCGGCCGGAACGCCGATGACGATCCTGGGGCGGCCGACCCTCCAGCCGGTGCCGAGGCGGCGGGTCGCATAACCGAGAAGCTCGCGGGCGGCGGTCATGTCGCTGAGGACCCCGTTGCGGAGCGGACGCTCCACCCTGAGCGGCTTTGCGACCCGGCCGACGAAGCTCTGCGCCATCGTTCCCGCCGCCAGAAGCTCGGCCGTCCCGCCATGGCCCCGGAAACAGCAGACCGAAGGCTCGTCGAAGACGATCCCGCTCCCCCGCTCGACGACGATCGTGTTGGCGGTGCCGAGATCGATGGCGATGTCGGGGCAGCTCGAAAAGGCGCGGTTGGCGAATCTCATCATGATGGCCCGCCCGTAGCAGGAAATGGCCGTACGTAATAACGGCGTCGGAGCGGTAGTGGCAGAAGCGCGTGATGGACACCGAATGGGTCGACAGCACCCCTTCGAATCTCCTAGCTATTTGCCGTCGGCGCCCGTCCGGGCGCCGTTCATCGCCTGGCCATCAGGACTGCGCTTCTGAGCCGGGCGGGTGAAAAATCGAAGGGATATGAGAAAGATGACACGATTCGTGCCTGCCGGTCTGTCGCTGGCCGCCTTGCTCCTGACGAGCGCCGCTTCCGCCGAAGAAGGCATGTGGATGCCGCACCAGACGAGCGAGCTCGCCGAGCGCCTGACCGAGGCGGGGCTCGAGCTCGATCCGGCGGCCTTGTCCAATTTCCGGGCGGCCCCGCTCAACGCCATCGTCTCGCTGGGCGGCTGCTCGGCCGCTTTCGTCAGTCCCGAGGGGCTGGTCGCCACCAACCATCACTGCGTCGCGGGCTCGATCCAGTATAACAGCGCGCCCGATCGCGATTATCTGACCGACGGATTCCTCGCCCGCACCCGCGGCGACGAGGTCCAGGCGGCGCCCGGAAGCCGGGTGTTCGTGATCGAGGATCTGCGCGACGTCACCCGCCAGATGAACCAGGGCGTCACCGCCCGCCTGAGCGGTCTCGATCGCCAGCGCCGGCTCGAGGCGAACCGCAACCGGCTGATCGGCGAATGCGAGCGCCAGGCCAATCGGCGCTGCGACGTCCGGGCTTATTATGGCGGCGCCCAATATTGGCTCCAGCAGCAGCTCGAGCTCCGCGACGTCCGACTCGTCTACGCGCCGGCGGAAGGGATCGGCAATTTCGGCGGCGAGACCGACAATTGGCAATGGCCGCGCCATACCGGCGATTTCGGCTTCTATCGCGCCTATGTCGCGCCGGACGGAAGCTCCGCCACCTACTCGCCCGACAATGTCCCCTATCGCCCGCGCGCCTGGCTTCCGATCGCCCAGCAGGGCGTCAGCGAGGGTGATTTCATCATGCTGGCGGGCTTCCCTGGAACCACCGACCGCCTGCGGACAGCGGCCGAGGCCTCCTTCTATTACGCCAATTATTACCCGCTTCAGCAGCGGCTGCTCGCCGACTATTCCGACCTGATCGGCCGCCTGACCGATAGCGAGGACGATGCCCGCATCCGCTACGCCTCGATCCGGGCGGGCGCGGACAATTACAAGAAGAAGCTGCTCGGCCAGATGGCGGGCGCCGAGCGGGTTCGGCTGTCCGAGCGCAAGAGCGAGCAGGAACAGGCCTATCGCGCCTGGCTTCAGGCCGATCCGCAACGCCAGCGCCAATATGGCGAAGCGGCCGCCGAGCTCGACCGGCTGGTCAGCGAAAGCAACGGGGCAGCGCTCACCGACCTCCGAACCGACCTGCTCAATCGGGCGCAGCTGCTTGGCGCAGCCCGCTTGCTCTATCGCTGGGCGCAGGAGCGGGCCAAGCCGGATTCGGAACGCGAGCCCGGCTACCAGGACCGGGACCGACAGCTCGTCACCGAGCGGCTGCGCCGGATCGAGCGGCGGTTCCTGCCCCAGGTCGACCGCGGCCTTTTCGAAGCCGCCTTGGCCGAATATCGCCAGCTCCCCGACGAATCGCGCAACGCCGCCTTCGAAGCGAAGCTCGCCGAAATCGGCCTCGACCGGCTCTATTCACAGACCCAGCTCGGACAGACCGACACCCGCCTGGCCTGGCTTGACCGGCCGGCCGAGGCCTTCCTCTCATCGAACGATCCGTTCATCCAGCTGGCGGTGGCGATGTCGCCCGCCGACCTCGAGGCCGAGCGGGAATCGAAGGACCGCGCCGGCCGGATCCAGGCCGCCCGCTCCCGCTACATGGAGGGCATGCTCGCCTTCGCCGAGGCGACCGGCCGGCCCATCTATCCGGATGCCAATGGCAGCCTGCGACTCACCTATGGCCGGGTGACCGGACGGCAGCAGGACGGCCAGATCTGGACCCCGTTCACGACCGCCGAGGGGATGGCCGCCAAGCACACAGGCACCGGCGAGTTCGACGCGCCCGACCGGGCGATCGCGGCGGTGCGCGCCCGCGATTATGGCCCCTACGCCTCGCCCGAGCTGGGCACCCTGCCGGTCGACTTTCTGTCGACCGTCGACATCACCAACGGCAATTCCGGATCGGCGACCCTGAATGCCCGCGGCGAGCTCGTCGGACTGGCCTTCGACGGCACTCTCGACGGCGTCATCTCCGACTGGTTCTACGAGCCGTCGGTCAACCGGACGATCCATGTCGACAGCCGCTACATGCTGTGGGTGATGGACAAGGTCGACAATGCCCAGCACCTGCTCGAGGAAATGGGGGTGCGCCGCTCGTCGCGTTGACGCGTGGCGCGGAATGCGGCGGGGTGATGCCAAAGCGGACCCTTGCTGATAGCCTGTCGAGGACCGGGACGAGGAGGAGGCGCAGTTGAAGCGACGTACATTCCTGGCGGCCGTGCCGCTGGCCGCCGTCGGCCTCCCCTTCGCCCGAACCGCCGGCGCCCAATCGCCAGCGCCCGGGCCGGCGCTCAGCCCGGCGCTGCCGGCGACGAGCTTCTACCCCGACGTCGAAGCCGGCGACCGGCCGGTGGGCGCGAGCTTCGCGAGCCGATCGGAGGTTTTCGGCCGCAACGGCGCGGCGGCGACGTCCCATCCGCTGGCGACTCTGGCCGGGATCGAGATATTGAAGAAAGGCGGCTCGGCCGTCGACGCGGCGATCGCGATGAACGCCGCTCTGGGATTCCTCGAGCCCACCGCCAACGGCATTGGCGGCGATCTCTATGCGATGCTCTGGGATCCCGAAGCGGCGAAGGTGGTCGGGATATCGGGCTCCGGCCGATCGCCGCGCGGCCTCAGCCTCGAGACGGTGCGCTCCCGCGCCAGGAACGG
>CAMPIH010000104.1 GCA_946886275.1 uncultured Sphingosinicella sp.
CGGCTTCGAGAATTGCCAGGCGAGCAGCCGGACGATGTCGCGGGTGCGCGCGCCCAGCACCTTTCGGATCCCGATCTCCTTGGTCCGACGCTCGGCGGTGAAGGCGGCCAGGCCGAACAGACCGAGGCAGGCGACAATGATGGCGAGGATGGCGAAGCCGGCGAAGGTCTTCGCCCGGGCATCTTCGGCTTCGTACAGCTCGGCCATGATGTCGTCGCTAAATTCGGCCTCGAACGGCACCTCGTTGGTGATCGATTTCCAGACCCGCTCAGCCCCCGACCTCACCTCGGCCGGGTTGCCGTCGAAGCGCATGACGAGATGGGTGTGCCCGTTATTGGTGTTGTTGAACATGATCGGATCGAGCGGCAGGCGGACCGATCGGAAGCGCGCGTCGCGGACGACGCCGATGACGGTGACCGGAACCAGACCGATCTCGTTGTCGACGATGGCTGCCCGGAAGGACCGGCCGACGATCGCCGCCGGGTCGTTAAAGCCGAGCCGCCGGGCCGCGAGCTCGTTGACGACGATATTGCCGCCGCGCGCCGCCAGCGCGCGCTGTGCCGAATCGTCCGGCGGATAGGGAAGGCTCATGTCGTCCATCGGCCGATTCTCGTCGAACCAGCGTCCGGCCACCATCGTGAGGCCCATCGCCTGCAGATAGCCTTCGTCGACCTGATAGATGCCGATCGAGACGGGATCGCTTCGCCCCGGGACCATCAGCCCGGTATTGTTGTTATTGTCGGTGGCGACGCCGATGGTCGTTCGGCCGACGGCGCGGACTCCGGGCACTCGCCGCATCCGTTCGGCGATCATCTCGCCTTGGTCGAGGAGCTGGTAGCGGGAGAGCTCGTCGACCTGGAGGATGTTGCTGCGGTCGTAGCCGGGATCGACGGTTCGGGCGTAGACGGTCTGGCCGTAGATGATCGCGGTGCAGATGATCAGGCCGATGGAGACCGCGAACTGGCCGACGACGAGGGCGTTTCGAAGTCGCCCCGAACCCGGGGTCTCGGACGAGGATTTGTTCGCCTTGAGAACCGAGGCCGGTTCGAAGCGCGAGAGGAAGAAAGCCGGATAGAGGCCGCCGAGGATCCCGGTCACGACGACCAGCATGACCACCGGCAGGAGGATTCCGCCCGAGCCGAAATAGCTGACCTGAAGGTCGGCCTCGAGGAAGGCAGCGAAGGGCGGGATCAGCAGCTCGACGAGAGCGAGAGCGATGACCATCGCGACGACCGCCATGATGATCGATTCGCCGATGAACTGCACGATCAGCTGTCGTCGGCTCGCTCCGAGCGCCTTTCGAAGCGCCACTTCGCGCGCCCGCTGGCTCGCTCGCGCTGTCGCGAGGTTGGTGAAATTGACCACCGCCATGCCGAGGATGAGCAAGGCGACGACCGCGAAGGTGATGATCGTCGTGCGATCGTTGCCGGGCGCCATCGACGCCGCCTGGCCGCGGCCGAGGTGAACGTCCTCGACATTGACGAGGTGCCAGTCCTGATCGTCGCCGGCATTGAATCGGGCCTCGCCGGCATTCTGATCGGGGATCGCCCTTCTCTCCCACGCCTGAAGTCCGGCAGTGATGGCGCCGACATCGGCGCCGGGACGCAATTTCACATAGACGTAACCGTTCTGGCAGCCCCAGCAATCGAGCGCCTGCGGCGTATCGAAATTATAGGCGACGAAATCGATCCGGAGCAGGCTGTTGATCCGGAGATGCGAGTTACGCGGGATGTCGCGAAGGATTCCGGTGATCCGGAAATCGCGCGATACGCCGCGCGTGATCAGGGTCATGGTCCGGCCGATGACGTCCTCGGTGCCGAAACGGCGCCTCGCCTCCGACTGGGTGACGACCGCCGAGTTGACCTGGGCGAGGGCGCTGGAATCACCCCGAACCAGGGGCAATGGGACGACGTCCAGGAAATTGCCGTCGACGAAAAGATAGTCCTCGGTTGCAGTCGCCTCGCCGTCCTTGAAGAAGACGGGATTGTTGTTGTTGACGTAAACTTCCTGCTCGATCTGCGGGAAGCTGTCCTTGAGCGACTTGCCCGACGCATAGGGCGCCATCTGGAGCTGGGCTTCCTGGCCGGTTTCGCTCGACTGGAACCAGGTCTGGACCTGGAAGACCCGATCGCGTTCGGGGATCCAGCGATCGTAGCTCATCTCGTAACGCACGTAGAGCAGGATCATCAGGCAGGCGGCCATGCCGACGGCGAGGCCGAAGATGTTGATGAAGGCGTAGGTCTTGCTCTTTGCGAGCGCCCTAAGTCCGACCGTCACGTAGTTGCGCCACATCTCCCCGTTCCCTTCTCGATCGCGGCTATTCGTATCTCAGAGCGTTGATAGGATTGGCTCGGGCGACCTTGATCGCATGGCCGGCAATGGTCGCGACCGCGATTCCCAGAGCCAGCAGGCCCGCCAGGACGAAGGGCGTCGGGCCAAGGTCGATCCGAGCGTCGAAGCCATTGAGCCAGTCGCGCATCAGCCACCAGGCGACGGGCCAGGCGATGAGATTGGCGACGATCACCGGCTTCGAGAATTGCCAGGCGAGAAGGCGAACGATGTCGCGGGTCCGGGCGCCGAACACCTTGCGGATTCCGATCTCCTTGGTTCGCCGCTCGGCGGTGAAGGCGGCCAGGCCGAACAGGCCGAGGCAGGCGATCACCACCGCGAGAAGCGCGAATCCGGCGAAGGTCTGGGCCCGGGCCTCCTCGGCCTCGTAGATCTCGGCGACGATGTCCTCGCTGAAATTCGCCTCGAACGGCACGTCGTTGGCAAAGCGGCGCCACACCGCCTGGATTCGGTCGCGCACCTGGGTGGGGTCGACATTGCCGTAGCGAACCACCATCCAGCCGAGGCCGCCGCGGCTGTATCGGAACATGATCGGCTCGATTGCGCTTCGAACCGTGCGGAAGCGGGAATCCTTCACGACGCCGACGATCGTGATCGGGGTCAGCCCATATTGCTCGCTGTCATAGATGGAAGCGCGCAATTGCCTGCCGACCGCCTCTCGAGGATCGCTGAAGCCGAGCCGGCGTGTCGCCAGCTCGTTGACGACGACATTGACGCCGCGCCCGACGATCGCGCTTGTGCTGCCTTCGATATCGTCGGGGTCGACGGTCGCCTCATCGCCCGGCCGATTCTCGTCGAACGTCCGGCCGGCGACGAGGTCGACTCCCATCGTCTCGAAGAAATGCGCACCGACGGCGTAGCTGCCCATCTCGACCGGTTCCGGGCGTCCCGGAACATGGACGCCGTTGCTGATCGTGTTGGGCGTGCTGATTCCGATTCCGGTCCGCGAGACGGATTCGACCCCGTCGATTCGGCCGATCTCGTTGGCGATCGCCTCGCGCTGATCGACGAGCTTTCGAGCACCGATATTCTCGACCTGAAGAAGGCCGTCGCGACGGAAACCCGGATCGGCGTTCCGAGCATAGACGGTCTGCGCGTAGACGACCGCCGTGCAGATGATGAGCCCGATCGAAACCGCGAACTGGGCGACGACCAGGATGCTTCGAAGACGTCCCGATCCCGCCGGCTCGGCGCTGGACTTGTTCGCCTTGAGAACCTCGGCCGGCTGATATCGGCTCAGGTAGAAAGCGGGGTAGAGCCCGCCGACGGCGCCGACGATGACGACCAGCACCAACATCGGCAGGGCGATGCCTTCCCGGCCGAAATAGGAAAGCTGGAGATCCGCGTCGAGAAAGCGGGACAGCAAGGGCAGGAAAAGCTCCAGCAAGGCGAGCGCGATCACCATGGCGATCGTCACCAGGATCGTCGATTCGCTGAGGAACTGGACGATCAGCTGGCGCCGGCTCGCACCCAGCACCTTGCGGAGAGCCACCTCCCTCGCCCGCTTGCTCGCGCGGGCGGTGGCGAGGTTGGTGAAATTGACGCAGGCCATGCCGAGGATGAGCAAGGCGATGATCGAGAAGGTGACGATCGACCTTTGGTCATTGCCGGGCGTCATCGCGCTTTCCTGAGCCTGTCCGAGATGGACGTCGGCCACGTTGACCAGCCGATAATCCTGATCGTCGCCGGCGTTGACCGTCGTTTCGCCGACGGTTTCGTCCGGAATATTACGCCGCTCCCAGGCGGGCATCTGTTCGTGGATCGACTTCGGATCAGTCCCCGACCGGAGCTTCAAATAGACATAGCCCGACTGCCAGCCATATTCGGTCAGGAAGGTGGGCGAGTCGCTGAAATAAGCCGCAGGGTCGAACCGCACGAGCATGTTGAATCTCATGTGCGAGTTGAGCGGCAGGTCCTCGACTACCCCGGTGACCCGGTGATCGACGGTGGTGCCGCTTATGTCGAGCGAGAGCGTCTGTCCCACCGGATTGCCCTCGCCGAAGATGCGAAGCGCTTCCGAACGCGACAGGACCACGGTTCCGGTGTCGCGCAGCGCCGTCGCCGGATCGCCGTGGACGAACGGAATCTGGAAGATGTCGAAGAAGGGACCGTCCACCATCCGGCCGTCCTCGACTTCGAAGGCCTCGCCGTTGCGGATGACCGTCGGCGCCCCGGAAAGAACATAGACGCGCTTTTCGACGGCCGGGAAATCCCGCTGCACGGCGAGGCCCGCGGCATAGGAGGACATCTGCAGCTCAAGCGGCTCGCCGCTGTCGCCTGGCGCGTAGAAGGTTTGAAGCTGGTAGATATCTTCCGAGTTCGGAAGCCAGCGGTCGTAGCTCTGTTCGTATCGGACGAAGAGAAGCAGCATCAGGCAGGCCGCGAGCCCGACGGCGAGGCCGAAGATGTTGATGAAGGCATAGGTCCGGCTCTTGATCAGGGAACGGACCCCGACGGCGAGATAGTTGCGCCACATCTGCCTTTGTCTCCTCGACTCAGTGCCTCATTCGTATCTCAGCGCGTTGATCGGGTTGGCCCGAGCGACCTTGAAGGCGTGGCCGGCGATGGTGCCGATCGCGATGACGAGCGCGAGCAGTCCGGCGAGCAGGAACGGCGTCGGCCCGAGATCGATTCGCGCGTCGAACGTGTTGAGCCAGTCGCGCATTGCCCACCAGGCGATCGGCCAGGCGATCAAGTTGGCGATGATCACCGGCTTCGAGAATTGCCAGGCGAGAAGGCTCAGGATGTCGCGGTTGCGGGCGCCAAGAACCTTGCGGATTCCGATCTCCTTCGTTCGCCGCTCGGCGGTGAAGGCGGCCAGGCCGAACAGGCCGAGACAGGCGACGATCACTGCGAGCAAAGCGAAGCCGGCGAAGAGTTGCGAGCGCGCCTGTTCCGCCTCGTAGAGCTCGGCGACGATATCCTCGCTGAAATCCGCTTCCATCGGCGCGTCGGGGGCGATCTGGTGCCAGGCCTGCTGAATTCGGTCGCGGATTTCGCTGGGATTACCCCGATAGCGGATGACGAGGTTGGTCGTGCCATAATCGCCGATCCGAAGGACGAGCGGCTCGAGCGGCTCGCGGATTGAGCGGAAGCGCGTATCCTCGATCACTCCGACGATGGTGATCGGAACGAGCCCGGCCTCCTCGTCGGCAATGCCCATTCGAAGCTGGGCGCCGACCGCCTCTTCCGGCGAGCGGAAGCCGAGCCGCTGAGTGGCGAGCCGATTGGCGACGACATTGAGTCCCCTCGCGACGAGGGCGCGATCTTCCTCGATCCCCGACGTCTGGGTGCGCGGATCGACATCCATCGGACGAGCGCGGGTGAGGTCGCGGCCAGCGAGGAATTCGACGTCGATCGTCCGAAGAAAATTCTCGTCGATCGTGTAATTGCCGACATTGACCGGCTGATCGCGGCCCGGGACCGAAATGCCCGTGCCGTTCTGGTTGACCGGGTCGATTCCGATTCCCGCTCGCCCTACCGACACGATTCCGGGCACCCGTTCGAACGCGCGCTGGAACGTCTCGATCCGGTCCGTGATCTGGCGGCGGTTGACGTCGACCTGCAGAATCCCGTCCCGGCGGAAGCCGGGGTCGACGCTCTGCGCATAGACCGTCTGCGCATAGACGACGGCGGTGCAGACGATGAGGCCGATCGACACCGCGAACTGGCTGATGACGAGCACGCTTCTAAGCTTGCCCGAGCCGCTCGCTTCCGACGTCGACTTGTTCGCCTTGAGCACCTGCGCCGGCTGGAACCGCGACAGATAGAAGGCCGGATAGAAGCCGCCGGCGGCACCGACCAGGATCGTCAGGACGACGATGGGAAGCAGCATGCTGCCTTCGCCGATATAGTTCATCTGGAGGTCGGCATCGAGGAAACTGGACAGAGCCGGAAGGGTCACCTCGACCAGGGTGAGGGCGAGCAGCATGCTCAGCCCGGCAAGGAGCACGGACTCCATCATGAACTGGGTCATCAACTGGTTTCGGCTGGCGCCGAGCACCTTGCGAAGCGCCACCTCGCGCGCCCTCTGACTGGCGCGGGCGGTGGCGAGGTTGGTGAAATTGACGCAGGCCATGCCGAGGATGAGGAAGGCGATGATCGTGAAGGTCAGGATCGTCCGCTCGTCATTGCCCGGATTCATCCCGGCGCTGTTGGCGGCCGGGCCGAGATGGATGTCGCGGATGTTGGTCAGCCGGAAATCGGTGAAGTCGCCCTGATTGATCGTCTGGTCGCCGATCGTCTGATCCGGGATGTTGCGTTCTTCCCAGGCCTGCGTCGCCGAGTTGATGACGCTGGCATCGGTTCCGTCGCGCAGGCGGAAATAGTTGAAGCCCGAATTCCAGCCCCATTGGGTCATGAAGTCTTCGGCCTCTTCCGCGAAATAGGCGGCCGGATCGAAGCGAATGACCATGGTCGCCGCCAGATGCGAGTTGCGCGGCAGATCGCGCATCAGGCCCGTCACTCGCGCGTCGATGGTGATGCCCCGCGAGATCATGGTGACGGTCTGGCCCATCGGATCGGCATCGCCGAAATAGCGGCGCGCCTCGCTCTCGCTGAGGACGACCGATCCGGGATTGACCAGGGCGCTGGCCGGATCGCCCTCGATCAGCGGCAGCGGAACGACGTCGAAGAAACGGTCGTTGACGAACAAGACGTCCTCGGTCGACAGCGGCTGGCCGTTGCGCATGACGATCGGAGTTGTCGTGAGGACGTAGACCGACGATTCGATCTGCGGGAAGTCCTTCCGGAACGCCGGGCCCGAGACGTAGGGCGAACTCTGGCTTTCGAAGACTTCGCCGGTGTCGGGATTGGTGAAGGTCTGCTGGACCTGGTAGATGTTCTCGGAGCCGTCCAGCCACTCGTCATAGCTTCGCTCGTAGCGGACGTAGATGAGCAGCATCAGGCAGGCCGCGAGGCCGACGCCGAGGCCGAAGATGTTGATGAACGCGTAGGTCTTGTTCTTCAGCAGGGCACGGACGCCGGTGGTCAGATAGTTGCGCCACATGGGCCCTCTCCTCTTTCGTCTACTGGCCGCCGGGGGCGGCGCCGCGGCTTCGCCGGGCGACGATCTTGATTTCGGTGATTCCGCCGTCCGGCAGCAGGCGATCGACGTCGATCGCCGTCCAGGCCGGCGGCGGCGATCCGAGGAATCGCTTTTGGACCTCGGAATAAGCGTCGATCTGGGCAATGATGTCGGTGTGGAAACTGGTGACGTCGACGATGTCGCCATAGCCGGCGCCGGCGCGCTCGAGGATCCGGCCGACGATCCGGAAGACCCGCTCGTAGGCCGGAGTCAGACTCGTCTCGTTGGGCGCCTGACCGGCGACGATCCCGGAGAGGAAGATGAGATCGCCCGCGACGACCGCGTCGGCATAGCCGAAGCGCTCCTGGTCGGCACGTGCGCCCTCGTGCGTGGACATGAGGACAGAGTTATCGGTCCTGACCTGTGCGCCCGCCGCCGCGGGGTTCAGTGCGGCGGCGAGCGACCCGGTCAGAAGCATGGCCAGGCGCATCAGGCGGCCCGGCGATGCTCAACAAGGATCCGGCCGTCGAGCATGTTGACGACTCGGCCGGCATAATCGGCGTGAGCGGGCGAGTGGGTGACCATGCAGATGGTCGATCCTTCGGAGTTGAGCGCCTGAAGCATCTTCATCACTTCCTCGCCATGGGCGGTGTCGAGGTTGCCGGTGGGCTCGTCCGCGAGGATGAGCTTCGGGCTGGCGACGAGGGCTCGGGCGACGGCGACCCGCTGCTGCTGGCCACCGGAAAGCTGCGACGGGCGATGCTTGGCGCGATGGGCGATACCGACCTTGTCCATCACCTCGTCGACCCGGGTGCGCCGCTCGCTCGCCGGGACATTGTGGTAGAGGAGGGCGAGCTCGATATTCTCGCGGACGCTGAGCTCGTCGACGAGATTGAAGCTCTGGAAGATGAAGCCGATGTTGCGCTTGCGGA
>CAMPIH010000105.1 GCA_946886275.1 uncultured Sphingosinicella sp.
GTTGCGAAGCGCGACGGCGACCGCCCGCTTGGCATCGTCCTGGCCGATGATGTGCGCGTCCAGCGCGGCAACCACCGCTTTGGGTGTCAGGCTGTCGTTCATCTGTCCTGCTTTTCTGCTGTCGCCGGGCTGGTCGGTAGCCGGGTCGGTCGACCCGTGGGAAGGCTGGAAATCCATAGGTGCCTGAGATTGGGCTCGGGCCGGCTCAGTTCAAGCCGCGACGATCAGGCGGTGCAGCGGAAGCCCGCGAACAGGCGCCGGTGCGATTCGACGATGCGCGCGATGTCCTCCGGCTGCGGGACCGCCTCCCACACGTCGCGCTCGAACGTCCCGCCGAGAAGGATACCGTCGGCCCGGGGGAACATGTAGCCGGCCCGGCCGGTGAAGGCGTAACGCACCTCCGGCTGCGGCAGAAGGACGGCGAGCTGGCCCCGGACCGGATGCAGGTCCCCATCGCCGAACAACTCTCTCGAGCCGAGGCCGGTGCAGTTGAAGACCAGGGTTTCCGGCAGTGAAAGGATATCCTGCGGACTCGAGAAGCTGCGGATCCGAATCGCCCCGCCCGCAATCTGAATGTCCTGGGTCAGTTCGCGCAGGAAGCGACCCGTTTCCACATACATGGTTTCGAACCGGGCGACGCTCGGCACCGGAAAGGGATGCTGATCCGGAGCAAGCCACTCGGTGCCCGCGAAATAGGGATCGAGCGGGTGAGGCCCGCTATTCGTCGTCGCTTCATAGGTCGGGAGCCAGCGGATCCCGTAATCGTCGCCGACCATGATCTGGAAGCGCCGCCAGCTATAGTCCATCGCCGCCATGAACTGCGCCCGCCACTCCGGCGTCACCTGGTCCTCGCGATAATGGCCATAAGGCGAGATCTGGCCGCCGGCGATGTTCGACGTCGTGTCCGGCGGCAGCGCCTGGGTGTAGATCGTCACCGGGAAACCGGCCTCCTGGACCAGCCGCGCCGTCGTCAGCCCCATCACGCCGGCGCCGATCACCGCGACCGGGCCGCCATGGCCGGGCAGGCCAAGCTGAGTGGCGAGCCTCGACGAGCCCCAGCTGAGCGTGATTCCGGCGCCGCCATGGCCGTAATTGTGGACCAGCCTCTTGTCCCCCAGGGGCTCGGCCCGGACGACGAAACCGGACGCCCGGTAGGGGCGGAGGCCGGCGACGGTTCGAATGACCCGTCCAGGCGACACGTTGACGGGGACGAGGCAGGCGGAGGCCGCCGACGGCCTGGCCGCCGTGGTCGCGCAGCCCGGCAGGGTCAGGCCGGCCGCCGTCAGGACGCCCGAGCCGAGAAAGGCCCGGCGGTCCAGGAGGCGCGGCAAAGGCTTCATGGCCCTACCTTAAGAGCCGCCGCTACATCCGGTCCAGTGGCTCAGGGGCCGCGAAGGTGACGATCTTCACCAACTGGCCAGGCGCGGGAGCGGCGCCGCTGGCAAGTCCGTTGAGCATGAGGAAATGATCGACCGGATGATCGCTCGCCATCCGCCGGGCGAGCGAGGCGACCGAGTCCCGGGCCGTCACCGGCACCGTCCGGATCACCCGCGGCCTGAGGCTCCTTGTCTGTTGCGGCGACAATCTGTGGAAGGAGGCGAACAGTTCGGCGATCCGCGCTCGAATCGGCTCGGCCGGCGCTGCGGCGACGATGAAGTGGTAAGCGGTGCTTCCGGGCCCTTCATAGACGGCGACGTCGAGCTCGACCTCGCCCTTCTCGGTCTGGATGATCGCCGGCACGATCAGGGCCGGCATGCCGTTGACGATGAGCCGCTGCGAAGGGCCGATCCGGGCCGGCGCCCCGCCAAGCAATTGCTCGAGGATGGCGGCGGCATAAGCGTCGAGTCCGCCGGGCGGGATCCGGCCCAGTCCGAACTCGCCGCGAAGCCCGTCCGGCCCCTCGATGAAGATCGCCTGCGGGCTGTTGGTGAGGGTGAAGCCGTCCGGAGCGATGAAGCCGATCCGAAGCACCGGATGGGCGAACCGCCGGCCAAGGACGAAGCCCTGGGCGGGATCGTCGCCGTAGAGAAGGCCGTCAAGCTCGCGCAGATAGACGATCTCATGTTCGGGCCGTGAATCCCGAGCAATGCCGGTCTCGCTCGCTTTCTCTCCGGCACGCTCGATCCGGCTCTGGGTATTGGGATGGGTCCTCGCCCATTCCGGGATGGAGCGCGCTTCGTCGCGGCCGCGAGTTCCGACCAGATATTGCTCGTGGCGGCCGAGCGCGGCGAGCATGTCCTGGACCGCGTAGGGATCGTAGCCGAGCGAGACGAGGTAGCCGATGCCGAGATCGTCGGCCTGATATTCCTGGCCGCGCGAGTAGCGCAGGGTGAAATATTCCGCCGCCCGCCCCGCCATCCGGGTCAGCCGATCCGAGCCGGTGACGAGGCCGACGGCGAAGACCGCCAGGCTCCGCCAGAAGGAGCGGCGCTGCTGGCGGCGGCCGTGGGCGGCGACGATATGGCCGACCTCGTGGGCGAGGACGGCGCCGAGCTCGGCCTCGCTGTTGACCAGGCTCATCATCCCCCGGGTCAAATAGATGTAGCAACCGGGAACGGCGAAGGCGTTGACGACGTCGCTATTGACCAGGGTGAAGGTGCACTGGCCTTCGAGACCGGCGGCGGCCGCGATCCTGTCGCCGAGCGCCCGCGCATAACCGGCCTCCGGCGAATCGTAGCGGCCGCCGAACTCGGCGAGCAGCAGCGGATGCTGCTGGGCGCCGAGCTCGCGTTCCTCGGGCAGGATGAGCGGATCGTCGAGATCGGGGCCGCCGCAGCCGGCGATCAGGGCACAGGCGGCGAGGAGCGGCGGCAGGAGGCGGTTCATCGACCGGGGCTACGCATGGCGGGCGGCTTGGTTGCCGCCGTGGCCGTGCCGGGTCCGATCAGACCGCGTCCTCGATCACCTCAACCGTGAGCTGGTCGTTGGTGTAGACGCAGATCTCGGCGGCGATCTTCATCGCCTTTCGCGCGATCGTCTCGGGATCTTCCTCATAGTCGAACAAGGCGGTCGCCGAGGCCAAGGCGAAATTGCCGCCCGATCCGATCGCGGCGACGCCCGCCGCCGGCTCGAGCACGTCGCCATTGCCGGTGAGGATCAGAGTCACCTCCCTGTCGGCGACGATCATCATCGCCTCGAGGTTGCGGAGATATTTGTCGGTGCGCCAATCCTTGGCGAGCTCGACCGCGGCCCTCATCAGCTGGCCATGATGCTGTTCCAGCTTGCGCTCGAGGCGCTCGAACAAGGTGAAGGCGTCGGCGGTCGCTCCGGCGAAGCCGGCGATCACCTTGCCGTCGCCGAGCCGCCTGACCTTGCGCGCGTTCGGCTTGATCACCGTCGATTGAAGCGAGACCTGGCCGTCACCGGCGATCACCGCTTTCCCGTTCTTGCGCACGCCGAGGATGGTCGTTCCGTGCCAGCTTTCCATGGAGGCTCCCGCGTCTGTTCCGAGCCTCCATGTGGGAGGAGCAAGCGGCTCGCGCAATGTCAGGATTCCGCTGCCCGGACCATGTCGAGCCAGGCCGCCTCGTCGATGACGGCAATTCCCAGCTCCTGCGCCTTTTTCAGCTTCGATCCGGCGCCCGGCCCGGCGACGATGAGATCGGTCTTGGCCGAGACCGAGCCAGCAACCTTGGCGCCGAGCGCCTCGGCTTGAGCCTTCGCTTCGTCGCGCGAAAGGGCCTCCAGGCTTCCGGTGAAGACCAGGGTCTTGCCAGTGACGGGCGATTTCTTCACCTCGACCGTGAACGACGGCGGCGAGACTTGCCCGAGCAGCTCGTCGACCACCTCGCGATTATGGGGCTCGGCGAAGAAATCGACCACCGCCTGGGCGACGACCGGGCCGACGCCCTCGATCCCCTGGAGCTCGGCGAAGGCCGATTCGTCCTCCGCGGCTCGGGTGGCGGTGTCGCGAAGCGCCTCCATCGTCCCGAAGCATTTCGCCAGGTCGCGTGCCGTCACCTGGCCGACGTGGCGGATGCCGAGCGCGAACAGGAGCCGGTCGAGCGGCGGCCGGCGCCGGGCGTCGATCGCGGCGACGAGGTTCCTCGCTGAGATCTCCGCCCAGCGCTCGCGCTTGAGAAGGTCGTCGACGCTAATCCGGAAGATGTCGGCGGGCGACTGGATCAGGCCGTCGCGAAAGAAGGCGTCGATATGGGTCCCGCCCAGTCCCTCGATGTCGAGCGCCGCCCGCGACACGAAGTGACGAAGCCGTTCGACCCGCTGCGCCGGGCAGATCAGGCCGCCCGTGCAGCGGACGTCGACTTCGTCATTCTCGCGGACCGCCTCCGATCCGCATTCGGGGCAATGGTCGGGAAAGACATAGGCGGCCAGCCGCGCATGCTCTTCCGGCTCGGTCGCCACGCCGACGATCTGGGGGATCACGTCGCCCGCGCGCTGGAGCGTCACCTTGTCGCCGATCCGGACGTCGAGGCGGGCGATCTCGTCGGCATTGTGGAGCGTGGCGTTGGTGACGACGACCCCGCCGACATTGACCGGCTCGAGCCTCGCGACCGGAGTGAGCTTGCCGGTCCGTCCGACCTGGATGTCGATCGCGTTGAGCCGAGTTTCGGCCCGTTCGGCCGGGAATTTGTGGGCGAGCGCCCAGCGCGGGGCCTTCGCCACCTGGCCGAGCCTCTTCTGCCAGTCGAGCCGGTCGACCTTGTAGACGACCCCGTCGATGTCGAACGGAAGATCGGCCCGCTTCGCCTCGATCGCCCGATAATGGGCGATCAGCGGCTCGATCTCGCCGAAGCGGGCGAGATCCGCCGCGATCGGGATTCCCCAGGAGGCGATCGCCTGCATCACCCCGATCTGGGTGTCGGCGGGAAGCGCGGACGCCTCGCCCCAGCCATGAGCGTAGAAACGCAGGGGCCGGGCGGCGGTGATCGCCGCGTCCTTCTGGCGAAGCGATCCCGCCGCCGCGTTGCGCGGATTGGCGAAGATCTTGCCGCCCTCGGCCGACTGACGCGCGTTCAATGCGGCGAAATCGGCCTTGGACATATAGACTTCGCCCCTCACCTCGAACACGTCCGGCGCGGGCCCGGACAGGTGCTGTGGCACGTCCGCGATCGTGCAGACATTGGCGGTCACCACTTCGCCGGTCGTTCCGTCGCCTCGGGTCGCGGCAAGCACCAGCCGGCCCTTCTCGTAGCGAAGCGCGCAGGAAAGGCCGTCGATCTTCGGTTCCGCGGTCAGCTCGACCGGCTCGTCTCCGGCGAGGTTGAGGAAGCGCCGGACGCGGCCGACGAAATCCGCCACTTCCTCCTCGGAAAAGGCGTTTTCGAGGCTGAGCATCGGCAGCCGATGCCGGATCTTCGACAGATGCGCGGCCGGCGCCGCGCCGACCAGCCGCGATGGGCTGTCCTCGCGCACCAGATGAGGGAATTTCGCCTCCAGCTCTGAATTGCGCCGGACCAGAGCGTCATAGTCTGCGTCGGAAATCTCCGGCGAATCCTCGCCATGATAAAGGCGGTTGTGGCGGGCGATCTCCTTCGCCAGCCGCTCCAGCTCCGCCGCCGCCTCCTGCTCGGTCACGCCGCTTCCAGCAGGCGGCTGGCCTGGGCCCGCGCCTCGTCCGTCACCTGCGCCCCCGACAGCATCCGGGCGATCTCCTCGCGCCGCCGCGACGAATCCAGCGCTTGGACGCTGGTGCGGGTGACGATTCCGTCATGGCTCTTCTCGATGAGCAGATGGCGGGCGCCGCGCGCCGCCACCTGCGGGCTGTGGGTCACGACCAACACCTGGCCCGATTGGGCGAGCCGGTGAAGCCGCTCCCCCACCGCGCTTGCGACCGCGCCGCCGACGCCCCGGTCGATCTCGTCGAAGACGATCGTCCGGGCGCCGCTTTGCTCGTGAAGGGCGACCTTCAGGGCAAGGACGAAGCGCGACAATTCGCCGCCGCTCGCGATTCGCACCAGCGGCCCGAACGGAGCCCCGGAATTGGTCGAGATCTCGAACTCGATCCGGTCCTTGCCGAGCGCTGCCGCTTCGGCCGGGCCGATCGAGGTGCGGAATCGGGCCTGTTCGAGCTTCAGCGGCGCAAGCTCGGCCGCGACCGCCGAATCGAGCCGCTCGGCCGCCGATCGCCTGAGTTCGCTGAGACGGGCGGCCGCTTCCCCATAGCCGCGGGCGGCGGCATCGACCGCGCCTTCCAGCTCGGCCAGGCCTTGCTCGCCGGCGTCGAGCGAAGCGAGCCGGCCGGCAAGCTCCTCCTTCAGCGCCGCGAGCGAGTCCGGCTCGACCTGGTGCTTTCGGGCAATCGCCCGGATCTCGAACAGACGCGTCTCCGCTTCGTCCAGCCGGGCCGGATCGAAGGCCAAAGCCTCGCGGGCCCGGTCGAGCGCGTCCTCCGCTTCCGACGCCTCGATCACGGCCCGATCGAGCGCCGCCAGGGTGGCCGCGAGGCTTTCATGTTCGCCGGCGATCCGGTCGAGCCGGCGCGCCGCCAGGCGAAGCGAGGCGAGGCCGCCCTCCGACCCCTGGAGCAAGGCGGCGATCGCCTCCAGCTCCTCGCCGAGACGGGCGCCGGCCTGCATCGTCGAGCGAAGCTCGGCGAGCCTGGCCTCTTCGCCCGATTGCGGATCGAGCCGGACGAGCTCGGCGACGGCATGGTCGAGCCAGTCCCGGTCGCGCTGGGCGTCGGCGAGCAGGGTCCGGGCCGAAGCGAGCTTGTCCTCGGCCAGCCGAAGCCGCTGCCAGGCGGCCGCCGCCGGACCGGTGTCGATCCCGCCGAAACTATCGAGCAGCGCGCGGTGGCCGCGCGGATTGAGAAGGCCGCGATCGTCATGCTGGCCATGGATCTCGACCAGCAGCGCGCCGAGCTCGCGAAGCAGGCCGGCCGACGTCGGCTGATCGTTGACGAAGGCTCGGCTGCCGCCGTCGGCGCGGACGATCCTCCTGATCACCAGCGGCTCGCCGGGCTCGCCTTCGAGGCCGTTTTCGCGGAGCAGCGCCTCGGCCGGATGATCATCGCCGATCTCGAAGGTGACGCTGACCGAGGCTTGAGGCCGGCCGGAGCGCACCAATGCGCTGTCGGCGCGCGCCCCGAGCGCGAGGCCTAGGGAGTCGAGAAGGATCGATTTGCCGGCGCCCGTCTCGCCGGTGAGAACGCCGAGCCCGGCCCCGAATTCGAGGTCGAGCGAGTCGATCAGGACGACGTCTCGGATGGAAAGGCCGGTCAGCACGGACCAGCCTCGATCAGCTCGCGGGCGTTGCCGCCGCCTGCGGCGCGTGGCGCTGGATCAGCTGGTAGGCCCGCTGATACCATTCGGTCTCGGGGAAATTGGCTCCGAGCACGGCGGCGGCTCGGCGGGCCTCTTCCGGGACGCCCAGCGCGAGATAGGATTCGGTCAGGCGCATCAGCGCTTCCGGCGTATGGCTCGTCGTCTGATATTGATCGACGACCTGGCGGAACCGGCTCACCGAGGCGAGCCACTGGCGGCGGCGCTGATAGAATCGGCCGATCTCCATCTCCTTGCCGGCAAGATGGTCGTTGACGAGGTCGAGCTTGACCCGGGCGTCGGCGGCATAAGCCGATTCCGGATAGCGGCGGACGACCTCGCCGAGCGCATCGAGCGCCTGGCGGGTGATGCCCTGGTCACGGGTGACGTCGCTGATCTGCTCGTAATAATTGAGCGCGATCAAATAGAGCGCGTAGGGCGCGTCGCGGTTGCCGGGATGGATGGAGAGGAATCGCCGCGCCGATTCGATCGACTTGGTGTTCTCGCCATAGGCATAATAGGAAAAGGCGCTCATCAGCTGCGCCCGGCGGGCCCAGACCGAATAGGGATGCTGCCGCTCGACCTCGTCGAACAGCAAGGCTGCCTGCTGGTAGCGGCCGTTCTGAAGCCGGGTCCAGGCCGCGTTGTAGAGCGTGTTGACGTCGCGGGCGACGTAGCGGGTATCGGCCTTGGTCTGCCCTCCGCCGAACGTGTTGCAGGCGGCGAGCGGAAGCAATCCGGCGCCGGCGGCGAGAAGCAGGAGCGGGCGAGAAAATCTGTGCATGGCGGGCTTCTTAGCTGAGCGTTTCGGGAAGTCCAAGCGGGCTTCACGCATCTGAGACGGGAGGCGATGAACCGCCCTTTAATGAGCCCGCCCTGACGAATGTCCCGGCGGCCGCCGGGGCGAATGACAAGGCTAGAGCGGCATGATCGCGGCGGCGATCCAGCGGCCCTCGCCGCGGAGCATCCCCCAGGTGCGGGCGGCGGCCCGGCTGTCCATCGCCTCGACGCCGATTCCCAGCGCTTCGATCTCCGTCACCAGCGGGCGAGGGGCGAAGGCCATGGCGGCGCCGGTGCCGAGGAT
>CAMPIH010000106.1 GCA_946886275.1 uncultured Sphingosinicella sp.
CGCCGGCGATGTCGTTGGTCTTCGAAGCGACTTCGCGCAGCATCTGCGCGCCCATATTCTCGAACTTGTCCTTCAGCTCGATCTCCTTGGCGACGGTGACGCCGTCCTTGGTGATCCGGGGAGCGCCGAAGCTCTTGTCGAGGACGACGTTGCGGCCCTTGGGGCCGAGGGTGACCTTCACCGCGTCGGCGAGGATGTCGACGCCGCGCATGATGCGCTCACGCGCGTCGCGGGCAAAGCGTACGTCTTTCGCTGCCATGTTTAATGACCTTTCTGATTAGGATGTTGAGACGGGGTTCAGGCGGCTTCGCGGACGGCCGATGCGCCTTCGACGATGCCGAGTATGTCGCTCTCCTTCATGATGAGGAGATCTTCGCCGTTCAGGCGGACTTCGGTGCCGGACCATTTTCCGAACAGGATCCGATCGCCGGCCTTGACGTCGAGAGCCACCAGCTTGCCGCTCTCGTCGCGGGTGCCGGCGCCAACGGCGAGCACTTCGCCTTCCTGCGGCTTTTCCTTGGCGGTGTCGGGGATGATGATTCCGCCGGCCGTCTTTTCCTCGGCCTCCACGCGGCGGACGAGCACGCGGTCGTGCAAGGGTCGAAAGTTCATGCCTTCACCTTTCTTCATGCCACGCGGCAGCCCCCCTTCTGCCGGGAACGCCGCGTCTGGTTGAGCTTGTTAGCACTCGAGGCAATCGAGTGCCAATGGCGTGGATTTAGGGTCTGTTCATCGCCCGTCAAGGGGGCGAGGCGCGGCGGAGCAGGCGGTCGAGCCTTTTCGTTTACACCGGCCGGAGCGTGGTCTAGCCCGCTGTGTCAAAGGAGACGGTGATGAAGTTCGCAGGCAAGGCTTGGCGGCTGATGGTCGGGATCAAGGACGGCCTCGTATTGCTGTTCATGCTGCTCTTCTTCGGCGGGCTTTACGCGGCGCTTTCGGTCAGCCCCTATAGCGACAGCGCCTATGAAGGCGCCCTGAGGCTCAACATCGCCGGCAACATCGTCGAGCAGCCGGCCGAGCAGGACCCGCTCGACCTGCTCGGCGGCGGATCTCTGACCCGCGAATATCGGCTCAGCGAATTGCTCACCGGGCTCAGGGCGGCGGAGACCGACGATCGAATCAAGGCCGTCGCCCTCGATCTCGACGTCTTCACCGGCGGCGGCCAGACCGCGATCGCCAATGTCGGCGAGGCGCTCGACCGGGTCCGCCGCGCCGGCAAAAGGGTCGTCGCCTTCTCCAACGGCTATGGCGATGACGGCTATCAGCTCGCCGCCCATGCCGACGAAGTCTGGCTCGACCCGCTCGGCGCCGTCGTCATCGCCGGCCCGGGGGGAAGCAATCTCTATTATGCAGGGCTGCTCGAGCGGCTCGGCGTGACCGCCAACGTCTACCGGGTCGGCGCCTTCAAGTCCGCGGTCGAGCCTTATACGCGAAGCGACATGTCGCCGGAGGCGCGCGCCGCTGCGCAGTCTCTGGCCGACGCCTTGTGGGAAAGCTGGCAGGAGAATGTCGGCCAGGCACGGCCGCGGGCGCAGATCGCCGCTTATGTCCAGGATCCGATGCAATTCATCCAGGCCGAGGGCGGCGACATGGCCAGGGCCGCGCTTCGCGCCGGTCTGATCGACCGGATCGGCGATCGAACCGCTTATGGCCGGCGGATGGCCGAGCTAGCCGGCGGCGGCGACGAAAATGTGCCGGGAAGCTATCACGCCGTCCATCTCGACGCCTGGATCGACGACAATCCGGCGAGCCACCCGGGCGGCGAGATCGGAATCCTCACTGTCGCCGGGATGATCGTCGACGGCGAGGCCGCGCTCGGCACCGCCGGCGCGGAGACGGTCGTCGCAGGCCTCGAGCAGGGCCTGAAGACCGGCAATCTCAAGGCGCTGGTGGTCCGGATCGACTCGCCCGGCGGCTCGACCCTCGCTTCCGAGCGGATCCGGCGGGCGGTCCTGGCGGTCCGCCAGCGCGGAATCCCGGTCGTCATCTCGTTCGGGTCGGTGGCGGCGAGCGGCGGCTACTGGATCGCGACCGCCGGCGAGACGATTTTCGCCGAGCCCTCCACCATCACCGGCTCGATCGGCGTGTTCGGGATCCTGCCCAGCTTTGAAGGCACGCTCGAGAAGCTCGGAATCGGCGCCGACGGAGTCGGCACGACGCCGCTGTCCGGCGAACCCGACATCTTCCAGGGCATTTCTCCGGAGGCGAGCCGGATCATCCAGACCGGCGTCGAGAGCACCTACCGCCGCTTCCTCCAGCTCGTCTCGACCGCCCGGCAGATCCCGGTCCAGCGGGTCCATGAGATCGCCCAGGGGCGGGTCTGGGATGGCGGCACCGCCCGCCAGATCGGGCTGGTCGACCGGTTCGGCTCGCTCGACGACGCCGTCGCCGAAGCGGCCCGGCAGGCCAATCTCGATCCCGAGGAAGCCGAGATCGTCTACCTCGAGCGCGAACCCGATTTCCTGACCCAGATCATGCGCGGCGCCGCCGGGGCCGAACAAGCCAGAACGGGCGATGTCTACAGCCGGCTCGCCGGCCGGCCGGAGCAGATGATGGCCCTCGCCATCGCCGATGCCGAGGCGCTCCTTTCCGGGCCCGCCATCCAGCTTCGCTGCCTCGAATGCCCCGCGCGACCGGCGCGGCTCCCGGCGCCGTCGAGCCGGTCCTGGCTGGTCCGGATGATGGCGCTTCTCGGCATCGGATGATGATCCGGCTCGCCGGTCCCGACGATTCCGGCGAAGTGGCGGCGCTCTACGCGCCGTATGTGACCGACAGCTTCGTCTCGTTCGAGAACCAGCCGCCGGACGAAGCGGAGATGCGCTCGCGGATCGAAAGCGGCGGCGCGCTCTATCCGTGGCTGACGGCCCGCGACGAGGCCAATGCCCTCCTCGGCTTCGCCAGCGCCAGCGCCTTCCGGGCCCGTCACGCCTATCGCTTCACCGTCGAGACCTCGGTCTATCTGGCGCCTGAGGCTCAGGGGCGTGGGCTCGGCCGCCGGCTCTATGACCGGCTGCTGCCGCTGCTCGAGCGCCAGGGCTTCACCCAGGCGATCGCCGCGATCAGCCTGCCCAATCCAGCGAGCGTCGCCCTTCACGAAAAAGCGGGATTCGCGCCCGCCGGGGTCTATCGCGACGTCGGCTTCAAGCTCGGCGGCTGGCGAAGCGTCGGCCTGTGGCAGCGGCCTCTGGCGCCGCTGACCCCGTCGCCGCGGGAGCCGAGACCGTATCGGGAGGTGTGGAGCGACTGATCATTCGGCGCCGCTGCCTTCGCCGCTGCGCTCGCGAGTCCAGTCGATCGGCCCTTCGGCAAAACGGCGGCGGAGCCGCTCGAGGCTGATCCGGTTCCCGTTCCTGAAGAAACCGATCAGCTGGCGGCCGGCTTCGTCGTCGGGATAGCCAGCGCCGACGATCCTGACCCGGGTTTTCCTGTCGCCTTGAGGCTCAAGCTCGATCATCGCCGTGACCTGAGTGAAGGTTTCGAAATGAGGAAAGCCATCGGGCGCCTTCACGGTCCTGAACGCCAGCAGCCGCCCGGGCACGCTGGCGACGATTCGATGCCTGATCGTGGAGGCGTCTCCGGGTGCCGCCGCCGGATCGTAGCTCGTCTCGAGGAGTGCCGGCTCAGGATTCCAGGCCACCGGCACCGCCCAGCTTCGCCAGCCTTCCGGGGTCGAGATTGCGCTCCACACCTCGGCGGCCGGAGCGTCGACGATGGCTTCGTGGACGAGCGTCAGGCTTCCGTCCGGCGCAAGCGTCTCGGTCATCGCCACAGGCTCGGCCACCCGCTCGAAGCTGACCGTTCGATCGAGGTCGGGCGAGTCCGATGAGACCGAGACCGATTCGTAGGAAAGCTCGCCCGTCCGCCGCCAGGACGTGGCGATCGAGATCTGGCGGCCGTCGGCGCCTCGATAGGTCTCGTCGCCGAACTGGAGGCGATCCGCTTCGGCGCGCATCGTCCCGCGGCTGACCCCGCCGGACGAGTTCCAGTAGGTGTAGGTGACGACATTGGCCGCGCCATCCCAGCTGTAGAGGGTCTCGCCGCGATAGGCCCGCCTCCCGCCCGTCACCTCGTGGCGGTCGCGAATATGCTGGCCGTCGAACACGGCTTCGAAGCAATGGGTGTCGACCTCGCCGGATTCGAACCGGCCCCGCCAGCAATGGCCGACGAGAAAGCTCATCGGCTCCAGTCCCTGCCTGACCGCCGGCGCCTGAGCGGCGAGCGCCGCCGCCATCAAGATCATCATGCCTTCGCCCCCTCCTTGATCAGTGAATCGAGATAGTGCCGAAGCTGGGTGACCGAGCGGTCGAAATAGCCGACGTCGCGATGGGTTCGGGCCTGCATCACTCCGCCCTCCATCACGGTCAGGATGAACTCCGCGATCGCCTGCCGATCGGCGCTTGCGGGAAGGCGATCGCCGGCGGAATCGAGGCAGTCACGGATCGCCGCCGTCCAGGCGTCGAAATTCTGGGCCATCCTTTCGCGGACCACCGGATCCGGCTCGTGGAGCTCGAGCGCGAGGCTGCCGATCGGGCAGCCATAGAGGCAGTCGGTCATGACGATGAGCTCGCGATAGCGCGCCAGCAAGGCGAAGATCCGGTCGACGGGATCGGCGACACCGGCCCAGGCCGGCTCGATCAGCATCGGCCCGATCCCGTCGCGATAGGCTTCCAGCACGGCGACGAGCAGGTCCTGCTTGCCCGGAAAAACATGGTAGAGGCTGCCGCTGTTGACCTGCGCCCGGCCGAGGATGTCGGCGATCGACGTCGAGCCGAAGCCCTTCTCCCAGAACAGCTCCATCGCCGCCTGGACGATCCGGTCTCGGGTATCGCGGCCGCCGCTGCTCATGAGGCGATAGTTGATTGAATGATCAATCAAGTCAATCCCTGAAGATGGCGTTTCGCGCGTGCAATCGGGAAAAGCTGTTGATATCGAGGCGCTCCGAAAAAGGAGCTTCGATGCGTAGTCTCGTTCTGGCCATGGTGGCGCTTGGCCTCACGGCCGGCTGTGCCGGCAACGTCGCCGATTTCATCGGCCCGCGGGCGCCGATCATCACCCCTCAGCTGACCCGCTACGGTCTCGATGCCGAGCGGACCCAGTGCGTCGGACTTCAGCTCGGCAACAGCCTGACGCCGCTCCAGCTCAGGAAGTTCGCTCGCCAGGCGGGAGCGGTTCGGCAAAGCTATTTCGGCGGCGAGAGTCTTACCCTGCGCGACCTTGCTTATGTTGCCTCGCAAATGCCCGACGCCGAGATCGCGACGGGGCTTGGCGCCGCGCTTGAGGCCTGTCCGGGTTCGGCCGCGGCCGGAGCGGACAGCGCCACTGCGGAGGGAACGCCGTCGACGCCCGTTTCGACCGTCCCGCGCGGGCCGACCTGGCTCAACCTGGGCGCGGCGACGTCGGGCCAGGCAATCGCCGTCGACGCCTCGAGCCTTCGCCAGGAGGGGAGTTTGCGGACCGCCTGGTTCCGGCTGACCAACCCCGGGGCGAATGCTTCCACCGGCATCACCTATCTGCTTCGGATCGACTGCGCCGCGCGGACGATCAGCCCCCAGGCGGACCGCCGCCAGGACGCCGAAGGCGTTGTCACCGAGATGCGCGACTATACGCCGGAGGAACGGGGGCCGCTTCCGATCGAGGGCGGAACCGTGATGGAGATCGCCTTCCTGTCGCTCTGCACCTGAAGCCGAAGCACGACAGGCGCCAGGGCCTCGCAAGGCTTCAGCGCGAATAAGGCGGGAGCGACCAGCCGCGCCAGATCGCCGCGCCGCGAAGCGCGAATCCGGCAAGGGCGGCGACGAGACCGGCCAGGCCGCCATGGACCCCGGCCGTGACGAGCCCGACCAGCAAGGCGGCGGACAAGGCGGCCGCGGTGACATAGAGTTCCGAGCGCATCAGGATCGACGGCTCGCCGGCGAGAACGTCACGGATGATTCCGCCCAGGCAGCCGGTCAGCACGCCCATTCCGAACGCGGGCAAGGGCGCGAGCCCGAAGGCGAGCCCCTTCGCCGCGCCGAAGCTGGAATAAGCGGCGAGACCCACCGCATCGAACCAGAGCAGCGCCCTGCCCTTCCACAGCCCGGCAGGAGAGATCCAGGCCGCCGCCGCGGCCGCGAAGCAGATCAGCAAAGTGGCATTTTCGTGCACCCAGAAGACCGGTGCCCCGATCAGCAGGTCGCGGACGGTGCCGCCGCCGATCCCGGTGACCACCGCGAAGAAGATGAAGGTGACGAAGGTCTGCTTCTTCTCGGCCGCGAGCAGGGCGCCCGACAGAGCGAAGACCCCGATCCCGACCAGGTTCAGCCATTCGAGCAGGGGTCCGAGCGCGACGGGGAGTTCGGCGGGCGTCATGAGGCCTCTTCTGAACCCTCCGCTTAGGCCGCGCTACCCCGCCGGCATCCCAAGCCGTCCCGACAGCCTGCGCCGGCCTGGCCGGCTAGACGTGGATCGGTTTGCCGGTCACCGCCATCGCGGCTTCCTTGAGCGCCTCCGAATGGGTCGGGTGGGCGTGGCAGGTGTAGGCAATGTCTTCCGACGTCGCTCCGAACTCCATCGCCTGGGCGGCCTGGCCGATCATCGTCCCCGCCACCGACGCCACCATCCACACGCCGAGCACCCGGTCGCTCCTGGCGTCGGCGATGACCTTGACGAAGCCGTCCGGCTCCCGGTTGGTCTTGGCCCGGCTGTTGCCGAGCATCGGGAACTTGCCGGTCTTCACCTCATGGCCCTGAGCCTTGGCATCCTCCTCGGTCAGGCCGACGCCGGCGATTTCCGGCATCGTGTAGACCACCGAAGGAATCACCTCGTGATTGACGATTCCGATCTGGCCGGCGAGAATCTCGGCGACGGCGATTCCTTCGTCCTCGGCCTTGTGGGCGAGCATCGGCCCCGGAGTGACGTCGCCGATCGCGTAGATCCCGGAGACGCCGGTTCGAAATTCGTGATCGACCTCGATCTGGCCCCTTTTGTTGAGGGCGATGCCGGCGGCGTCGAGGCCGAGATTGTCGGTGTTCGGCCGGCGCCCGATCGAGACCAGGACCGAGTCCGCCTCGATCGTCTCGGCGCTGCCACCCTTTGCCGGCTCGAGCGTGAGGGTGACCGTGTCGCCCTTGCGCTCAGCCTTCGTCACCTTGGTCGACAGCCGGAATTCGAAGCCCTGCTTCTTGAAGATCTTGTGGGCTTCCTTGCGGACCTCGCCATCCATTCCGGGAAGGATCTGGTCGAGAAACTCGACGACGGTGACCTTTGCGCCGAGGCGCCTCCAGACCGAGCCGAGCTCGAGCCCGATCACCCCGCCGCCGATGACGACGAGATGGCCCGGCACCGCGCCGAGCTCGAGAGCGCCGGTCGAATCGATGATCCGTTCCTGGTCGATCTCGACCCCCGGCAAAGGCGTCACCGAGGATCCGGTGGCAATGACGAAATTCTTCGCCCGATAGGCAGTGCCGGCGACGTCGATCATGTCCTTGCCGGTGAACCGGGCATGGCCCTTCAGCCAGGTCACCTTGTTCTTCTTGAACAGGAACTCGATTCCGCCGGTCAGGCCCTTCACCGCCTCCCGGCGGCCGGCATGCATCGCCTCGAGGTCGAGCTCGACTCCCTGGGTCTTCACGCCCCATTTGGCGAGGGTGCCGTGAGCCGCTTCCTCGAACAGCTCGGAGGCGTGGAGGAGCGCCTTGGACGGGATGCAGCCGACGTTGAGGCAGGTACCGCCGAGAGTCTCGCGGCTCTCGACGCAGGCCGTCTGCAGGCCGAGCTGAGCGGCCCGGATCGCGGCGACATAGCCGCCGGGACCGGAGCCGATCACGATAAGGTCGAAGTCAGTCTCTGCCATCTTTATATTCCTATAGATCGATCAGGAGCCGCGTCGGGTCTTCGAGCGCTTCCTTCATTCGGACGAGGAAGGTGACCGCCTCGCGGCCGTCGACCAGGCGGTGATCGTAGCTCAGGGCCAGATACATCATCGGTCGGGCGACGATCTGCCCGTCCCGGACCACCGGCCGCTCCTCGATCCGGTGCATTCCGAGCACCGCCGACTGCGGCGGATTGATGATCGGGGTCGACAGCAGTGAACCGAACACGCCGCCGTTGGAGATGGTGAAGGTGCCGCCCTGCATCTCCTCCATCTTGAGCGTGCCGTCCT
>CAMPIH010000107.1 GCA_946886275.1 uncultured Sphingosinicella sp.
GTGGAGGAGGTGGCGGCGGAGGTGCCGGCGGCGGGGCCTGAATCGGTTCAGGACGCGCGCCGCCGCCGCCGCCGCCGCAGCCGGCGACAACCAGGGCGGCTACCGCCACCGAAAGGATCAGACGCGCTCTGCTGCTGCCGCTCGACATAAGGCCTCAGTCACACCTCTACGAAATTTTGGTTATTTTTCCGTCACATGCCGGAATCAACCTTTCATTTTGCTGAAGCGGTTCGGCTGCGCTACGGGACAGCCATGAAAAGCGAGCTCGCCCATGTCGAAAGCTGGATCTTCGATCTCGACAACAGCCTGTACCCGGCGTCGACCAATCTGTTCGCGCTGATCGACGTCCGCATGGGCGACTATATCCAGCGGCTGCTCGGCTGCGAGGCGGACGAGGCGCGCCGGGTCCAGAAGCAGCATTTCCTCGAACATGGTACCACGCTTTCGGGGCTGATGCGAACGCACGGCGTCGATCCGCGCGAGTTCCTCGACTTCGTCCACGACGTCGACCTCGCCCGGCTGACCGCCGATCCGGCCCTCGTCGACGCGCTCGACCGGCTGCCCGGCCGAAAGTTCGTCTTCACCAATGCCGACGAAAATTATGCCCGGCGCGTGCTCGATCGGCTCGGCCTCGCCAACGCCTTCGACGGGATGCATGACATTCACGCCATGGAATATGTCCCCAAGCCCGACCCCCGCAGCTATGCCGCGATCTGCCGATTGCACGGGATCGATCCCGAGCGTGCCCTGTTCGTCGACGACATGGCCCGCAACCTGGCCCCCGCCAAGGCGCTTGGAATGACGACCGTCTGGCTGGACAACGGCTCGGAGAAGGGCGGCCACGATGCCGATCCGGCGCTCATCGACCATGTCGTCGCCGATCTCGGCGAGTGGCTGTCCGAGATTGTGAAGGAAGAGGTGCAATGACCGATCTTCAGCGGGTGATCGACCAGGCCTGGGAGGATCGCGATTCGCTCTCCGGCTCGGCCGGCGGCAAGGTGCGCGAGGCGGTCGAGACGGCGATCGCCCAGCTCGATTCGGGGCGGGCGCGGGTTGCCGAGAAGGGCGCCGACGGCTGGCAGGTCAACCAATGGCTGAAGAAGGCCGTCCTTCTCTCGTTCCGGCTCAACCCGATGGAGACGATCAGTGGCGGTCCCGGCGGAGCGACCTGGTGGGACAAGGTCCCGTCCAAGTTCGTCGGCTGGAGCGACAGCCATTTCGCCGCTGCCGGCTTCCGCGCCGTGCCGGGCGCCATCGTCCGCCGCGGCGCCTTCGTCGCGCCAGGCGCGGTGCTGATGCCCAGCTTCGTCAATATCGGCGCCTATGTCGGTGAAGGGACGATGGTCGACACCTGGGCAACGGTCGGAAGCTGCGCCCAGATCGGCCGCAACGTCCATATTTCCGGCGGGACCGGAATCGGCGGCGTGCTCGAGCCGCTCCAGGCGGGGCCGGTGATCATCGAGGATGATTGCTTCATCGGCGCCCGCTCCGAAGTCGCCGAAGGAGTCGTCGTCGAGCAGGGCGCGGTGCTGTCGATGGGAGTCTTCATCGGCGCTTCGACCAAGATCGTCGACCGGGCCTCCGGCGAAGTCTTCATGGGACGGGTGCCGAGCTATTCCGTCGTCGTCCCCGGCACCTTGCCGGCCAAGGATGGCGGACCGAGCCTCGCCTGCGCCGTGATCGTCAAGCGGGTGGACGCCCGGACCCGGTCCAAGACCGCGATCAACGAACTGCTCCGCGACTGAGGCACGGCCAGCTCGCGCCTCGGCAAGGCCGGGCCGGCCATAAGATCCGCTTATGGCTTTGAACGCATGTTTCGTGAGGCGCCGGAGCGACAAGCCTTTATGGCGGCAGCGATGAACGGCGAGATCAACATAAGGATGGGCGGTCGCGAATGGGCCATCCTGATCTTCCTCTCGATATTGTGGGGCGGTTCCTTCTTCTTCATCGAGGTGGCGGTTCGCGAGCTCGCGCCGCTCACCCTGGTCCTGATCCGGGTCGCGGTCGCCGCCCTGATCCTGCTCGCTGTCCTGAAGCTGACGGGGCGGCCGCTTCCGTTCGCCCGGGCCACGGCTCTCCCTTTCCTCCTTCTGGCCCTGCTCAACAATGCGATCCCCTTCTCGCTCTTCGCCTGGGGCCAGCAGCATATCGCCAGCGGCCTCGCCTCGATCCTCAATGCGACGACTCCGCTCTGGGCGGTGCTGGTCGCGCACCTGTTCACCGAGGACGAGCGGGCGACTCCGCTGAAGGTGGCGGGAGTCGCGATCGGCTTCGCCGGCGTGGCGGCGATGATCGGCGGCGACCTCCTCCTCGATCTCGGCGGCGCCGGACTGCTTGCCCAGATCGCCTGCCTGGCGGCGACCTTCTGCTACGCGCTCGCCGGGGTCCATGCGCGGCGCTTCCGCCGGATGGGGGTTCCGCCGATCACCGTCTCCGCCGGCCAGCTCTGCGCCTCGGTCCTGATCATGCTGCCTTTGGCCCTGATCTTCGAGCAGCCGTTGCAGGCGACTTCGGCGAGCAGCGCCGCCTGGCTTTCGATCCTTGCTTTGGCGATGTTCTGCACCGCTCTTGCCTATATCCTCTATTTCCGGCTGATCGACTCCGCCGGCGCGACCAACGCCATTCTCGTCACCTTCCTGATCCCGGTGACGGCGATCCTGCTCGGCGCGACCCTGCTCGGCGAGGTGCTGGCGACTCGCCATTTCTTTGGAATGGCGATGATCGCCGCCGGCCTGGCCCTGATCGACGGCCGGCTCTTCTCTCGGCGCCGACCGGTCTCCGCCTGAAGGCCGCGGCGTTCGGAAGACTCGCCGGGGCTAGCCTGGCTCGGCCTCGACCAGCAGCCGATCCGCGCGCTCGCTTTCCCAGTCGGCGAGGCCGGTCATCCGCCACACTTCCTTGCCTTCGGCATCGTAGAGGATCGTCGTCGGCAAGGTGTCGATCCGGAGCGCCGACATGAAGGCCATGCTGTCGTCGAGATAGGGTTCGAGCTTGGTGAAGCGGTGGCGGCGGAAGAAGTCGGCGACCTTCTCGCGGCCGCCAAAATCCTGGCTGAGGGCGAGGACGACGAGCGAATCGCCTTCGCGCCTTGCGAGCGCATCGAGCGACGGCATCTCGACGACGCAAGGCGCGCACCAGGTCGCCCAGAGATTGACGAGGACCGGCCGGCCGCGGAAATCGGCCATCCGCGCCGGCTCGCCCGAGGGATCCTCGAAGGCGATGTCGGGCGCCTCGGTTCCGGCATGGGACCGGTCGAGCCGGCCGGTCGGATAGCTTGCGGGCACGGCTTTGCCCGCGGATTCGGCGACGGCGGGCGCCGCCGCCTCGCCTTGCGGGGCTTCGGCCTTTTGCCTATCGCATCCGGCCAGGACGAGGCCGAAAACGAGGCCAGGGAGAAGGGTGATCGACAGCCGCAAGGATCAGGACTCCAACGCCATGTGGGGCGGGCGGTTCGCGGAAGGACCTTCCGCGCTGATGCGCGAGATAAATGCCTCCATCTCCTTCGACAAGCGACTCTGGCGCCAGGACATCAATGCCTCCCGGGCTCATATCGCGATGCTCGCGGCGGCCGGCATCGTTTCCCAGGACGATGCCGACTCGATAGAGGAAGGGCTCGATCGGATCGCCGACGAATATGAGGCGGACGGGGTTTCCGAGGATCTCACCCTCGAAGACATCCACATGCATGTCGAGAATCGACTCGCCGAGCTGATCGGGCCGGCGGCCGGGCGGCTCCACACCGCCCGCTCGCGCAACGACCAGGTCGCCACCGATTTCAGGCTGTGGGTGCGCGATTCGATCGACATCGTCGATTCGGCGCTCTCGACTCTTCAGAAGGCCCTTGTCACGCGCGCCGAAGAACATGCGGCGACGGTGATGCCGGGTTTCACCCATCTTCAGGCGGCTCAGCCGGTCACCCTCGGCCATCACCTTATGGCCTATTACGAGATGCTCCGAAGGGATCGGTCCCGTTTCGCCGACGCCCGCAAGCGCCTCAACGAATGCCCGCTCGGCTCGGCCGCTTTGGCCGGAACCTCGTTCCCGATCGACCGCGAGGCGGTGGCTCTCGCGCTCGGCTTCGACCGGCCGACCGCCAATTCGCTCGACGGCGTCTCCGATCGCGACTTCGCGCTCGATTATCTCATGGCGGCGGCGCAATGCTCGCTTCATCTGTCGCGGCTTGCCGAGGAGTTCATCCTCTGGGCGAGCCAGCCGTTCGGCTTCGTCGCGCTGTCGGACAGCTTCTCGACCGGCTCGTCGATCATGCCGCAGAAGCGCAATCCGGATGCGGCGGAGCTGGTTCGGGGTCATTGCGGCCGGATCGCCGGAGCGATGGTCGCTCTGGTGACGACGATGAAAGGCCTTCCGCTCGCTTATTCGAAGGACATGCAGGACGACAAGCCGCCGGTCTTCGAGGCGCACGATCTGCTGATCCTGTCGATCGCGGCCATGGCGGGAATGGTCGAGACGAGCCGCTTCGATTCCGATCGGATGCGCGCCGCCGCTTTGGCGGGCCATCCCACCGCGACCGACCTTGCCGACTGGCTGGTTCGCTCGGCCGGCGTTCCGTTCCGCGAGGCCCACCACATCACCGGACGGGTCGTCCGACTCGCCGACGAGCGCGGAACGGCCTTGTGGGAACTTCCCCCCGAAGCTCTCCGGGAGGTCGACGCGCGCCTCGATCCCTCTGTTTTCGCCGTGCTTTCGCTCGACTCGTCGGTTAAGAGCCGAACCAGTTATGGCGGCACCGCGCCGGCCGCCGTGAAGCGCAAGGTCGAGGCGGCGAAGAAGGTTCTGGGGATGAAGGAATGAATCGCTTTTTCCTCTTCGCCCTTGTGACCGCCGCCGGAACGCTCGCCGGCTGCGGGCTTCGCGAGCCGCTCGAGCCGCCGCCGGGCCAGCCGGCGCCGCCGGCCCCGGCCATGGCCAGCGCGCCCCTGACGACCGAGCAGATGCTGACGCCGCCGCCGATCGCCCGGCCCGAGCGGGTCGACGAGCTTCTCCGCCGGTCCGAAGAGCGCCAGGAAGATCGCTTCGATCTTCCGCCCGGCGACGTTCCCGTTCCCGACAGCGAGGACGACGATCCCGAATGAAACCTGTTCGCAAGGCTGTTTTCCCGGTTGCCGGGCTCGGCACCCGATTCCTTCCCGCCACCAAGGCGATTCCGAAGGAGATGCTGACGGTCGTCGATCGTCCGCTCATCCAATATGCCGTCGACGAGGCACGCGAGGCGGGGATCGAGCAGATGATCTTCGTCACCGGCCGCGGCAAGGGCGCGCTCGAGGACCATTTCGACATCGCCTACGAACTGGAATCGGTGATGAAGGGGCGGGGCAAGTCGCTCGAGCCGCTCGAGATCACCCGAATGCCGGCGGGGTCGGTGGTCTCGGTTCGGCAGCAGGAGCCGCTCGGCCTCGGCCACGCCGTCTGGTGCGCCCGCGAGATCGTCGGCGACGAGCCGTTCGCGGTTCTTCTCCCCGACGATCTGATGTTCGGCCGGCCCGGCTGCCTCGCCCAGATGGTCGCCGCCTATGACAGGGTCGGCGGCAACATCATCTGCGCCCAGGAGGTGCCGGCCGAGCGGACCGCCAGCTACGGGATCATCACCCCCGGCGCGCGCGACGGCCGCCTCACCGAAGTGAAGGGGCTGGTCGAGAAGCCGAAGCCGGAGGAGGCGCCTTCCAATCTGGCCGTGGTCGGCCGCTACATCCTCCAGCCGGAGGTGATGAAGCTTCTCGAGACCCAGGAGCGCGGCGCCGGCGGCGAGATCCAGCTCACCGACGCCATGGCCGGCCTGATCGGACGGCAGCCCTTCCACGGAGTCACGTTCGACGGCGAGCGCCACGATTGCGGCGACAAGACCGGATTCGTCATCGCCAATCTGGCGCTGGCGCTGAAGCGCGACGACGTCGCCCCGGCGGTGAAGGCCTTCCTCGCCGGGATCTGATGGAAGGCGCGCTCCTCATCAACGACGGGCCGGTCCGGCGGCTCAGCGTCGACGAGGCGGTCGACTATCGCGGTTCCGGTTTCCTCTGGCTCCACCTCGAACGGCGCGACGAGCAGGACCTCGGTTTCCTCAAGTCGCAGCAGGACATTCCCGACATCGCCGCCGGCGCCCTCGTCGCCACCGAGACCCGGCCGCGCTGCGACCGGATCGAGGAAGGGGCCATCGTCAACCTGCGCGGTCCTGGCGAGACCGATACGGCCGATTCGGACCGGCTCGTCTCGATCCGGCTATGGGTCCGCCGAAACCGGGTGACGTCGCTGAGCCGCAGGACTTTGTCCGCGACCGCCCCGGTCGTCCGGATGGTCGAGGCCGGCAAGATCCTCGACCCGGGCGACCTCGTCGCCGCCTTCGCCCGCGAGATCAGCCGCCAGCTCGATCCGCAGGTGGCGGAGCTCGGCGATCTGCTCGACGATTGCGAAAGCGCGATGGAGGCGAAGAGCATCTACAAGCTTCGGACCTCGATCGCCGAAATCCGGTCGCAGGCCATCGCCTTCCGCCGATTCGTCGCTCCGGACCGCGACGCCCTCACCACGCTGGCGGCAATGGACGTCGACTGGCTGGAGGAGCAGGACCGACTTCACATCAACGAGGCCGCCGATCGTTTCGCCCGGATGACGGAGGAGCTGGAAGCGGTTCGCGAGCGGTCCGCCCTGCTTCACGAGCAGCTCACCGATCTTCGCGCCGAGCAGGTCGATCAGCGCGCGCTCGTCATTTCGATCGTCGCCTTCATCTTCCTGCCCCTGACCTTCATCACCGGCCTTCTCGGGATGAACGTCGAGGGAATCCCCTATGCGCAAAGGCCCTGGGCTTTCTGGGGAGTCGTCGGCTTCTGCCTTCTCGTCGGGCTGGGGGTGCTCGCCTGGTTCCTTCGGCGGCACTGGCTGAAGCGCTAAAAGCTGGAGAAGCGGCTGCCGTCAGGCGTCCAGCTCGATGTCCCAGTAGAGATAGTCGCGCCAGCTATCGTGGAGATAGTTGGGCGGGAAGCTTCGGCCATGCTCCTGGAGCTGCCAGCTCGTCGGCCGGAACGGGTAGCGCTGGATGTGCATATGCGCTTCCTTCGGGGTCCGGCCGCCCTTGCGCAGATTGCAGGGGGCGCAGGCGGTGGCGACATTCTCCCACGTCGTCCGGCCGCCCTGGGCCCGGGGAACGACGTGATCGAAGGTGAGCTCCATCAGGCCGCCGCAATATTGGCAGGAGAAGCGGTCGCGGAGGAAGAGGTTGAACCGGGTGAAGGCGGGATATTCGCTCGGCCGGACATATTGGCGAAGCGCGATCACGCTCGGAAGGCTCATCTCGAAGCTGGGGCTGTGAACCTTGCGCTGATACTGGGCGACGATGTCCACCCGTTCCAAAAAGACCGCCTTGACGGCGGTCTGCCAGGGCCACAGGCTCAAAGGATAGTAACTGAGCGGCGTGTAATCGGCGTTCAGGACGAGCGCCGGGCAGCTTTCGGGATGCCTGAGGAGATCGGGATGGTACAAGGCTCGCAAAGCTCCCGTTTCTGGAGAAACTCCCGAAACGCCGCCCCCGAGACTGTCGCACTCAGAACGAGGGAGAAAGCGGACATCCGGCCGTTTCTCCTGTTCGGCCACGCTATCGCTGCATCGCGTGACGGGGCCATGACACCATGAGTGACGACTCCCGGTCAAGCGCCTTATGATGATTGTCACTCGCTTCGCGCCCAGTCCGACCGGACGGTTGCATCTCGGCCACGCTTATTCGGCGGTGCGGGCTCACGATCTCGCCCGTGAGCATGGCGGCGCCTTCCTGCTCCGGATCGAGGACATCGATCCCGGACGGGCCCGCGCCGAGCATGTCGATTCGATCCTCGCCGATCTGCTCTGGCTCGGTCTCGAGTGGGACGATGAGATCAGCTATCAGTCGGAGCGGCTCGACCTCTATTCGGACGCGCTCGACCGGTTGAAACGAGACGGCCTCGTCTATCCCTGCTTCTGCACCCGCGCCGAAGTCGCCGCCGAGATCGCCGCCAGCGCTTCGGCGCCGCACCCATCATCCGAATCCGGCGGGACCGAAGGCCCCGTCTATCCGGGCACGTGCCGGCATTTGCCGCCCGGCGA
>CAMPIH010000108.1 GCA_946886275.1 uncultured Sphingosinicella sp.
TGGAATATCCTCTGACGCCAGAACGTCAGGTGGGGACCATATGTGCCGAACCAGGATCCGACCAGTGACAGCCCCCGAGGATGTCTTATCGCCTCAGGGATGTTCGCTAAAGCTCGTACCGGGCAGTACCCGTCGCTCCCTATTTAGGGTCTCCCCGCAAGGCTCGCAATGGGGCGTGCCGGGCCCAGTTCCTGTTCGACGACGCCCTCAGGCGACGGTCTGCGCCTCGAGACGATCGGCGAGGTTCTCCACCCGCGCTGCCAGTCCTTCGAGCGCCTCGGCGACTTCCGGGTCAGGCTCCGCTTCGGCCATGACCGTGCCGCCGCGCGCTTCCTTGAGATCGTCCGCGAGGAGCAAGGCGGCATAGAGCAGGTGACGCGCCTCGCTGAGGCTGCCGAGCGCCTGGCCGGCGTCCTTTGCACGGCGATCGACCAGCGCCGCGACCGAATGCAGATGCGCCTCCTCGCCGTCGGCACAGGCGACATTGTAGCGTCGGCCGGCAATCTCGATGTCGATATTGGCCATCAGTGACCCTGTCCTGACTCGAGCAAAATGTCGATCTGGCCGATCGCGCCATTGACCCGCTGGCGAAGCTGCTCGTGGGCGGAGCGGAGCCGTTCCATCTCCTGATCGTCTCCGTCCGGAGCGCTGGCCGGCGTCGCGGCGGCGGCCTCGACACGCGCCAGAGCCCGCTCGATGCGGCGAACGGCGGCGAGAGCGCGTTGATCGGCCATGGCGGCGGCATAGCATGGCTTCGGGCTACCGCAAATCCGCTAGAGTTGACGCCAACGCCCCCTCCGATAAAGGGACCCGCAGTGGGGCTCGGGCGAGTCCCGCGCGTGGCATCCGCCCGAACCATCCTGTTCAAGGGAAATAGATGGCCGTCGAACCGAACATGCTTGCCAACGCGATCCGCGCCCTGGCGATGGATGCGGTCCAGGCGGCGAATTCCGGCCACCCCGGAATGCCGATGGGGATGGCCGATGCCGCGACGATCCTCTGGACCGAATATCTCAAGCACGATCCCGCCGCTCCGGACTGGCCGGACCGGGATCGGTTCGTCCTTTCCGCCGGCCATGGATCGATGCTCATCTATGCCCTGCTCCATCTCAGCGGCTATGCCCGGCCGACGATCGAGGACATCGCCAATTTTCGCCAGTTGAGCTCGCCCTGCGCCGGCCATCCCGAGAATTTCCTGCTCGATGCGGTCGAAGCGACGACGGGGCCGCTTGGGCAGGGCTTCGCGATGGCGGTCGGCATGGCGATCGCCGAGCGGCGGCTGAATTCCGACTTCGGCGACGATCTGGTCGATCATCGCACCTGGGTGATCGCCGGTGACGGCTGCCTGATGGAAGGCATTAATCACGAGGCGGCAGGACTCGCCGGTCACCTCGGCCTCGGCCGGCTGAACGTGCTTTGGGACGACAATCGGATCACCATCGACGGCTCGACCGACCTGTCCACGTCCGAGGATATCGAGGCGCGCTACCGGGCCTATGGCTGGCACACGGTCCGCTGCGACGGCCATGACATGGAGGATGTCCGCCGGGCGCTCGACGAGGCGCTTGCCGACCACAGGCCATCGCTGATTGCCTGCCGGACGATCATCGGCTTCGGCGCGCCCAACAAGCAAGGCACGGCGGCGACCCATGGCGCCGCTTTGGGGCCGGAAGAGGTCGCCGCGGCGCGCAAGCAGCTGGTTTGGGAGAATGAGCCGTTCGATCTCCCGACCGAGATTGTCGAGACGTGGCGCGAAGCGGGTCGCCGAAGCCAGGATGAGCATCGGCAATGGCGGACCCGGCTCGAGGCGAGCGCCGCCTCCGGCGAATTCCTCCGCCGGATGAGCGGCGCCCTTCCCGACGACTTTTCGCTTGAAGGCCACATCGCAGGCCTGATCGCCAAGCCGCAGAAGATCGCGACCCGAAAGGCCTCGGAACTGGCGCTCGATTCGATCAACGCCTTGCTTCCGGAGACGGTCGGGGGCTCGGCCGATCTCACCGGCTCCAACAACACGAAGAGCAAGGCTCAGCAGCCTTTCACCCGCGACGACCGCTCCGGAACCTATCTCTATTACGGGATCCGCGAGTTCGGCATGGCCGCGGCGATGAACGGAATGGCGCTTCATGGCGGAGTCATTCCCTATGGCGGCACCTTCCTGGTCTTCGCCGATTATTGCCGGCCCGCGATCCGCCTTTCCGCGCTTCAGCAGACCCGGGTGGTCTATGTGATGACCCACGATTCGATCGGGCTCGGCGAGGACGGTCCCACCCACCAGCCGATCGAGCATCTGATGAGCCTTCGATCGATCCCCAATCTCGACGTGCTCCGGCCCGCCGACTCGGTCGAGACGGCGGAATGCTGGGAACTGGCGCTCAAGCATGCCTCCGGACCGAGCCTTCTCGCCCTGAGCCGGCAGAACCTGCCGCAGCTGCGCACCACGGCCGCCGCCAACAATCTCTGCGCGCGCGGCGCCTACCGGCTCCACGAGGCGGCGACCAACCGACAGGTGGTGATCCTCGCCACCGGCTCCGAAGTGCATGTCGCACTCGAAGTGGCGTCGAGCCTCGAAACCCACCGGATCGGCGTCGACGTCGTGTCGATGCCGAGCTGGGCCCGCTTCGACGCCCAGGATTCGGCCTATCGCGACGACCTTCTCCCGGACGATTGCCTGCTCGTTTCGATCGAGGCGGGGACGTCGATGGGCTGGGAACGCTATGTCGGCCGCCGCGGGCTTCGGATCGGCATCGATCGGTTCGGCGCTTCGGCGCCGGCAGAAGACCTTTTCAAGCGGTTCGGCTTCACCGCCGACGCAATCGTGCCGCGCATCCTCGCGGCGCTCAAATCCTAAGGAGATCAGCAAGATGGCAACCAGAGTGGCGATCAATGGGTTCGGGCGGATCGGCCGCCTGGTGGCGCGAGCGATCCTCGAGAAGAAGGATTGCGGGCTGGAGCTCGTTGCGATCAACGACCTCGCCGACGCGGAATCCAACGCGCTCCTGTTCAAGCGGGACTCGGTCCATGGCGCCTATCCGGGCGAGGTCCGCGCCGACGGCAACGACCTGATCATCGACGGCCGCCGGGTGAAGGTCACGGCCGAGCGCGACCCCGCCAAGCTGCCCCATGGCGAAAATGGCGTCGAGCTCGCCCTGGAATGCACCGGATTCTTCGCGGATCGTGACAAAGCCGGTGCGCATCTGACTGCAGGAGCAAGGAAAGTTCTCATCTCCGCGCCTGCAAAAGGGGTCGACCTCACCGTCGTCTACGGAGTCAATCACGACAAGCTGACCGCTGGACACACGATCGTCTCCAATGCATCCTGCACGACGAACTGCCTGGCGCCGGTCGCCAAGGTCCTGAACGAGGCCGTCGGCATCGAGCGCGGCCTGATGACGACGATCCACGCTTATACCAACGACCAGAAGATCCTCGATCAGATCCACAGCGACAAGCGCCGCGCACGCGCCGCCGGAATGTCGATGATCCCGACCACCACCGGCGCCGCCCGAGCGGTCGGCGAAGTCCTCCCGGAGTTGAAGGGCAAGCTGGACGGATCGGCGGTTCGGGTTCCGACGCCGAACGTCAGCCTGGTGGACCTGACCTTCACGCCGGGTCGCGACACTTCGGTGGACGAAGTGAACGGCGCCCTTCGCGCCGCCTCGGAAGGCGCGCTCAAGGGAATCCTGGATTATTCCGAAGAGCCGCTCGTCTCGATCGACTATAACCACAATCCGGCGAGCTCGACGATCGACAGCCTCGAGACCGCGGTTCTGGAAGGCAAGCTCGTTCGGGTCGTCAGCTGGTACGACAATGAATGGGGCTTCTCGAACCGGATGGTCGACACGGCGGCGGCGATGGCCGCCCTGATCTGACGCCATGACATCATTCCGTACGCTCGACGACCTCGGCGAGATCGAGGGGAAGCGGGTCCTCGTCCGGGTCGATCTCAACGTGCCGATGAAGGAAGGGAAGGTCAGCGACGACACTCGTCTTCGCGCGACCCTTCCGACCGTCACCGAGCTCGCCGACAAGGGCGCGATCGTCCTCCTGCTCGCCCATTTCGGCCGGCCCAAGTCGCCCGCCCCGGAATTTTCGCTGGCGCTCGTCACCAGGCCCTACGAGGCGGTGCTCGGCCGGCCGGTCCGCTTCATCGACTGGGAAGTGGACGAGGCCGCCATTGCCGACCTCCAGCCGGGCGACGTCGCGATCCTGGAGAATACGCGCTTCTTCGGCGGCGAGGAGAGGAATGACCCGGCGGTCGCCGATCGCTTCGCCCGGCTCGGCGACATCTACGTCAACGACGCCTTCTCCGCCGCTCACCGCGCCCACGCCTCGACAGAAGGCCTGGCGCACCGTTTGCCGGCCTTTGCCGGCCGGGCGATGCAGGCCGAGCTCGAGGCGCTGCAAAAAGCCCTCGGCAATCCTGAGCGGCCGGTGGCTGCGGTGGTCGGGGGGGCCAAGGTATCGACCAAGCTCGACGTGCTCAAACATCTCGTCACCAAGGTCGATCATCTGATCATCGGCGGCGGAATGGCCAATACCTTCCTCGCCGCGCGCGGGGTCGATGTCGGCCGAAGCCTCGCCGAACATGAGCTCGGCCAAACCGCTCTCGAGATACTCGACGCGGCGGATCGGGCGAACTGCACCGTTCATCTGCCCTATGACGTCGTCGTCGCGAAGGCGTTCGAAGCGAACCCGCCATCACTGCGCACCTGCAACGTCCATGAAGTGGCGCCCGACGAGATGATCCTCGATGTCGGCCCTGCGGCGGTCGAGGCCTTGGCGGACGCTTTGAAAACCTGTCACACGCTGGTCTGGAACGGCCCGCTTGGCGCCTTCGAGACGCCACCCTTCGATGCCGCCACAGTCGCCCTCGCCAGAACCGCCGCCGCACTCACCCAGAGTGGCGGTCTGGTCTCCGTCGCCGGCGGCGGCGACACCGTCGCTGCTCTCAACCATGCGGGCGTGGCTGACGATTTCACCTTCGTTTCCACCGCAGGCGGTGCGTTCCTCGAATGGATGGAAGGCAAGGACCTTCCCGGCGTCGAGGCGCTTCAGCAGCCGTGAGCGCAGCGGGTATCGGCGCCGGCCCGCAGGTGGTCGGACTTTTCGACACCCCGTTGATCGTCGATCAGATGCCCAATGCGGTCGACGTGAACCGCCGTCTGAAGGAAGTGATCCTCGCCCGGCAGGCGAATGATCCCGGGGTCCGCCTGTCGAACGTCTCCGGATGGCAATCGGCACCCGACATGCTGAAATGGGGTGGTCCCGCCGCCCAGGAGCTGCTGGCGAGGATCATCTTCCTCGTCGATTCCGTGACGGTGGACGTGAAATCGCCGGGTCAATCGCGCTACGGCTGGTATTCGACGATGTGGTCGAACGTCTCGCGGGCGGGTTCGTCCAACCATTATCATTCACATCCGGGTGCCTATTGGTCCGCCGTCTATTATGTCGACGACGGCTATCAGGGTTCGACCGACCAGAATCTCGGCGGAGCGCTCGTGCTGAGCGATCCGCGTATGCCAACCATCGCCATGAACGCGCCCGATCTGCGTTTCCGTCGTCCTGGAGAGAAGCCGGAAGAATATGAAAAATTCCTCCGCCCGGCCAATGGTCGCCTGGTGATCTTCCCCTCCTGGCTTCTCCACGCCGTCCATCTCTTCAACGGTCCCGGGACCCGGATTTCGATCGCTGTGAACCTGAGCGCGATGTTGAAACCCTTCCTCGAAGTCCTCGAGGGACGGTGAAGGTCGAGTGCGCATGACATCGCCGCGCCGTACATATTCTTGAGCCTAATCAATGTAATAAAGGACTATCTTCATGCAGGAATCGGACATGATGGCAAAAATGGAAAGCGGCCGGGGATTCATCGCCGCGCTCGACCAGAGCGGCGGCTCCACGCCGAAGGCGCTCAAGGGCTATGGCATCGAGGAAGGCGCCTGGAACGACGACGAGGAGATGTTCGGCCTGATCCACCAGATGCGCTCCCGGATCATCACTTCCCCCGCCTTCAGCGGCGAGAAGGTCCTCGGAGCGATCCTGTTCGAGCGGACGATGGACGGCGAGATCGACGGCAAGCCGGTTCCCCAGGTGCTCAGGGAGCGCGGAGTTGTCCCATTCATCAAGATCGACAAGGGGCTGGAGGCCGAGGAGAACGGCGTCCAGCTGATGAAGCCGATGCCGGACCTGGCGATTCTTCTCGCTCATGCCAAGGCGCTCGGCGTGTTCGGCACCAAGGAGAGGTCGGTGATCAACCTCGCCAATCGCGATGGAATCGCGGCGGTCGTCGGCCAGCAGTTCGAAGTGGCTCGCCAGGTCCTCGACGCCGGCCTCGTCCCGATCATCGAGCCCGAGGTGAACATCAAGAGCCCTGAACGCGCCGAGGCGGACAGGATCCTGCTCGACGAGCTCGTCAAGGCGCTCGACTCGCTCCCGGGGAACGAACGAGTCATGCTGAAGCTCAGCCTTCCGACCGAGCCCGGCCTGTTCGATCCGCTCGTCGATCATCCGCGCGTGCTCCGGGTGGTCGCTCTGTCCGGCGGCTATTCACGCCCCGAAGCGTGTCGGGAGCTGGCGCGAAATCGTGGCATCATCGCCAGCTTCTCGCGCGCCTTGCTCGAGGACCTGCGCTACCAGATGAGCGACGAGGAATTCGACCGGGCGCTCGGCACGGCGATCGACGAGATCCACGCCGCCTCGACCACGAAAGCCTGAACTTGGCGATCCTCAGCCGCTTTCTCGCCGCGCAATTCGCCCGGCCGAGCGGCTGGCTGGGGAGGCACCTGATCGGCCCCTGGCTCGACCGGATCAGCGGGCCGATGAACGATCTCGCTCTGGCCGAGCTCGATCTTCAAAAAGCGGACGACGTCCTAGAGGTCGGGTTCGGCGGCGGTGCGCTGCTGGCGATGATCGCGGGGCGGACGACCGGACGGGTGTCCGGCGTCGACATCTCTCCACAGATGGTCGAGCGGGCCCGGAGGCGGTTTCGCCGGATGGAACGCGTCAGGCTGTTCCATGCGTCGGTCCAGAAGCTGCCCGTGGCGGACCGCAGCGTCGACAAGGCGTGCAGCGTCAACAATCTCTATTTCTGGCCAGACCCGGCGGGTGCGATCGGGGAGCTGGCGCGGGTCGTCCGCCCCGGCGGTGCCCTCTCGATCTGCTTCGAACCGCCCGAGGAGCTCAGCAAATGGCCTGGGCACCGGTTCGGCTTCCGACTCTTCGCCGAAGCGGAGGTGAAGGCGCTGATGGAGAAGGGGGGATTCGGCTCCGTTCGAAGGGCGCAAGGCCTTGGACGAAAGCCCGATGTCTTTCTCTGTTTGACAGGAGAACGGGTGGCGGAGGATGCGGCGACATGACCGATGATGAACTGACCCTCGATCCGTCCGATTTTGCCAGCCGCTTCGATCGCGGCGATCGCGGCCCCTGCCAGCTTTATCTCATCTCCCCGCTGGATGTCGGCGGGGACTTCCCCACTCGGCTCGACCAGGCGTTCGACGGAGGGCCGGTGGCCGCCTTCCAGTTTCGGGTCAAGGATGTCGACCAGCACGAAGCGGCGCGGCTTGCCGAGCCGCTTCAGCGGCTTTGCGCCGACCGGGACGTTGCCTTCATCGTCAACGACGACATGGCTCTCGCCAAGAGGATCGGTGCCGACGGCGTTCATCTGGGCCAGGGCGACGGCGATCCGCGCGAGGCGCGGGCGGTGCTCGGACCGACGGCGCAGATCGGCGTGACCTGTCACGACAGCCGCCATCTGGCGATGGAGGCGGGGGACGCGGGGGCCGATTATGTCGCTTTCGGCGCCTTCTTCCCGACCACGACCAAGGAAACCCGGCATCGCCCCGATCCTTCGATCCTGTCCTGGTGGGCGGCCCTGTTCGAGCTACCCTCCGTCGCGATCGGCGGGATCACCCCGGCCAATGGCCGGGTGCTGGTCGATGCCGGCGCGGACTTCCTGGCGGTCTGC
>CAMPIH010000109.1 GCA_946886275.1 uncultured Sphingosinicella sp.
CCTGCGTCGCCGTGGGAGCGGGCCGTACGTTGGAAGACCCGGAACTCCGTGGAACTCTCTATCGTCCCTGAACCGGGGGCCATCCCGCCGGGTACCCTTGCTTGTTGCGGGCCGTCACCGGATCGAACGGTTCATGTCCCGCTTTCAGCGTTTGCGACGATCAACTGAATCGACGAGCCAGGCAGTGCTCGACAGATCAGATGGGAAATCTGATCTCGACCCGAGTTCCGCGGTCGCCCTCCACCAGAGTTTCACCGCCCAGGGTCCTGCCCAGCGCCCGCAGGAGCCGCATTCCCAAGGCGCTTCTTCGCTGTTGAACCGGAAAGCCGACGCCATCGTCATGAACGGCAAGGCAAACGGCCCCCGCCTGCTCCCTGCAAATGATTTCAATCACGCCCTTCCGGCCGCCGGGAAAGGCATATTTATGGCTGTTCAGGACGGCTTCGCCGACGATGAGAGCGACGCTGACCGCGCGCGACACGTCGAGCACCAGGGGAGGCACATCATAGGCCAGGGTGACTTCCGGCCGATTGAACGCGCGCTCCAGCGCATCCCCAATGTCCATCAGAAAGAGGCTTATATCGATGGCCTGAATGTCGTCGCCGCGCTGGTAGAGCAGTTCATGGACTCGGGCGAGATAACCGAGCCGGTTGGAGGCGGCGTTCAGGGCGTCGGAAACGACGGGATTGTCGGCGGCCAACGCCTGCATCGACAGCATCGCCATCGCCATTTGCAGGTTGTTCTTGGCGCGATGATTGACCTCCTTGAGGAGGTCGCTCTTCGCGGCCAGCTCTTCTTCCAGCCGGATGATCTCCGACTTCAGGCGGTCGGCTTGCCGATCAGCCGGAGCCTTGTCTCTTGTCCGTCCAGCCAATGGCGTTCCCCCGCGCGCCTACTCAATGGCAGCTTCGCCCTAATGTCCAGCGCAGACCGGTTTGTGGCGGTCCAGATCCGCAACGCCATGGCCGCTTATTCCGGCTGGGAGTCGATATTCGCCTCCGCCGCCGGGAACACAGTCTCCGAAGCCAGCGCCCCGACATCCGTCGTCCCGGTCAGGGCCATCGCCACATCGAGCTCGTCGCGAAGGATCTCGAGCGCCTTCGTCACCCCCTTCTGGCCGAAGGCCCCCAGCCCATAAAGATAGGCGCGCCCGATGAAGCAGCCGCGGGCCCCGAGCGCGAGGAACTTCAGCACGTCCAGTCCCGAGCGGACGCCACCGTCGACGAAGATCTCGACCCTTGAGCCCACGGCTTCGACGATCCCCGGCAACACGGAGACGGTCGAAGGGGCGCTGTCGAGCTGCCGGCCGCCATGGTTCGACACGAGCAAGGCGTCTGCGCCCGAGTCCACCGCGATCCGCGCGTCCTCCGCATCCAATATGCCTTTCACGATCAGCTTGCCGGGCCAGAGCTTTCGAACCCATTCCAGCGATCGAGCGTCGAAGGACGGATCGAGCTGGCCCTTCACGAGCTCGGCCATTTCCCTGATGTGCGCCGGATCGACCCGGCCCGCATAATTGCCGAAGCTCCACCTCTTGCTTCGAACCATGCCCAGGGCCCAGCGCGGATGGCTGACGATGCTCCACAGATTGCGCGCCGTCAGGCTGGGCGGAATGCCCAGGCCGTTATGCACGTCGGCGTAGCGCGTGCCTTCGACATGGAGGTCCATCGTCAGCACCAGAGCGGTGCAGCCCGCTTTCCTGGCGCGATCGATCAATTCGGCGCTGAAGCCTCGATCGCGTACCAGATAGAGCTGGAACCAGAAGGGTCCTGCCACGCTTTCGGCGACGTCCTCGATCGAGAGCAGAGCATTGGTCGAGAGGCAGAACGGGACGCCGAATAACTGCGCCGCGCGGCAGGACAGGATTTCGCCATTGGCACGGACGGCGCCGCACAGGCCGACCGGCGCGAGGGCCACCGGCATCGTCACGCTTTCGCCCAGCATGTCGGAGGCGAGCGTCCGACTCGAGACATCGACCATCACCCGTTGCCGAAGCGCCAATCGGTCGAGCGCGAGGCGGTTGCGCCTGAGCGTCAACTCCTGGAACGAGCCGCTCTCCAGATAGTCGAAAAACGGCGCAGGCACCCGTCTACGGGCCAGCGAGCGCAGGTCCTCGATGCTGGCGACCCGGGCGAAGGGAAGACTCACAATTCCCCGCTTGCCGCCATGGCCGTGATGCTGTCGCCGATTCGGCAGGCCAGCGCCTGGATCGTCAGCGAAGGGTTCACCCCTCCGCTGGTCGGAAACAGCGAACCGTCGCAGATCCACAGGTTCGGGATCTCCCAGCTGCGGCCGTCGGCGTTGGTGACACTGGTATCGGGGTCATCGCCCATTCGGCAGCCGCCCATCAGGTGAGCGGTGTCGTCGCCGGTCCACAGATCGCGTCCGCCCGCTGCCCGAAGCAGCTCGCTCATGAAGCCGGTCGCATGGCGCATCAGGCGCCTGTCCTCGTCGCAATAGGAGAAAGTGACCCGAGGAATCTTCAGCCCCAGCTCGTCCACCTCCTCGTCAAGCTCGACCCTGTTTTCCAGTCTCGGCAGGACTTCACCGACGATCTCCAGGCCCGCCATATGATTATATTTGAGCATCTCGTTGCGCAGCTCGAGGCCCCACAGGCCGCGGCTTCCGGACAGGATGCTCGACCATTCGGCCGGAAGCGGGCCCTGGCTCATCAGGCAGTAGCCGCCGGGAAAGTCCTTGCCCGAGTCATGGTAATTCCAATGCTCGGTCAGGGCCATCGACGGAGGCGCCTTGTACCAGCGAATCTCCTCCTCCATCGTCGCCCAGGCGTTGGCCCCCGAATGGACCATCAGGTGAGTGCCGACGAGCCCGTTGCCGTTGGCAAGGCCGTTCGGGAACTGATCGTTCGCCGAACCGAGGAGCAGCCTCGGAGTCTCGATCGCATAGCCCGCCGCAACGACATGGCGCGCTCGCTGGAAACGCCACTCGCCTTGCCGGTGATAGGTAAGGCCAGTCGCGCGGCCGTCCCGGCCCATCTCGATCCTGGCGACCATCGCGAGATCGCGGATCTCGGCGCCGGCGGCGAGCGCCCGGGGAATCCAGGTGACGAGCGCGCTTTGCTTCGCGTTGGTCGAGCATCCGATCCGGCAAAAGCCGCGATAGACGCAGGGATGAGCCATGCCGCGCGGCGCCGAGAGCGTCGCCAGCGGCGTCGGCGACCAATCTACGCCCAGGGCATCGGCACCGCGCGCAAGCACCAGGCCGGCGGCGTTCACCGGATGGGGTCGATAGGGGTAACGGCGCCGAGGCGGGCCCCAGGGATAGCTGACCGGCCCCGATATCCTCAGCGCGTCTTCGACCTCGAGATAATAGGGCTCGATATCGGCCCAGTCGATCGGCCAGTCGAATCCATAACCCAGGCGCGAGCGCGACTTGAACCATTCCGGCCGGAAGCGAAGCGAAACCATGGTGAAGTGGACCGTGCTTCCGCCGACGCCCCTGCCGCTATTGTTGATGCCGAGCTCGATCGGGTCGTCGCCGCCGGTGATCCGTTCATCGGTCCAGTAGAGTTTCAGCTGCTCCCGCTCGTCCGAGGCGAAATCCTCGAGCGGCCGCCAGAACGGCCCAGCGTCGAAGGCGACGACGGAGAAGCCCGCTTCCGCGAGCTTGCAGGCGAGCGTGCCGCCGCCGGCGCCGGTGCCGACGATCGCGAAATCCACCTCATCGGCATCGGGATAAGAGTGCATCGGAGTCCAGCCGCCGGGCCTGAAGACATCCGGGGCACGGCCGCCAATGGCGCGAGGGGCGTCCGTCGCCTCAATCACGGCGCTCCTCCGCTTCCCACGGGTCGCGTTCGTCGAAGCCAAGGCGGACATAGCCGCGCGGGGATGCCGGCCCGCCGAACCCGATTTCGCTCCACGCCGCGGGGTGAGAATAATAGGTCGTGACGGCCGTCTTCAGAAGAAACCTCGAGAAAAAGGCGCGCGATGACAGCCCCGCCCAGCCCGATCCCTGCGTTCGGCCGGCCTGGATATCCGAAAGCAGCTCGTCCTGTCTTGAAGAGGCCAGATCTTCGAATGAAGAGCCGTGCCGAGCCTGGGCTTCCGCGGCGATCGCGGCGAGGCCCTGCCGCCAGGCCTCGCGCATTGGAGGCATGTCCGAATAACGGTAACCGGGGCCGCGATTGGCGGCGAGCATCTCGTCGATCCAGGGCGTGATCGGGACGGGATCGGCCCGGTCGGCCTGGGGAAGGAGCCGAGCAACGACCGCCTCCAGCAAATTCCACTCCGCCTCGGTCAGGAACCGGCGCTTCGGCGGTTCGCCAAGCCTTCGACTCACCACCTCGCGGGTCTGATCGTTCCAGGAAGGCGAGTCCCACTTCTCGAGCACGTCATAATGTGCGTAGGGGCTGCGAAAATCTGAACCGCTCATGCCGCCTCCCGCTCGATCGGCGGCAGGACCGCGATGCCGGCGGCGGCAATGCCGATGAAGGCGATCGGCGCCGGCAACGGCGGACCCTGGAGCAGCATCTGGCTCCAGTTGCGCCAGCCGCCCATGTTTCGATGGACGCCATAGGCATGGAAGAGCGGGCCGGCGAAGCCGAGAGCGCCCGTCGCTGCGAGGAGGTAGCGCGCCGGTCCGGCCGCAGCCGGAATCACCGGGGCGAGTGCAGTGGCGGCCGCCGCGAGCGGCGGAATGGTGACAGGCGCGTACATGATCGGGTTCTGGAACGCGCCGCGGAAATGGAAGAGGCCCGCTTCGGCGGAGGTGCCGGCGAGGGCCGCGGCGACGACCGGGACGACAAGGTTCGTCGCCTCGCGGCCGAAGATGCGCAATTCGCCGCTGGCGAAGCGCTGGCCGAGCAAGCCGAAAAGCCCGGCGAGGCCAAGCGCCGCCGGCGCACCGAGAGGCGCCGCATAGAAGAGGTTGAGCCAGGCGAACCCGCCCTCACGCTTGCCGACATTATAGACATGGAAGGCGAGACCCGCCGTTCCGGAGGCCATCGCTCCAGCGAAGACGAGACGGCCGGTCGACGATTGGGCGCGAGGAGATCCGGAGAGTGCCTGACCGGCGGCGGCAAGGGTCAGAGTCGACATCAAAGGCGCGACGAACATCGCGCGGTTTCGGAAGCGGGCGCGATAATGTTCGAGGCTGCTGTCGGTGACGACGGCGAGCGCGAGGAGCGCCGACCCCGCCATCAGCCCCTGGGCGGCGGCGGCCGCCTTCTCCGGCGGCGCGCGCACCGCCTTGCCAAGCAGCAACGCGGCCCCGACTCCGGCGGCGAGCCCGAAAAGACCGACCGCGAGAAGCGGCCGGCGCGATGGCTCGGGCTTCGAGCCGGAAAGTCTCACTTTGTCTCCTCGTCTGTCGATCCGCGCGGCAGTGCGCGATCAGCGCAGCTCGGGCGCATGTTCGCGCCGGCCGGATCAGAAATGTCCGCACCCGGACGCGTACGGCCACTCACTTCTGCCTGGTCGAGCCCGGCTTTCCGCTTCGACTCTTTCGGGACTCCGTCCCTTCATCCGGTTTCGTGCCGCTGGCGCTTCCTTCCTCCATCCCCCCTTCGATGCCGCCGGCCGCGTCCAGTTCCTTCTGCCGCTCGGATTGGCTGGGAGGCTGCTCAGTGGGCCTTTCCGCCTTCCTGTCGGGATCGCTCATGATCTTGGTCCTTGTCCGAGTGCACTCATGTCGCGAGGGCGTCGGCCTCACACGAGCTCGCGCACCACGTCCGACGCAACGGTGAGCGCGATCTTGCCGCCATGCGGGGTGCCGCGAGCCAAAGCCTCGGCAAAGTGAAGCGCGTCCTTGGCCGTCGCCTTTGGCGGCATCGGCGGCGTATGCGGATCGACGGCTGCCTCGATCAGGCACGGTCCAGGCGTTGCAAGCGCTTCGCGGAGCTGATCGCCGCAGCGTTCCGGATCTTCGATATGGACCCCGCGAAGGCCGCAGCCCTCCGCGACCTTGACGAAGTCGATCGGCTCGAGCTCGCAGGCATATTCGGGGTTGCCGAGGAAAACCATCTGCTCCCACTTGATCATGCCAAGACTGTTGTTCTTGATGACGATCACCTTCACATCGAGGTCGTATTTCTTCAGAGTCGCGAGCTCGCCCATCAGCATCGCCGTCGATCCGTCGCCGATCACGCAAACGACCTGCCGCTGCGGAAAAGCGATGGCGGCGGCGATCGCGTAAGGCAGCCCGCAGGCCATGCTGGCGAGATTGCCCGAGCAGCTGAACATCTGTCGATCGCGCATCATGATGTGACGCGCGACCCAGGTCGTGATCGTGCCGCTGTCGGTGACGATGATGGCATCGTCGCTGAGCAATTTGTCGAGCTCGTGAGTGACGACCTGAGGCTTCATCGGAACGTCCCGCCGGGTACCGCGCTCGTCCATCAGCGAGCGCCAGCCGCCCATCGCCTTTTGCGCCTGCTCCAGCCAGCTCCGGTCCTCATTCGCGCGGACCAATGGCAGCAGCGCCTGCAATATGCGTTGGCTGTCGCCGACAAGTCCCGCCTCGACCGGATAGCGAAGACCGATCCGCTTCGGGTCCACCTCGATCTGAACGGCACGCGCGTCGCCGGGGCGAGGATAAAATTCGATATAGGGAAAGCTCGAGCCGACGATCAGCAAGGTGTCGCAACCCGCCAGCGCTTCCTGCGCCGGAGCCGTTCCAAGAAGGCCGACGCCGCCCACCGCATAGGGGCTCTGATCCGGGATCGCGCCCTTGCCGAGCAGTGGCATGCCCACCGGTGCGCCAAGTCTCTCGGCCAGCGCCTCCACCTCCGAACGCGCGCCAAGCGCGCCCCGGCCGGCGAGGATGAAGGGCTTCTTCGCTTCGTTCAGGATCGCCGCGGCGCGCTGAAGCTGGTCGGACGCCGGAAGCTGGCCGCCGCGTGCCATCAGGTTCGACACATGCTCGGCGATGTTTCGTTCGGACCTTTCCCCTTTTCCGAACGGCATGGACTGGATGTCCACGGGCATGGTGATGTGGGTCGGCTGGCGGTAGGCGAGCGCCATCCGGCAGGCCATTTCGGTGACGTTCTCGACATGCGCCACGCCCATGATCCGGGTGCTGTAGGCGCACGAATCCATGAACAGCTTGTCGAGCTCGACATCCTGCTGGGTGAAGGTGCCGAGGAGATCGTGAAACTGGAGTCCGGTAATGGCCAGGACCGGCTGGCCATCGAGCTTCGCGTCGTAGATGCCGTTGAGGAGGTGGATTCCGCCGGGTCCGGAGGTGGCGATGCAAACGCCGAGGCGGCCGGTCCATTTGGCATAGCCGCAGGCGGCGAAGGCGGCGGACTCCTCATGGCGGACCTGAACGAAGCGGATCTTGTCCTGCCGGATTCGAAGCGCCTCGATGATGCCATTGATTCCGTCGCCCGGAATTCCGAACACCGTGTCCACGCCCCATTCGATCAGCGTTTCGATCATCACATCGGCGGCGGTAGTCATTCACAAATCCTCCTTGGGGCGAGCCTCGTTCGAGGCTTGACGGCAATGCTCCACGGCCCGCCCCGGTGTGCCTCCGAAGGGCGGCGGCGCCACAGACAGGAGGCGGAGCGAAACCCTGGTCTGCGTGGATCGATGGGGGCACGTGACGCGGCGGCGACGGACGGGCCGAAGGCATGCACTCGTCGGCATTCGGAAAGTCGGGGACCGCCATCGCTCATGTCCAAACCGATCCTCATGTGGGGGTAACGTCCCAACGAGACTGTTCGTGCCGCCGAG
>CAMPIH010000110.1 GCA_946886275.1 uncultured Sphingosinicella sp.
CGGGCGAGATGGGCGCGGACATCGTCGTCGGCGAAGGCCAGTCGATCGGCGTCGGGCTTCAGTTCGGCGGCCCCTATGTCGGCCTGTTCGCCTGCTCCGACAAGCTCGTCCGCCAGATGCCGGGACGGCTCTGCGGCGAGACCGTCGATGCCGAAGGCAAGCGAGGCTTCGTCCTGACCCTCTCGACTCGCGAGCAGCATATCCGCCGCGAGAAGGCGACGTCGAACATCTGCACCAGCTCGGTGCTGTGCGCGCTCGCTTGGACCGCGCATATGAGCCTGCTCGGCGAGAAGGGCCTGAGGCAATTGGCCGAGATCAATCATCGAAAGGCTGTCGACGCCGCGGAGCGTCTCGCGAATCTGCCCGGCGTCTCCCTCGTCAACGAGAGCTTCTTCAACGAATTCACGCTTCTCCTGCCGAAGGAAGCGCGGCCGGTTGTCCGGGCGATGGCGGACCGGGGCGTTCTCGGCGGAGTCTCGCTCGGGCGGCTCTATCCGGGCGAGGCGGAGCTGGAAAAGGGTCTGGTCGTCGCCGTGACCGAGACCGTCACCGACGAGGATGTGGATGCCCTGGGCGCCGCCCTGAAGGAGGCGCTGGCATGAGCATGAACCGTGAAGGACGGCCGACCCGGCCCGAAGCCGCCCAGGGCCAGGTCGATACCTGGACCGGAAACCGCGCCTTGATGCTCGAGGAGCCGTTGCTGTTCGAGATCGGCGACACCGAGACGACCGGTGTCGACTTCGATTCTCCCCAGCGAGCCGGGGGATCGGAATCGGGCAAGGATCGCCTCGGCGGCCTTCGGCGCAACCGCCCGATCGGCCTCGCCGGCCTCTCCGAGCCGGAAATGGTCCGCCATTATACAAGGCTGTCGCGCCAGAATTACGCGATCGACCTCGGCCTCTTCCCGCTCGGATCGTGCACGATGAAGCACAATCCGAGGCTCAACGAGAAGGTGGCTCGCCTTCCGGGCTTTGCCGACATCCATCCGCTCCAGCCGGTCGATACCGTCCAGGGCGCTCTCAAGCTCATCGCCGATCTCGGCGAGTGGCTGATCCGGCTGACCGGGATGCATTCGGTCGCGATGAGCCCGAAGGCCGGCGCCCATGGCGAGCTTTGCGGCCTGCTCGCGATCCGTTCCGCTCTCGAAGCCCGAGGCGACGCCCGCGAGGTGATCCTCGTTCCGGAAAGCGCCCACGGCACCAATCCTGCCACTGCCGCCTTCGCCGGCTATCGGGTCGAGAATATTCCCGCCACGGCCGCGGGCAGGGTCGATCTCGATGCGCTCAAGGCGAGGCTCGGGCCCGACGTCGCCGGAGTGATGATCACCAATCCCAATACGTGCGGCCTGTTCGAGCCGGAGATGCTCCTCATTTCCCGCGCCGTCCACGAAGCTGGCGGGCTGGTCTATTGCGACGGCGCCAATTTCAATGCCATCGTCGGCCGGGTTCGGCCCGGCGATCTCGGCATCGACGCGATGCACATCAATCTCCACAAGACCTTCTCGACGCCGCATGGCGGCGGCGGCCCCGGCTCCGGCCCGGTCGTCTTCTCGGAGGCTCTGAGCCCGTTCGCGCCCTTGCCGTTCGTCGAGAAGCAGGGCGACCATTACAATCTCGTCGAGGAGGAGACCGCAAGCGAGCATCATGGCCGAAGCTTCGGCCGGATGACTGCCTTCCACGGCCAGATGGGGATGTTCACCCGCGCGTTGAGCTATATCCTCAGCCACGGCGCCGACGGCCTCAGGCAGGTCGCGGAGGACGCCGTCCTCAACGCCAATTACGTTTTACGGAGCCTGGACGATCTGCTCGACGCCCCGTTCGGCGCCAGCGGCCCGTGCATGCACGAGGCCCTGTTCAGCGATCGCGGCTTTGCCGGCGGCCTGACCACGCTCGATCTCGCCAAGGCGCTGATCGACGAGGGCTATCATCCGATGACGATGTATTTCCCGCTCGTCGTCCACGGCGCGATGCTGGTCGAGCCGACCGAGACCGAAAGCAAGGCCGCTCTCGACCAGTTCATCGGGGCCTTCCGAAGCGTCGCCGAGCGCGCCAGGGCCGGCGACCAGAGCCTCAAGGCGGCGCCGGTCCACGCGCCCCGGCGGCGACTCGACGAGACGCTCGCGGCACGCAAGCCGGTGCTGGTCTACAGGGAGCCGGATCAGGCGCAGGCGGCGGAATAGCCGCCGCCCGCGCCGATCCTATCTCGCGCCCTCTGGAGCTTCCTGGCCGGGCAGCGGTCCCTGGCCGTCCGCGGCCGAGGAATCGAATCCCGGGCCGGGCGGCGTGCCTTCAGCCGCTTCGTCGAAGGTCGATACCTCCTGATAGACCGCGTCCTGCTGCTTGCCGCGGAACAGGCGGCGGACGAAGCCTCCAAATAGCGCCAGGCCGGCGATGATCAGGATGATGAACTTCTTGCCGAACGCGAGCAGCAAGGCGAGCAGCCCTACCTTCTTCGCGACGGTCGCTCCGACTCCCGCAGCGACCAGACCGGCAACGCCATATTCGGCGACCCGATCGCCCTGCCTGAAATCGGCGTAGCGGGCGCCCGCGGTGAACTCGGCGGCGGTGGCGAAGCGCTGGGCCGCGTCCCTGGTCTCGTCGAGCTTCGACATCACCGTCACCATGTTGAGGCTCAGGACGCCTTCGCGGCCGAGCAGCCGGATGTCGTAGTTCAGCGTGTTGTCGGCTTCGCCCTGGAACTGGATGTTCTGAGCCCAGACGACGCTGTGGGTTCGGCTGTCATAGACCGGTGACTGGGCCCAGCCGACCAGATGCTGGGCCGGATAACCCTGACGGGTCCGCTCCGCGTTGAGCTCCGCTTCGCCGGACTGCAATTGGGTCAGGAGCTCGGCATAATCGACCGATCCCGCGTCTTCGTCACTGACATAGCCGGTCGGATCGTAGGTGATGACGGCGCCCCACGTATCGTCGGTGAAGCTTCGGCCGGCGGGGAATACCATCCCCAGGACCTGGTTCGACACCTCGGGAGGATTGCCCCAGCCCTCGGTAAGGACAAGCCGGGCCTCGTCCGCCGGAAGGAAGTAATAATCCTCGCCCAGGCGAAGCATGGCATTGGCGCCCGGAATCGGGACGTCGCCGGTCACGGGATGAAGCCGTTCGGCGATCTGCTTCATCGCCGCCTCATAAGCCTTGGCGTCGGCCTCCGACGGCGCGGGCTGAGCGCTCACCGCCGGCAGGATCAACAAGGCCGCGAATGCGGCCAGCAGGAAGCGCAAGCCTTTCATGTGATTTTCCCCCTTATTCCCTTTGCCAGAGTGGCATAGGCCTTGCGGCAAGACCACATAAAAGCTGTGCTTCGGCGGGACGGCATCGCCTCGTCTTGGTGGGGGTGGCCCGGCTCGGCCGGCGCGGCGGCTGGACCGGCTCAGATCCAGCGCCGGACCCGCTGCCTGTAGCGCCGATATTCGTCTCCGAACTTGGTCTCGAGATAGCGCTCCTCGCGCGCGATGACGTAGGTCCGGATGATGATCAGAACGAAGGGGAGCAGCAGAAAGGCGGCGAAGCTCTCGAACAGGATTGCAAGCCCGCAATAGACCAGGGTCATTCCGAGATACATCGGGTTGCGAGTCCAGCGGAACACGCCTTCGGCGACGATCATGGTCGAAGCGCGCCACGGTTCGACGTTGGTGCCGCGGCGGCGGAAGACGGACATCGCGGCAAGGCCGATCCCGAACCCGACGACCAGCAGGGCTCCGGCGGCGACGATCTTCGTCGTCTCGTCCATGTCGAAGGACGGAAAATCGAGCAGCCAGCCGATGAGGAGGCCCGCCGCCAGCCCGCCGAGAAAGATGAACGGCGGCGGGAATTTCACCTTGGCACTGTCTTCATCGATCTGCATGCTCGTCGTCCCGCTGCCGCATCGGGATTAATGCGTCCCGAAGCGCGGTTCGGCAAGACGGAGGAGCGAGTGAAGCAGAGTGCGCCTGCGACCGAGCGCAATCGTGAGCCGATCGTCGAGGTCCTTCGCCAGCTTCTTCCCGATCGCGGCCTGGCGCTCGAGATTGCCAGCGGCACCGGCGAACATATCATGCATTTCGCCGGCCTCTTCCCGAAGCTCCTGTGGCAGCCGAGCGATGCCGAACCCGCCGCTCTGCGCTCGATCCAGGCCTGGCGGGACGAAGCGGGCCTGTTCAACCTGCTCCCGCCAGTCTCTCTCGATGTTCGCGCCGCCCAGTGGCCGGTGACCGAGGCCGATGCGATATTGTGCATCAACATGGTCCATATCAGCCCCTGGTCGGCGACGACGGGGCTGATGCGCGGTGCCGCCCTCCTGCTTCCGCCGGGTGCGCCGCTCTACCTTTACGGACCCTATCTCCAGGACGATGTCGAAACCGCGCCGAGCAATCTCGCCTTCGATTCGGACCTCAGGGCCCGAAATCCGGAATGGGGGCTTCGCCGCCTCGAGGCGGTCGTCGCCGAGGCGGAAGGTCAGGGCTTCGGGCTCGACCGGGTGGTGCCGATGCCCGCCAACAACCTCTCAGTCATCTTCCGAAAGGCCTGACCGCTTGTCCTAGCGCTCGTTGAAGCGCGGCAGATCGGCGCCTTCCGGCTTGTCGCGGGCACGGACCCGGGTGACGCCCTCATTCTCGCCGGTCTCATGCTCCTCTTCGGCCCGAGCGGCGACCTTGCGCTGCAAATTGCCGCCGGAGACGCCGCCGTGGCTGGGCGCGCCTTCCATGCTGTCGATCAGCTCGCTGTCGTCGGGGCGATCGCGATTGGCCATGGTCATTCTCCTTCTCTCTTGGGGAGAGAATGAGCGGGGCCGAGCAGCGTTCCGTCGTCGACGCTGTGACCGGACAGCCGGAGCAGTAGCATCGTCCAGAAGAGGCCGAACGCCCAGCCGCCGATCACGTCGCTCGGCCAGTGGACCCCGAGCACCACCCGGCTGAGTCCGACCGCGAGCGACAGCCAGACCGCGCCCCAGATCGCGAAGGTACGGGCTCGGGCGCTCCTCGGAAGAAGCAAGGCGAGGCACAGCCAGACCAGGGTCGCATTGGCGGCATGGCCGCTCGGGAAGGAGAGCGACTGGACCTGGACGAGATGGACCTGGTCTTCCGGCCTCACCCGCCCGGTCCAGATCTTCTGCCAGTCGATCAGCGCCCGCCCGCTCAGGGTGATCCCGAGCAGAAGGAGAGTGGTGCGCCATTCGCGCCGAAACAGCAGCCAGCCGGCGCCGAGCGCGGTTACGGCGAGGAGGACGCGATAGCCGCCAAGCTCGGTCAGCCATCGCGCGCCGATGGCGACGTCCTCGCGGTCGCCGGCATAAGCGAGCAGCAGCAGCGCCCGATCAAGCTCCATGCCGCCGAACAGCAGCATCACGCCCCAGGCGGTGGCGAGGCCGAGCAGGGCGATCGGCATCAGGTGATGCGCGACGCGCGCCAGCCGGCCGAGGCCCGGTGAGGGACGATCTCGTCCCCGTCCAGCCGTCCCTCATAGGCTCGCCGTCCGCCGCCGAGATCGGCGACGAAGCGGATCCGCGAGCCGTTAATCTGCCCCTGCTCGATCCGGGCGGAGCGGCCGCCGACATTGATCGTGCCGCCAAACTCCTGGAAGGTCTGGCGAATGTCGAGCTGCGCCTGGCGATCGCCGTCGGACAGGCGCCAGCGGCCGGCGATCCGGGCCGGCACGATCCACATGTGGATGGTGGCGGTGCCGATCCGCTGGCGCCGGTCCGGCCGCCATTCGCCCATGTCGTACATGTTGCTGACGACCCGAGTCCCGGCCCGCATCTCGGCGAGGATCCGGGGGCGGAGCTGAAGGTTGATCTCGGGCAGGAGATAGAGGGTGAGGACGTCGGCCTCGCCGATCTCCGTCTCGAACAGATCCTCGCGGCGGAAGGTGACCCGATGGCCGACTCCGGCGGCACGGGCGTTGGCGGTGGATTCGCGGATCCGGGCCGGATCGATATCGACTCCCAGGCCGCGAGCGCCATGGCTTCGGGCGGCGGCGATCAGGATCCGGCCGTCACCCGAACCGAGATCGACGACGTAATCGCCGGGTCCGACATCCGCCATCGCCAGCATCGCGTCGACGACCTCGTAGCTGGTGGCGACATAGGGGGCGTCGAGCTTTGGCCGTCCGGCGACGAAATTGGCCGGATCGAAATCCTTGGGCGGCGCCGGCGGCGGCTCGGGCTCGCGGAAGACATAGGCGACGATCAGGACAAGGCCCATCAGGAAGGCGCCCGCGATCAGTGCACGCCAAAAGGATCGTGAAGCCATCCGATAACCTCCGCCGCTCTCTTTCACTGTCTTTCCATGAAAGTCACCAACGCCTAATCGAAAAAAGCGGGAGGGAGGCCGCTCGAACATGCAAGTGGAAGCCGACTCGGTTCCCGTCACCGCTGCCGACATGAAGCCGCTCGATCCGCGCCAGATCTGGGTCCTCCGGATCCGGCTTGCGATCGTCCTCGTCTTCCTGCTCGGCGCCGCTTTCTCGATCGACGCGGGCCTTCGACGCCAGTCCGAAGCGCTTGCGGGCCTTGTGCCAGGCTTCGTCCTCCTCGCCGGATTGGCGGGGCTGATCCTTCTTCCCGGCCGCCGCTACCGCGCCTGGGGCTATAAGGAAGGGGAAGACGAGCTTCATCTCCGTCACGGCCTTCTCGTCCGGGTCCAGACCGCGGTCCCGTTCGCCCGGGTCCAGCATATCGACGTCGCCCAGGGCCTGATCGAGCGGCGTTTCGGCCTTGCCCGGCTGATCCTCCACACCGCCGGCACCCGCGGCGCTTCGATCCCTCTTCCGGGACTCGTCCACGAAGAGGCGGAGCTTATGCGCGACCGCATTCGGGCGAAGATCCGGCAGGACCTGGCGTGAGCGACATCGAGCCGGCACCGCGCCGGCTTCATCCGGCGACCCCGATCTCGCGGTCGTTCCAGATCCTGCCGCAGATGCTGGCCGGTGGCGCCGGCTATGCAGCGATCATCCAGCGCGAGGGGTTCGGCCGGATCCTGCTGTTCGCGATCTTCGCCGCCGGACTGGGATTTGCCGGGGCGCTGCTGAGCTGGTGGCGATTCCGCTACACGATCGAGGCCGCCGAGATCGTCATCGAAAGCGGTATCCTCCATCGCAAGCGGCGGGTGATTCCCTTCGATCGGGTCCAGGACATCGCCATCGATCGGCCCCTGCTCGCCCGGCTGCTCGGCACCGCCAAGGTGAAGATCGAGACCGGCGGCTCTGCCGCCGACGAGGGCGATCTCGACATGATCGCGCTCGCCGACGCGGTGACCCTTCGCGATCATCTCCGCCGCTGGCACGGCGGCGCGATCCCTTCTGTCGGCGAAGACGCCGCCGAAGCAGCCGCGGACGAGCCTCTGCTCTTCGCCATGGATCTGCCTCGGATCCTTTACGCCGGCCTGTTCAATTTCTCGCTCGTCTTCCTCGCCATCCTGTTCGCAGCGCTCCAATATCTCGTCGATTTCGGCCTTCTGAGGCTCGAGGACTGGCTCGATCCCGAGCGGGCCCGGGACGCCGGCGGCTATTTCTCCGTTCCGGCGACGATCGGCCTCGTCGCCTTGTTGCTCATGCTTGGGATGATCGCCGGCGTCGCCCGGACTCTGGCCCGGGAATATGGCTTTCGACTGACCCGCGCCGTTGCCGGCTTCAGGCGAAGGCGCGGCCTGTTCACCTTGTCCGAGGCGGTGATCCCGATCCGGCG
>CAMPIH010000111.1 GCA_946886275.1 uncultured Sphingosinicella sp.
GCGCTCGAGGCGGCCGGAATAAGAGTGGCGGAGCAGGTGCCGCTGAAGATCGAGGCGGGCGAGCATAACCGCTTTTATCTTGCCACCAAGCGCGACCGGAGCGGCCACCAGCTCTAGGGCTGGATCGACTAGACTGTCTTTTCGAGAAGCTCGGCGACGTCCTCGAAGCTGTGAGCGACGTGGTGGACTCCGAGCGTCCGAAGCCGATCGGCATGGCCCGGCAGGCAGTGGCGCCCTGCGCAGAGCCCGATCACCTCCGCGCCGGACTCGACGGCGCCGCGAACGCCGACCGGCGAATCCTCGATGATGACGGTATCGCGAATGTCGACCCCGAGCGCGCGTGCCACATGGAGGTAGAGATCGGGCGCCGGCTTGCCGCGCTCGACATGCTCGCGGCCGCTATAGATGTGGGAGCCGAACAGGGATCTCAGGCCGAGATGGTCGAGATGGCGCTCGATCCACAGGGTCGAGCTCGACGAGGCGATCGCCTTCGGCAATGTCGGCAGCAGAGCGCGGATGAAGGCCACCGCTCCGGCGACGGCCTCGAGCCCCTCGTCGAGAACGCGCCGGTCCTCCGCCGAGCGGACATCGTGGAAATCCTCGGGAAGCGGCCCGCCGATCCATCCTTCGATCGCGGCGATGAAGTCGTGGCCGGCAAGCCCCATGAAATTGTTCATCGATTCCTCGACGCTCGTCGGATGACCGGCGGCGGTGAGATAGTCGGCGATCTGCTTGTTGCCGACATATTCGCTTTCGATCAGCACTCCGTCGAAATCGAAGATGATGGCGGCGAACCTCATCGCGTCGCTCCGGTGGAGCGGCGACGTCCGATGCCAGCGTCGAAACTCATTCGCGCTCGCCGAACAAGGCGGTCCCGACCCGGACATGGGTGGCGCCGATCATCACCGCGGTCTCGTAATCGGCGGACATTCCCATCGACAAAGAGCCGACGTCATGGCGCCGCGCGAGCTTCGCGAGGAGGGCGAAATAGGGCGCCGGCTCGACCTCGGCAGGCGGGATGCACATCAGCCCGACGACAGGCAGTCCGGCCGCCCGGGCGGATTCCAGCAGCGCCGGGAGATCGGCGACGGCGCAGCCGCTTTTCTGGGGTTCGTCGCCGATATTGACCTGGAGGAAGCAATCGGGGCGGCGACCGCTCGAATCCATCGCCTTGGCGAGCGAGCCGACCAAAGACGGCCGGTCGACCGAATGGATGACGTCGAACAGCCGGACGGCTTCCTCGGCCTTGTTCGACTGGAGCGTGCCGACCAGATGGAGCCGAAGATCCCCGTGACGCTCACGCAAGCTCGGCCATTTCGCGGCCGCTTCCTGGACCCGGTTCTCCCCGAAATGGCGATGACCGGCCTCGATCAGCGGTTCGATCGCCGAAGCGGGATGGGTCTTGGAAACCGCGATCAATGTGACCTTGGCGGGAGACCGGCCGGCCAGTCTTGCCGACCGGGCGATGGCGCCCTTTACCTCTTCGAGCCTTTGCGATGAATCCGCCATGGCGGCTGCTATAGAAAGAGCCATGCGCCCTCGCCAGCCTCTGCCGCGCCACTGGCTGTTCACCGACGAACGGCTCGGCGACCGCCTGCTTCACGCGGTCGGACGGCTGCCGGAGGGCTCGGGGATCGTCTTTCGTCATTACGGCCTCGACGAACCGGAGCGGCGGCGCCTGTTCGACGAGATTCGGGCCATCGCCGACGACCGATCGCTCCTCCTGCTCCTCGCCGGGCCGGCCGGGCAGGCGAGGGACTGGGGCGCCGACGGAAGCCATGGTCGCGGCCGCGGCGCCGGCCTGCGAAGCGCCCCCGCTCACGATTATGTCGAGCTTCGCGCGGCCGAACGGAACGGGGCGGACCTCGTCTTCCTGTCGCCGGTGTTCGCGACCCGCAGCCACCCGGGCTCGAAGGGAATGGGCGTGGCGCGATTCGCCTGGCTCGCGCGGCGAAGCCGGCTTCCCGTCATCGCGCTTGGTGGAATGGACCCGGAGCGCGGGCGAAGGCTCGCTTCGTTCGGGGCTTATGGATGGGCGGCGATCGACGCCTGGACCCGGGCCTGAACCGCCTAGAAGCGGAACGCCGTCCCGACATAGACCGCCTGGCTGTCGCGCCGCTCGTCGCGGGCGATCGGGGCGATCCTGTCCTCGGCGATCCGATAGCGGACCCCGCCGGTGAGATCGATGTTGCGGGCGATCGAGAAGGCGCCGCCGACATCGAGCGAATAGGCCTGATCGTCGGTGACGATCCGCTGGGCGCCCTCGGCGCGCTCGGCGCCGACCGCGACCCGGCCGGTCAGGCGCTGGTTGGCACGATAGCTCATGCCGACCTGGGCCGATTCGCGGGTGCCGCTGATCAGCCCGCCATCGGCGCGGGCGACGTCGCCGGAGACGGCGAAACGCCGCCAGCCGACCGAGACGCCGAGATTGTAGGAGCTCGGCATGATCGTCGCCGCCGTGGCGGTGGTGCCTGCGGTACGGGTGGCCTGAGCCGGGGTGCGGGCACGAATCGCCACCCGGACGGCTCGGCTGCCGTCGGGCGACGAGGCCGCCGGAGTGAAGCTGACGACGTCGCCGCGCCGAGCGAGGGCGCCGGCGAGTCGCGGATCCGAGACGGCCGGAGTGAAGGCTCCGATCGGACGCCCGTTCATCGAGACCGAGGGGCGCGACGCCCTGTCACGCTGTGCGGATGTAGCGAGGGCAGGCGCGAGCAGCAGCGACAGCGCCGTCAACGACGCGCCCCCTGCCACAGCGATGGCCTTCAACCTTTTCACCCGTCCGACTCCCCTTTGGAGTCCATACTTAGTGTGACTCACCCGTCATTCCTATGGACAGGCCGCTGCACGAATCCTGAATCGTTACGCTCTGTTGCAACTTTCCCACAATCGGGCCAGCCCGCCATCGCAACACTCTGCCGCCGGAGGAAGTTCCAGCGAGACACGGCTTGCCGCCTGCGTGCTCTTATCTATAACGGCGGTCGAAACCAGGTATCCAAGGAATTGCTTTGATGGCTCGCATTGTGACCCTCGCGCTGGCGGCTGGCTGCGCCTTCTCCCTCGCCGGATGCCAGTTCGTTCGCGACGACATCAACCGTACCCTTGGCAATGCCCCCGTCGACGAGGGCCGCCGAGCGGACATCGCGGCGAGCCAGGTCACCACGATCGGCGTGAACGCCTATCTGTGGCGGGCCGCGCTCGACACCCTGTCCTTCGCGCCGCTCGCCGAAACCGATTCCGCCGGCGGGGTCATCGTCACCGACTGGTATGCCAATCCGCAGAACCCGACGGAGCGGGTCAAGGTCACGGCGGCGATCCTCGACGCCAATCTTCGCGCCGACGCGCTTCGAGTCACGGCCGCCCGCGAGGTGCTCCAGAACGGCCAGTGGCTTGCGGCGCCGGTGACCGCGGCGACGGTTCAGCGGCTCGAGGAAATCATCCTCACCCGCGCCAGGGACCTGAGACGCGCCGCCACCGCCGGCTGAACCATCGAGGAATAATCCCGGCGATGGCATCGCGCTTCAATCCGCTCAGGGCCGATGCTCACTGGCAGAAAGTCTGGGAAGAGGCGGGGACGTTCCACGCCTCCGACGAGAGCAGCCGGCCCAAATCCTATGTGCTCGAGATGTTTCCCTATCCGTCGGGACGCATCCACATGGGCCATGTCCGCAACTACACGATGGGGGACGTGCTCGCCCGCTACCGGCGGATGAACGGCTTCGAGGTGCTCCACCCGATGGGGTGGGACGCGTTCGGAATGCCCGCCGAAAATGCGGCGATGGAGAAGAAGGTCCATCCCGGCCAATGGACCTGGGCCAATATCGCGACGATGCGGGGCCAGCTGAAGAGGCTCGGCTTCGCGCTCGACTGGAGCCGTGAGCTCGCCACCTGCGACCCCGCTTATTACGGCCATGAGCAGGCGCTGTTCCTCGATCTGTTCGAGGCCGGCCTGGTCTATCGCAAGCAGAGCGAGGTCAATTGGGACCCGGTCGACATGACCGTCCTCGCCAACGAGCAGGTGATCGACGGCCGCGGCTGGCGTTCGGGCGCGCTCGTCGAGCGGCGCAAGCTGAACCAGTGGTTCCTGAAGATCACCGATTTCGCCGAGGACCTGCTCGACGGCCTCGCCCGACTCGAGGACTGGCCCGACAAGGTCAGGCTGATGCAGGAGAATTGGATCGGCCGGAGCCGGGGCATGCGATTCCGATTCCGGATCGCTGATCCGGGCATGAGCATGGAGAGCTTCGAGGTCTTCACTACTCGCCCCGACACCATCTTCGGCGCCAGCTTCGCGGCGATCTCGCCCGACCATCCGATCGCCCGTGAACGGGCCGAAACCGATCCGGCGGCAGCCGCCTTCATCGCCGAGTGCAAGAAGGGCGGCACCACCGCCGCCGAGCTCGAGACGCAGGAGAAGAAGGGCTTCGACACCGGCCTCGAGGTCGTCCATCCGCTCGATCCCGACTGGAAGCTGCCGCTCTACATCGCCAATTTCGTGCTGATGGACTATGGCACCGGCGCGATCTTCGGGGTCCCCGGCCACGACCAGCGCGACTTCGAGTTCGCGACCAAATATGGCCTTCCGATCCGGCGAGTCGTCGCCCCCTCGGCGGAGGAGGCCGACAAGCCTGTCGAAGGCGAGGCCGAAGGTGGCGACGGGATACTCGTCAATTCGCGCTTCCTCGACGGCCTGGGAGTCGACGAGGCCAAGTCCGCGATCATCACCCGGGCGGAGAGTGAAGGCTGGGGTCAGGGCACGACCGTCTGGCGGCTTCGCGACTGGGGCGTCTCGCGCCAGCGCTACTGGGGCACGCCGATCCCGATCATCCATTGCGAGCGTTGCGGCGCGGTGCCGGTGCCGAAGGACCAGCTTCCGGTGGTCCTGCCGGACGACGTCAGCTTCGAAGTGCCGGGCAACCCGCTCGAACGCCATCCCGGCTGGAAGCATGTCGCCTGCCCAGGCTGCGGCGGCGAGGCTCGGCGCGAGACCGATACGCTCGATACCTTCGTCGATTCCTCCTGGTATTTCATCCGCTTCGCGAGCCAGCCCGAGGACAGGCCGTTCGACAAGAAAGTCGCCGAGCGCTGGCTTCCCGTCGATCAATATATCGGCGGAGTCGAGCATGCGATCCTCCACCTTCTCTACGCCCGCTTCTGGACCCGCGCCCTTCAGCGGCTCGGCAAGCTCGACGTTGCCGAGCCCTTCGCCGGTCTCTTCACCCAGGGCATGGTCACCCACGTCACCTTCCAGGATGAAGAGGGGCGCTGGCTGACGCCGGAGGAAGCGGAAGCGCATGCCGGCCCGGTGACGAGCGGCCGGGTCGAGAAGATGTCCAAATCGAAGAAGAACACGGTCGATCCCGAGCCGATCGTCGACCAATATGGGGCCGATGCGGTGCGCTGGTTCATGCTCTCGGACAGTCCGCCGGAGCGCGACCTCGAATGGAGCGAGGAAGGGATCAACGGAGCCTGGCGATTCATCCAGCGGCTCTGGCGGCTCGCCTCCGACGCAGGAGGGCCGGCGGGGGCCGGCGAGGATGTCGCTCTGAAGCGCAAGCTCCACCAGACGATCGCCGCGGTCGGCGCCAATATCGAGGCGCTCGCCTTCAACAAGGCGGTCGCCAATATCTACGAGCTCGCCAATGCGGTCGAGAAGGCGAAGCCTAGCGCCACCCGCGGCGAGGCGGTCGAGACGATGATGCGGCTGGTCGCGCCGATGGTGCCGCACGTGGCCGAGGAATCCTGGGCCGCCGCCGGCCATTCCGGGCTGATCGCCGACGCCCTTTGGCCGCAAGCCGACCCCTCGCTCCTGGTCGAGGACGAGGTGACGATCGCGGTTCAGGTGAACGGCAAGCTCAGGGACACGCTCACCGCCGCCAAGGGCTCGCCGCGCGAAGCTCTGGAAGAGATGGCGCTCGCCTCCGAAAAGGTGATCCGGGCGCTCGAAGGGCGGCCGACCCGAAAGGTGATCGTCGTTCCGGACCGGCTCGTGAACGTCGTCGGATGAGGGCGGCCCCGCTCCTCCTCGGACTGGCGCTGGCCCTTTCCGGCTGCACCTTGCGCCCCCTCTACGCCGGCGGCGGCTCGGGCCACGTCGCACGCTCGCTCGAATCGGTCCAAATCGCGCCGATCGACGGCCGCGCCGGCTGGCTCGTCCGGACGGCGCTCGAGGACCGGCTCGGCGCCACCGAAGGCGAGTCTCCCCGCTACCGGCTCGAGGTCGAGCTCGACGACGACATTACCGGCTACGGCATCCGCGCCGACAACAGCGTCACCCGCCAGCGGCGGACCTTGCGCGCCCGCTACCGGCTGGTCGAAGCGGAGCGCGGCACCGTCGTTCTCGACGCGACCGCAGGCTCCGATTCCGGGATCGACGTCGTCTCCTCCGAATATGCGACGGTGGCGGCCGAGCAGACCGCGCTGGAGCGGCTGTCGGTCGAGATCGCCGACCAGATCGTCTCGCGTGTCGCCCTCTATGCGGCGCGAACCGGCCCGGATCGGTGATCGTCAAGGCGCCGCAGCTCGCGCGCGCTCTCGGTCAGGCGGCGCAGACCCGGTTGTTCCTGTTCTACGGCCCCGACGAGGCTGGATCGCGCGATCTCATGGCGAAAGTGGCCGCAACCGTCGGCAGCGATCCGGAACGGGTGGATCTCGCCGCGGCTGAACTGCGCAACGATCCCGCACGGCTGGCCGACGAAGCGGCCTCCATCTCGATGTTCGGAGGGCCGCGCTACATCCTCGTCGAACGGGCCGGCGACGAGATCCTGCCGGCGGTGGAGGCCCTGCTGGAGGCGGACGTCGCCGGCAATCCGGTCATCATCCTCGCCGGCGACCTCAAGAAGAGCTCGAAGCTGCTCAAGGCCGCGGCCGATTCGAACGAAGCGGTCGCCTTCGCCAGCTACGTGCCCGATTCCGGCAAGGCCGATCAGCTTGTGCTCGACAAGGCGGCCGCCCACGGCCTCATCGTCCAGCGCGACGTCGCCCGGCGGATCGCCGGCGGCTGCGGAGGCAATCGCGCATTGATCGACCAGGAGCTGGGCAAATTTGCCTTGTTCCTGGATTCATCGCCCGACTCCCCCAGGCCGCTCGATCACGACACGGTCGACGCGGTCGGCGCCGGAAGCGATGAAGGGGATCTCAGCCGGCTCGTCGACAGCGTCGCCGGCGGCGATGCCGCGAAGCTGGAAGAGGAACTGGTCAGGCTCCGTTCCGAAGGGGTCGAGGGGATCAGCCTGATCCGGGCCATGCTTCGGCGAATGGCCCTGCTGGCCAGGCTGAGAGCCGAAGTGGAGCAGGGCAAGAGCCCGGCTGCAGTCATGGCGTCAGCTGGCAAGGCCTTGTTCTGGAAGGAGAAGGGCTCCGTCGAACGGCAGCTGGCGAGATGGCGGTCGGAGCTGATCGCCAAGTCGGTGAGCCGGCTGATCCACGCCGAACGGCAGGTCAAGTCGGCGGGCGGGCTCGGGTCTATCGCGGCCGACGAGGAATTGTTCGCGATCTGCCGCCAGGCCGCTCGGCTTCGCTAGATCTGTCCTGCTGCGTGGGAAATAGTCGACCTGATTGCGAGCTGGGCGAAACCGTGACGCGCTAGAATTTGTCGCCGCTGAGGCGCTGGCAGATCATGTCGAGC
>CAMPIH010000112.1 GCA_946886275.1 uncultured Sphingosinicella sp.
GTCGATTCGGCGCTCGATCCGGAAGAGGAGCCGGCGCGCGATCTCACGACTTTTTCCCACTTCGCCTATGGCGCCGGGTGCGGCGCCCTGATCGCCGCGGCCAATCCGCGCCCCGGCCTTCGCGAGGGCGCGGGCGCGGGCGTCGCCGTCTGGCTCGCAAGCTATATGGGCTGGATACCGGCGGTCGGCCTGCTCAAGTTCGCGACTCGCCACCCGGCGCGCCGCAACCTGCTCATGATCGGCGTCCATCTCGTCTGGGGCGCGACGACCGCAAAGGCGATCCGCGAGCTCGGCGACGCCCGGGAATCGATCTTCGCGGGCGGAGCGGATCGGGACGTTCCCCAGGGTGAGCCACCACCCGCCTGACCAGCCGTGCCAAGGCCTGGACCCCCGATCGGCAGCGCCCTGGCTTCGTCAATCGACGTGCGGATTCACCGCCGGCGGATCGCTCGCGGGAAAGCTTTCGTCCGACGCCTGGTCGAGTTTCTCCCAATCCTTCGGCGGATCGCGCATTGCGTCGGGCCCGGCCGAGCGAGCGCCACCGGACTGGCCGACCGGACCCGGCGCCGTCCTTCCCCGACCGAGCGCCGAGGCGAGCGGCTCGTCGCTGTCGCTGCCTCGCCGGCGGCTCAGAAGGGCGGCGGCGAATCCGCCGACCGTCGCCACCACGGCGGCCATGATCGTCCGCTTGCGGTTCCAGGCCATGATCAGGCTCCTTCGTGCTGCATCGTCGCCGGCATCGCCGGGCCGAGCGTGCCCGCTTCGGCCATCGCCATCAGCGCCGACTTCCGCTCGGCGAGCTCGGCGCCCATCGCCTCGAGGTCGATGTCGGCCGCTCGGGTCTGCTGGAAGAGGTTGTCGCGCTGCTTTTCCTCTTCCTTGACGTGATGTTCGATCAGCTCCTGGAGCACCTTCACCTTGGCGTCGTAAAATGCCTCGTCCGGCTCGGCGGCTTCGAGCTCGTTGATCAGCGTCTTGGCGCTGTCATGCTCGACATAGGCCTCGTCGAGCGAATCTTCATCGACCTTGCCGCGGATCGCCGGATAATAGATTTCCTCCTCGATCATCGCGTGAACCTTGAGCTCGGTGCAGATCTGGCGGACGATCCTTTCCTTGGCCGAGGCGCCGCTCGCTTTCTCGAACTTCTCGAATAGAGTCTCCACCTCGCGGTGGTCGGAAGCGAGAAGTTGAAGGGCGTCCTGGGGCTTGTTGGTTTCGGCCATCGAGTTTCTCCTGATTGCGCCGCTGGAACAATCGGAGCAAGGCGCCGGTTCCCGCGCCAGAAGGTTCGAAAGGCTGGATTTTGAACGATACCGAGACGCTTTCGCCGGTGCTTCCCGACGCGATCGAGGAGGCGACCCGGCGGCTGCTGGACAAGGCCTGCGAGCGCGATCTGGTGCTTGCGACGGCGGAAAGCTGCACCGGCGGGATGCTGGCTTCCCTGCTCACCGACGTTCAGGGCGTCGCCCACGCCTTCGACCGCGGCTTCGTCACTTATTCGAACGAGGCCAAGCATGAGATGCTCGGGGTTCCCCTCGATCTGATCGAGCAGAAGGGCGCCGTCTCCCGCGAGGTGGCGGTGGCTATGGCCGAGGGCGCGCTCGAGCGGTCGCGCGCCAATCTGGCGCTGGCGGTGACCGGATTCGCCGACAAGGGCGAGGAGCCGGGACTGGTCCATTTCGCCTGCGCCCGAGCCGGGCGTATAACCGCTCACCGCGAGGAGCATTTCGGACCGATCGGACGCGGCGCCACCCGAATCCAGTGCATGCGGGTAGCGGTCGAGATGATGACGGAGATGTTGTGATGGGGGACGGAGCGGGGGCAGGAAAAAGGGCGCCGTTCGAGGCGATCCATCGGCACGGCTTCGTCCGGGTGGCGACGGCGAGTCCCTGCGCTTCGGCCGGCGACGTCGCCTATAACGTCGATCAGACGCTGGCGCTGGCCGGCGAGGCCGATCGTCGCGGAGTCGATCTCGCAATCTTCCCGGAGCTCAACATCTCTTCCTATGCGGTCGACGATCTCCACCTCCAGGAAGCCTTTCTCGACTCGGTCGAGGCCGGCCTCGCCCGGCTCGCCGAAGCCAGCGCGACGCTGAAGCCCGTGCTCGTCGTCGGCGCTCCGCTTCGCCGCAACGGCCGGCTCTACAATTGCGGCCTCGCACTGTCGCGGGGGCGGATCCTCGGCGTCGTCCCGAAATGCTTCCTGCCCAATTACCGCGAATATTACGAGAAGCGCTGGTTCGCCTCGGGCATCGGAATGGAGGGGCTGGAGATCGACGTGGCCGGGCAATCGGTGCCGTTCGGGCCCGATCAGATCTTCGCCGCCACCGATCTTGCCGACTTCATCTTCCACATCGAGATTTGCGAGGATTATTGGGCGCCGCAGCCGCCATCGACCAATGGCGCGATGGCGGGGGCGCTGATCCTCACCAACCTGTCGGCGTCCAACATCACGATCGGCAAGGCCGACGAACGCAAATTGCTCTGCGCGGCCCAGGCCAGCCGCTGCCACGCCGCTTATGTCTATTCGGCTTCGGGCCCGGGCGAGAGCACGACCGATCTCGCGTGGGACGGCCAGGGCTCGATCTACGAGCTCGGCGAACTCCTCGCCGAGACCGGCCGCTTCGACCGCGAGGCCGAGCTCGCCGTCGCCGATATCGACGTTCAGCGGCTTCGGCTCGAACGGATGCGCAACGGCACGTTCAACGACAATGCCCGAGCCGCCGGCCACCCGGAGAAAAGCTTCCGCCGGGTCGGGTTCGACCACCGGCCGAGCTTCGCCGACATCGGCTTCGAGCGGGCGCTTCGCCGTTTTCCCTACGTTCCGAACCGGGCCGACCAGCTCGATCAGGATTGCTACGAAGCCTTCAACATCCAGGTTCAGGGCCTCGCCAAGCGCTTTCGGGCGACGTCCGGCAAGCATCTCGTCATCGGCGTATCCGGCGGCCTCGATTCCACCCATGCGCTCATCGTCGCGGCCAAGACCTGCGATCATCTCGGCCTGCCCCGGTCGACCATTCTGGGCTTCACCATGCCCGGCTTCGCCACCGGCGAGGAAACGAAGGGCAATGCCTGGAAGCTGATGAACGCGCTCGGGATCGTCGGCGAGGAGATCGATATCAAGCCGGCGGCCCGCCAGATGCTCGCCGACATGGGCCATCCGTTCGCCAAGGGCGAAATGCAATATGACGTGACGTTCGAGAACGTCCAGGCGGGCCTTCGGACCGATTATCTCTTCCGGCTCGCCAACCAGCGCGGCGGCTTCGTCGTCGGCACCGGCGATCTGTCGGAGATCGCCCTGGGCTGGTCGACCTACGGGGTCGGCGACCAGATGAGCCATTATGGGGTCAATGCCGGCGTTCCAAAGACCCTGATCCAGTATCTGATCCGCTGGGCCATAAGATCGGGGCAGTTCGACGGCGCGACCGACGATATCCTCCAGGCCATCCTCGACACCAAGATCTCGCCGGAGCTGGTCCCCGCCGACGAGAAGAGCGGAATGCAATCGACCGAGGAGCGGATCGGCCCCTACGAGCTCCACGACTTCTTCCTGTTCCACATCCTGCGCCACGGCCAGTCGCCTTCGAAGGTCGCCTTCATGGCGTGGCAGGCGTGGAAGGAGTCGGCCCAGGGCCTGTGGCCGTTCGACTATCCCGAGACGCTGAAGCGCGAATATGATCTCGCGACGATCCGCAAATGGCTCGAGGTCTTCCTGTTCCGTTTCTTCCAGATCAGCCAGTTCAAGCGAAGCGCCATACCCAATTCGCCGAAAGTGTCGGCCGGCGGCGCGCTCAGCCCGCGCGGCGACTGGCGGGCGCCGAGCGACGGCACGGCGACCGTCTGGCTCGACGAGCTCAAGGCGGCGTTCGAGGATTGAGGCCGCGCTCGCCGAACAGGCAGCCGCCTTCGTCGAAAAGCCGACGCGCCACGTAATCGCCGCACCTTGTCCGCCTTTGACGAATCGGGCACCGTCGCCGCCTTTCCGACAGCTTCCTGTTCCCCGGGGGTATTTCATGATTCGCAGTCTCGCCGCCGTCTCCCTTTTGCTCGCCTCCACGGCCGCCATCGCCCAGGCCCAGGGGAACGGGACCAATGCCGAACGGCCGAAATGGGACGTGAACAGCCCGCCGGGAATCCGCACGCGATCGATCCCGATCAATGTCGACGAAGGCACCTGGATGAACCTGGACGTCAGCCCGGACGGCCGGACCATCGCGTTCGACCTGCTCGGCGACCTCTACACGATGCCGATCACCGGCGGCCGGGCGACCCGGATCACCTCCGGACTGTCTTATGATCAGCAGCCCCGATTCTCCCCCGACGGGCGGCAGATCGCCTTCACCTCGGACCGCGGCGGCGGCGACAATATCTGGGTCATGAACAATGATGGCAGCGGCGCCCGAGCCATCACCCGCGAGACATTCGAGCTGCTCAACAATCCGACCTGGAGCCCCGACGGCCGCTACATCGCCGCCCGCAAGCATTTCACGACCCAGCGTTCGGCCGGCACCGGCGAGATCTGGATGTACCATGTCAGCGGCACCGGCACCGGCGTCGCACTCGTCACCCGCCCCAATCCGCAGCACCAGAAGGAGCTTGGCGAGCCGACCTTCTCGCCCGACGGGCGGCTGCTCTATTTCACCCGCAACACCACCCCCGGCGGGGTGTTCGAATATGCCCAGGATTCGAACGAGCAGGTGTTCGCGATCGAAACGTACGACATGGCGACCGGCGAGCGGTCGCAAATCGCCGGCGGACCCGGCGGAGCGGTCCGGCCCTCGCCTTCGCCCGACGGGCGCTGGCTTGCCTTCGTCCATCGCGAAGGCGGCCGAAGCCGGCTGTTCGTCAAGGATTTGCGCTCGGGGGCGGAGCGTCAGCTCTATGACGCTCTCGACCAGGATCTGCAGGAGACCTGGGCCGTGCATGGCCTCTATCCGAACATGGACTGGATTCCCGACAGCAACACGATCCTGTTCTGGGCCGGCGGCAAGATCCGCCGCGTCAATGTCGACGGCAGCGCCGCCGCCGAGATTCCCTTCCAGGTGAACGACACGAGGCTGGTGATCGACGCGGAACGGCCCGAAGTCTCGGCCTGGTCCGACACCGTCACGACCCGGCTTCCCCGTTTCGCCAGCGTCTCGCCGGACGGCCGGCAGGTCGTCTACGAGGCGTTCGGGCGTCTGTTCGTCAAGGACATGGCCGGCGGAACGCCGCGGCTCCTGACGGCCCAGGATTCAGATTTCCAGCTCTTCCCCGCCTGGTCGCGCGACGGCAGCCGGATCGCCTTCGTCTCGTGGAACGATCAGCGCCTCGGTGAAATCCGCACCGTCGCTCCGGACGGCAGCGATCTTCGAACCGTCACCGACGTCCCCGGCCATTATCGGCGGCCGCAATTCTCTCCCGACGGCAGTGTCATCGTCTTCGAGCGCGGCGGCGGCGGCTATCTCACCGACGAGACCTGGTCCGACAATCCCGGAGTCTATCGGGTTCCGGCCGCCGGCGGCCCGTCGACGCGGGTCGTCGGAAGCGGCGGCAACCCGCATTTCGGCGCGGCTTCCGACCGGATCTTCATGGAAGTGACCGAGGAGCAGAAGCGAAAACTGATCAGCACCGATCTCAACGGCCGGGACAAGAGGGTTCATGTCCAGGGCGACCTGATCGAGACCTATGCGGTGTCGCAGGACGGTCGCAGCCTCGCCTTCCGCGAGAATTACAACGTCCATGTCGCGCCCTTCTTCGCCGGCGCCCAGACCGTGACTCTGGGGATGCGCGGCGGCCCGCTTCCGGTCACCCGAGCGACTCGGGACGGCGGCCAATATTTCCACTGGGCCGAAGGTGGACGGACCCTGGCCTGGAGCATGGGCCCGACGCTCTACACCGCGGACAGCGCGAGCCTGATCCGGCCGGCCCCGGGCGGCAGCTACACGCCGCCGCGCGACGGCGTCTCGCTCGCCGTCTCGAGGCCCGCCGACCGGCCGCAGGGCCAGGTCGCCCTGGTCGGCGCCAGGATCGTCACCATGGCTTCGGAAGACGGCGGAATCATCGACGACGGAATCGTCATCATCGACGGCAACCGGATCGCGGCGGTCGGCCGCCGCGGCGAGATCGAGATACCGGCCGGGGCCCAGCAGGTCGACGTCGCCGGCAAGACGATCGTCCCGGGATTCATCGACGGCCATGCGCATGGGCCCTATGGAACCGACGATCTCATCCCGCAGCAGAACTGGTCGGCCATGGCGCATCTCGCCTTCGGCGTGACGACGACTCACGACCCGTCCAGCTCGTCGAGCGAGGTCTTCCCGGCCAGCGAATATCAGCGCGCCGGCCTCATCCTCGCGCCGCGCACCTACTCGTCCGGAGAGATCGTCTACGGTGCCCGGGCGCCAGGCGCCTATGCGCAGATCGATTCCTATGAGGATGCGCTCAGCCACGTCCGGCGGCTTCGGGTCCAGGGCGCCCATTCGGTGAAGAATTACAACCAGCCGAGGCGCGACCAGCGCCAGCAGGTGGCGCAGGCCGCAAGGGCGGAGAATGTCGCCGTCGTCGCCGAAGGCGGCTCAATCTATTCGATGGACATCACCATCATCCAGGACGGCAATACGACGCTCGAGCACAATATTCCGCAGGAGCGGCTCTACCGGGATGCGCGCAGCTTCTTCAGCCAGACCAATGTCGGCTACACGCCGACTCTCGTCGTGACCTATGGCGGACTCGCCGGCGATCCCTATTGGGCCCAGGCGACTCAGGTCTGGAATCATCCCTTGCTCACGCGTCACGCGCCCGCCGACGCCCTTGCCGATCGGGTGAGGGTCGAGACTGCGCCGGCCGACCAGTTCGTGGATATCGTCAGCGCCCGGGAATCGCTCGCTCTCTCGCGGGCCGGAGTTCCGGTCAGCATCGGCGCCCATGGCCAGCAGCAGGGTCTCGGCACCCATTGGGAGATGTGGTCCTTCGTCCGCGGCGGCATGACCCCGATCGAGGCGATCCGCGCCGCCACCGCGACTCCGGCCCAGGTCTACGGCTTCACCGACCTCGGCTCGATCGAGCGCGGCAAGCTCGCCGATCTCGTCATTCTCGATGCCGATCCGACCCAGGATATCCGCAACACCGAAAAGATCGATCGGGTGATGCTGAACGGCCGACTATACGAGGCCGAGACGCTCAACGAAGTCGTCACCGGCACGCGTCAGCGCCAGCCTTATTTCTGGGAAAATTGACCTGCGCGATTAGCGCGGGTCGACGCTAGGAATTCGGTAAGCCTTCTCTGCCATGGTGACCTCGCCAAAGTCAGGGGAGGCACTATGGCGACGCGCGCAATCGATTACGGACAGGCAGCGGTGGCGATGCCGCCGCGGGGTTTCGTCGAGCAGAGGTCGGAGAGCCGGCACGAAGGCCTGGTCGAATATGCGACCCTGTGTTTTCGAGCGCAGAATCTCCGGGTCCCGGTGATCAACATCTCGAGCCGAGGGACGATGATCGAAAGCGACATCGTTCCGCGCCTGGGCGAGAGCGTGATGATCCGCTTCGATGGCTGCAGCCCGCTTTACGCTTTCGTTCGCTGGAGTCGCGACGGCCGCCTCGGCCTCAATTTCGGCTGCGAGTTAACGGTCGGCTGATCCCCCGG
>CAMPIH010000113.1 GCA_946886275.1 uncultured Sphingosinicella sp.
CCGATGCCGATCGAGGCATAGAGCCGCCGGTCCTCCGGCAGGAGCAGGTTCACCGTGTCGAGACGGTTCATGATCTGCCGGGCGGCGGCGACGGCCTCGGCGACGTCCGGGAACAGACAATGAAGATTATCGGCCTCGCTCTTCACGAGGATCCCGCCGGCCGCCTCGATGGCGGGACGGGCGAGCAGCTTCATCTGATGGATCATCAGAAGGAAGGCGGTGATTCCGCGAAGCTGGGTCGTTCGCGAAAAGCCGCTCATGTCGAGCGAGAGCACGGCCCGGTCCTCTCCGAACTCGGCCTCGATCCGAGCCGCCAGAGCCTCATGCTCTTCCGGCCGCTCGATCATCGCCTCGAGGATCTGATCCAGGTTCTCGCGGCTGTTGCGGCGAAGCGGAGCCCCGCCTTCGCCATCAGCAATGTTCATATTTCCAGTGCCTTCTCTTGCCTTCCGCCATCCACTCCACCGCCTGCGCGATCCGCTTGGCCCTCGTCTCCTCGCGCTTGGCCTCGACGACCCACTCGACATATTCGCGCTGGCTGCCGGGCGGGAAGGCGGCAAAGGTCGCGGCGGCTGCCGAGTTGGAATCGATCGCCGCGCGCAGATCCTCCGGCATTTCCAGCTTTTCCTTCGGGCGCGTGGTTCGCGGCGGCTTCACGCCCTGATCGGTCAGCGCCATCGCCTTCCTGATCAGGGCCTCGAGCTGAGGCCGCGGCGGAAGATCGTCGATCGAGGCGATCCGGCCGAACTGGCCCATCGCGTCGCTGTCGGCCTTGTCCTCGCCGAGGACGAGGCTGCCGCGCCAGAAACCGAACGTCGCATGCTTCTTGAAGGCGGCCATGCCGGCGAGCATCTCTCCCTTGTAGAGGAAATAGGGCATGCTCCACTTCAGGCTTTCCTCGCAGTCGGGACAGGCCGAATGGACGGTCTCGCGAAGAAATTCGAGGATCGGCCGGGCGAAATCCGCCTGGCGCTCGATATAGGCGTCGATCCGAGGGTCAGTCTTCATCCAGGCCTCCCTTGCCGCGCCGAAAATGACTCCCTTTGGGGCCGGTCACAAGCGGTTCGCCGGTCCGTCACTCCGTGGCCTGAACCGCGCGGCCGCGGTGGGCCGAACGAAGGCCTTCAAAGGAGAAGATCGCCAAAGCGGTCCAGATCGCCGCGAAGCAGATGAGATGCGCCGTCGTCAGCGGCTCCCCGAACGCGAGCACGGCGAGCAGGAACTGGAGCGAAGGCGCGACATATTGGAGAAAACCAAGAGTCGAATAAGGCAGCCGCCGAGCCGCCGCGGTGAACATGAGAAGCGGGATGGCGGTGACGGCGCCGCCCAGGACGAGCAGGAGATCGGTGGTCAGGGTCACGCTCGCGAAGGCGGCCGAACCGTCGGCCTGGAGCCAGACCAGCCAGGCCAGAGCGAGCGGGGAGAGCAAGGCGGTCTCGATCGACAGGCCTTCGAGCGAATCGACGGCGACGATCTTCCGGAGGAAACCGTAGACCGCGAAGGTCGCGGCGAGGGTGAGGCTGATCCAAAGGCCGGAGCCGGCGCCGGCCGCGAGCACGGCGACGCCGGCCGCGGCGAGGAGGGTGGCGAAGACCTGGGCCCGACTCAGCTTCTCCTTCAGGAGGACGACCCCCAGCAGGACGTTGACGAGCGGGTTCAGATAATAGCCGAGACTGGCTTCCAGGACATGGCCGCTGACCACGGCATAGATGAAGATCAGCCAGTTGGTGCCGATCAGAAGGGTCGTGATCAACAAGGTGATCAGGACCCGGCCGGTGCCCAGCGCGGCCCGAATCGCCGGCCAGCGCCGCCACAAGGCGACCAAAGCCGCCATAAAGACCATCGACCAGATCACCCGATGGGCGACGATCTCGAGCGCGGAGACGTGGGCGAGCGCCTTGAAGTAAAGCGGCATCACCCCCCAGGCGAGATAGGCGCCGAGGCCGAACAGGAGGCCGGCGCGCCGCTGCCTGTGTGGATCGCTCATTGCGCGCGCCTAGGGGAGGCTTGGATCGACGGCAAGCACGCTATTGTATTAGTCAACTAATACAGCTAAAGGCGCCTGAGGGAGGATGTGATGAAGACCAGCTTCAACGCGATCGCACTGCTCGCCGCTTCGGCCCTGGTCGGCGCCTGCGACGTCAAGATGGGCAATGATGCCGGCAATCAAGATGTGGCGGGCAACGTCTCCGCGGCCGGAAAGGCCGAAGACGGTCAGCTCTCCGTCTCCGCGCCGGGATTCGAGATGAAGCTCGATATCCCGGATGGGATCCGGAGCCGCGCCGGAATCGACGACGAGAACGGCCTCATCTATCCCGGCGCCCGCTTCAGCGGCATCCATGTCGAGGGCGGGCGGGATGGCGCCCAGGGCGCCTCCGAAGGCGAGGTCGAGATTCGTTTCACCAGCAGCGATTCGCCGGAGGCGATCGCCCGCTGGTATCGCGATCCGTCCCGATCCGCCGACTTCACCATCGCCAGCGCCGGCCGCGAAGCGGAGGATTTCGTCATCGCCGGCACGACCAAGGAGGACAATGGCCGCTTCACCGTCCGGCTGTCGGCCAAGAACGGCGGCGGCAGCGACGGCCGGGTGGTTCTCGCCGACGGCAATTGATATTCCTCCGCCGCGCGGAGGAAGAATGAGCGAGCGTCTTGCCGATCCCGAAGAAGTTCGCGGCCACCTCGTCGCCGCGGCCAAAGCCGGGATGGCCCTGACCTATTCCGAGATGCTCGAGCGGCTCGGCTATGCCTTCTCCCGGCCCAAGATGCGCCAATTGTGCGCCATCCTCGGCGAAGTGGATCGCGACGCCGAGGCGCGCGGCGAGCCCGAGCTCGCGGTTCTCGTCGTTCGCCAGAGCGACGGCCTTCCCGGCCAGGGCTGGTTCGTCGCCGGCGGCGCCCGCGATCACGGCTATGAAGGGCCTTGGGAAGGGCCGGAGGCGGCGCGTTTCATCCGCGATCTTCACTCGCGCACCTTCGCCTATTGGCAAAGCTGAACCGATCGGACGTGAATCCGGGCGGCACTGGCGGACGCCAGATCCGAACGCTACATGCGCCCGATGCCCAATTTCCTTCTCGTCATGATCGGCGGCGCGATCGGCGCCGGTCTTCGCCACGGCGTCGGCCTCGCGGCGCCCCGGCTCGGCGAGGAATTCCCGTGGGGCACCTTCATCGTCAACCTGACCGGCGGCCTCTTCGCCGGGCTCCTGCTGGGCTTTCTCCTGAGCCGGGGCGCCGAGGGCGAGCCGTGGCGGCTGTTCCTCGGGGTCGGTCTGCTCGGCGGCTTCACCACCTTCTCCGCCTTCAGCGCCGAGACCGCTTTCATGGTCCAGAACGGCGAGTTCGGAATCGCCTTGATCTACGTCCTCGCCTCGGTGCTCGGCGCTCTTGCCCTGCTGTTCGCCGGCCTCTGGCTGGTCCGGGCGGCGACATGAGCGAGCAGGTCCGAACATTCACTGTCACCGAGGAGGATGACGGTATCCGGCTCGACCGCTGGTTCCGGCGCAATCTTCCGGACGTGACCTTCGGCCAGGTGTCCCGCTGGGCCCGAACCGGTCAGCTTCGCCTCGACGGCAAGCGCGCCGCGCCCGGCGATCGGGTCGAAGCGGGGCAGAGCGTTCGGGTGCCGCCGCAGACGGAAGAGGCGCCGGCAGCCAAGCCCCAGCCGAAGCGCGAGATCCTCAGCGAGGACGAGGTGGATTTCGTTCGAAGCCTCGTCATCGAGGAGGATCCGGCGGCGATCGTCGTCAACAAGCCTCCGGGGCTGGCCACCCAGGGCGGGACGAAGACTGCCAACCATCTCGATCGGCTGCTCGACGGGCTGGTCGCCGAGGGCGCGCCCCGGCCGAAGCTGGTCCATCGGCTCGACAAGGACACGTCCGGCGCGCTTCTGCTCGCCCGGACGCCGCGCGCCGCCGCCTTCTTCTCCAAGGCCTTTTCGGGGCGGACGGCTCGAAAGGTCTATTGGGCGGTGGTGATCGGAGTCCCCTCGGTCGAGGACGGCTTGATCGAGCTCCCGGTCGCGAAGCAACCGGGCACCGGCGGCGAGAAGATGCATATCGACGAGGAGAACGGCCTGCCCGCCAAGACCCGCTACCGGGTCATCGAGCGCGCCGGCAATCGCGCGGCCTGGGTCGAGCTCCAGCCTCATACCGGCCGGACCCATCAGCTTCGGGTCCACATGGCCGCGATCGGCCACCCCGTCCTCGGCGACGGCAAATATGGCGGCCAGGAGGCGTTCCTGACGGGAGCGATCAGCCGCAAGCTCCATCTCCACGCAAGGCGTCTTCGGATCGACCATCCCGACGGCGGCCGGATCGACGTGATGGCCGAGCTTCCGGACCATTTCGCTCAGACGATGGCGTCGCTCGGATTCGACCTGGAGCTCGGCGATCTGCCTCTCGACGAGGTGAAATATTCGGAGACGCCGGAGGGCAAGCGCAAGGCCGTCTCGGCCGCCGCCAAGTCCCGCCGCAAGGAACGTCGCGGCGAGCGCCGGTCGCGGCGGCGTGGCTGAGCGCCCTTGATTGCGCCATGACCCGGCTTGCGATCTTCGATTGCGACGGCACCCTCGTCGACAGCCAGCACAATATCTGCCGAGCGATGGAGGCCTGCTTCAGCGCCGCCGGCCTCGAGCCGCCGGCGCGCGAACGGACCCGACGCGTCGTCGGCCTGAGCCTCGTCGAGGCGATGCGCGCGATTCTTCCCGACGCGCAGCCGGATGTCCACCTCGGGCTCGCCGAGGACTATAAGAGGGCGTTTCAGGCGATGCGGGCCGACGGCCTCGCCGACGAACCGCTCTATGACGGAATCCTCGATTTGCTCGATCGGCTCGAGGCGGACGGCTGGCTTCTCGGGATCGCCACCGGCAAGTCCGATCGGGGGCTGGCCTTGTGCCTCGACCATCACGGGCTGCTTGCCCGCTTCGTTACCCTTCAGACCGCCGACCGTCACCCGTCCAAGCCCGATCCGTCGATGATCGCGCAGGCACTGACCGAGGCCGGCGCCGAGGCCGAGGCCAGCTTGATGATCGGCGACACGAGCTTCGACATGATGATGGCGCGAGCGGCCGGCGTCAGGGCGATCGGGGCCACCTGGGGCTATCATGGAGCGGACGAGCTGATCCGCGCCGGCGCTCATCATCTCTGCGCCCATCCGCTCGACCTGTTCGACCATCTGAAGGCAGCAGCATGACCAATCCCGACGACGAGACGATGTGGCGCAACCGCTTCATCCTCTTCAACCTTACCCGGATCGGGGGCACGATCCTCGTCCTGGTCGCGCTCATGCTCTGGCAGAGCGACCTGATCGTCGAGGGCGGCCATATTGCCGGCTTCCCGCTCGCTTTGCTCGGCCTGGCGATCAGCATCCTCGGGCCTCAATATCTTGCCCGCCGCTGGCGGACTCCGCCCGACGCGTGAAGCGTTTCTACCAGTCCGCCGGCATCCTCCCTTCGCTTGAAGGCTTCGGAATCGTGCTCGACGGCCGTCCGGTGCGGACTCCGGGACGAGCGCCGCTCGCGGTCCCGACGGAAAGGCTCGCCGAGGCGATCGTCGCGGAATGGAACGCCCGAGGCGAGAAGATCGACCCCCGGTCGATGCCCCTGACCGGCCTCGCCAATGCCGCGATCGACCGGATCGCGCCCGAACGGGAGCGATTCGCTCGCGGCCTCGCCGTTTATGGCGAGAGCGACCTGCTCTGCTATCGGGCGGAGGGGCCGGCGCCGCTCGTCCGGCGGCAGTCGGACCTTTGGGACCCGATCCTCGACTGGGCGAGGCACCGCTTCGACGTCGCCTTCGAGATCGTCGCCGGGATCATCCACCGCCCCCAGCCGAGCGCGACGATCGATCGGCTCCGCTCGGCAGTCCTGGCGCGAACCCCGTTCGAGCTGGCCGGCCTCTCCCCCCTCGTCACCGTTTCGGGCTCTCTCCTCATCGCCCTGGCGCTCGCCGAAGAGGCGATCGGGCTGGAATCCGCCTGGGACGCAGCCACGCTCGACGAGCAATGGCAGGCCGAACAATGGGGCGAGGACGAAGAGGCGACGAAAGCGCTCGCCAGCCGAAGGGCCGATTTCGAGGCCGCCGCTCGCTTTCTCGGCTTGCTCCCGTCAGGCGAACCCGGCTGAACGGCGGCAGCCGCTAGACGTCGGTCGGCGCTTCGGCCGGAGCATGACGATCGGAGCTGGGCAGGAACCAGGCGACGATGACGCCCGCCGCGGCCAGGGCCAGCGAATCGGCGATGAAGACATAGAGGAAATGCGGCCAGTCATGGTGCCAGTAGATCGGCTCGCCGAGATGGGTGAAGGCGCTGGCGGCGACCGCGATCATCACCGCAACCCGGGCTCGAGAGCCGAAATCGGGCACTCGGCGGTCGATTCCGATCAAAGCGGTGCCGATCAGCAGAGCGACGACGAAGTTCAGGACGAGACCGAGGACGAGGGGGCCGGGATCCGAGGCGGCGAAGCCGTTGGTGTTGTAATGGATCGTCGCGATCGGCCCCTGGCCGTACATGACCGTCTGGGCGGCCGAACCTTCGGGATTGGGGACGAGATAGGTGCCGGTCGCGGGCAGGTTAGCGGACAAGGTCTGGCGAACCGCGCCCGCCGGGACGTCGGCGAGATTGCGGCTGGCCAGGTTCTGAAGCCCGCTCGCGAAGAAGATGAAGCCGAGGATCAGCATCGCGACCGAAGCGACGGCAGAGCCGATGATCACGCGAAGCATGTCCAGTCCCTCCTGTTTCAACCAGTCTAGCGCAGGCGCCGAGACGGCAAAAGCCCTGGCCGCTCAGCCAGGTTCCTAGACGATCAGCTCGCGGACGAAATCGTGGAGGAAGACGCGGCGGGTCGCCTTGAGCCGCTCGGCCTTGAGGATGTTGTGGACCAGCTCGCGGCATTTCTCGGCATTGTTGTTGATCAGCACATAATCATATTCGGCCCAGTGGCTGATCTCGGTCGCGGCCCGCTCCATCCGGCGCCGAATGACCTCCTCGCTGTCGGTGCCACGGGCGCGAAGCCGCCGCTCGAGCTCGACCATCGACGGCGGCAGGATGAACACCCGGACGATGTCGGGATCGACCTGCTTGAGCTGCTGGGTGCCCTGCCAGTCGATGTCGAGCAGGACGTCGCGGCCGCCTTCGATGACCTTGAGCACCTCGCTCTTCAGCGTTCCGTAGCGATGGCCGAAGACATAGGCCCACTCCAGGAAGGCGCCTTCGGCGACCATCGTCTCGAACCGTTCCTCGCTGACGAAATGATAGTCGCGGCCATCTTCCTCGCCGGAACGGATCGGCCGGGTCGTCGCCGAAATCGACATGGCGATTCCGTCGTCCTCGGCCAGGAGCATTCTCGCGATGGTGGACTTGCCCGCGCCGCTGGGGCTGGAAAGGACGAAGAGGAGGCCCCGACGCTGGAAGGCGCTTGCGATTTCCATGGGCGCTACTGGCTTGGCACGATGGGGGCCGTCAAGGCCTGATGGGGGAGACGAACGTCGCCACCCCGCTGGACCCGGCCCCGCCCACGCTCCAAGGTGCGCCATGACCAGGATGCTTGCCTTGTTGAGGGCGGTGAACGTCGGCGGGCGAAAGCTGCCGATGGCGCAGCTTCGTGACCTCTGCGCCGA
>CAMPIH010000114.1 GCA_946886275.1 uncultured Sphingosinicella sp.
ATGGCGGAGAGGGAGGGATTCGAACCCTCGGAACCCTTGCGGGCTCAACGGTTTTCGAGACCGCCCCGATCGACCACTCCGGCACCTCTCCGCTGCATGGCAGGCCCCCCTGGATTCGGGGGCCGGTCGATGAGCCGCGCGCTCTAGCTCAAGGTCCGAGCCTTGCCAAGCCGCTGATCGCCTTGCGAACCGAGCCTTGCTTGTCGCCCTGCTCAGGGGCGCCTACATAGGAGGCGTGAACCGAAGCCGCAACATCGCCGCCGCCACCGCCGCCGATGGACGCGCTCTCAAGGCGCCGCCCATCGCCCATGCCCGATTCTCGGTCGGCGAGCTGGTCCGGCACCGGCTGTTCGATTTCCGCGGCGTCGTCTTCGACGTCGATCCTGTCTTCGCCAACAGCGAGGAATGGTACCAGTCGATCCCCGAGGACATCAGGCCGCCCAAGGACCAGCCCTTCTATCATCTCCTCGCCGAGAATTCGGAATCCTCCTACGTCGCTTATGTCAGCCAGCAGAATCTGCTCCCCGACGACGATGGCGAGCCGATCGACCATCCCGCCATTTCCGGCATCTTCGAAGGCTTCGCCGACGGCCGCTACCGGCTGCGCCGCGAACGGCGCCACTAGCCGCCCGTCGAAGGCGGATTTCAGCGGCCCTCTTGGTTGACACCGGGCCCGCGCCTATGTAGCAGCCGGCCTTCCGCGTGGGGCCCGGCCTCGCGCCATCCCGCGCGGTCAAGCATTTGGAAGGTTTGGACAGACCCATGTTCGCTATCGTGCGCACGGGCGGCAAGCAGTATCGCGTTGCCGCCGGAGACAAGATCGTCGTCGAGAAGCTGGCCGGAGAGGCGGGCGACAAGGTGACCCTGGACGACGTCCTGCTCGCGGGCGACGGCGGCGACCTCAAGTCGACCGACGGCCTGACCGTCTCGGCCGAGATCATCGCCCAGGCGAAAGGCGACAAGGTCGTCGTCTTCAAGAAGCGCCGCCGCCACAATTACCGGCGCAAGCGCGGCCACCGCCAGCAGCACACTATCCTTCGGATCACTGCGATCGGCGACCAGAAGGCCGAAAAGAAGGCGCCTGCCAAGAAGGCCGAAGCGGCTCCGGCCGCTGCTCAGGCTCCGGCCAAGGCCGAGGCTCCGGCCAAGGCGAAGGCCCAGGCTCCGGCCAAGATCGAGGGCGCCGAAAGCCCGGTGACGGACAGCCCGGCGCCGAAGAAGGCGAAGAAGGAAACGGCGAAGACCGAAGCGAAGGCCCAGGCCCCCGCCAAGTCCGAACCGACGGCGAGCGAGCAGACCGATTCGCCGGCGCCGAAGAAGAAGGCTTCGACAAAGAAGCCGGCTGCTGATAAGAACGCTTAAGGATTCGAAGGTAGTATTTCGTCATGGCACATAAGAAAGCAGGCGGCTCGTCCCGCAACGGCCGCGACTCTCAGAGCAAGCGCCTCGGCGTGAAGAAGTTCGGTGGCGAAGCCGTCGTCCCGGGCAACATCATCGTGCGTCAGCGCGGCACCAAATATTATCCGGGCTCCGGCGTCGGCATGGGCAAGGACCATACCCTCTTTGCGCTTACCGACGGCCGAGTTGCGTTCCGCGACGGGAAGCTCGGCCGCAAATTTGTCCATATCGACATGTGGCAGATTGAAGCAGCAGCGGAATAGGGTCAGCCGAGAAAGGGCTGGCCCGGGATGGGCGGCCCAAGGATCTCGGTAGAGAACCAAGTGAGGGAGAGGGCCGCCGGTCCTCTCCCTTTTCTTTTCTCCCTCACGAAAGTGTCGCCGGACCGAAGCTCATATGGGGCAAGGCCGGCGGCGGATGTGGAAGGGGAAAAGTCATGTTCGCGCGAACGGAAAGACTGTTGCTTCGGCCCGGCTGGAAGGAGGACGCCCCGGCGCTCTTCCAGGCGATCTGCGACGAGCGGATCGTCTGCAATCTCGCCAATGCGCCCTGGCCCTACAGCTTTGCCGACGCCGAAGCCTTCCTCGAGCGCGAACCCGATGGGCCGCTCGCCACCCGTTGGCTGATCAATTTGCGGACCGACGCCGCGCCGCGGCTGATCGGCTGCATCGGCTTCGGCCATTCGCCTGAGGACGGCCTCGAATTCGGCTATTGGATCGCTCGTCCGTTCTGGGGCCGGGGCTATGCCACCGAAGCGGGCAGAGCGGTGGTCGACATCGCCCGGCGCGGGCTCAGGCTTCGCCGGCTCCGGGCGGGCCATTTCATCGACAATCCCGCCTCCGGCCGGGTGCTGAGGAAGCTCGGCTTCCGCTCGACTGGCACCGCTCTTCGCTACAGCGCGGGCCGGGGTGCCGAGACGCCCTGCAAGCTGTTCGAACTCGACCTCCAGGCGGGACAGGACCAGGTGTCGAACCCGGCCTGCGCGATGGCGGCGTGACTGATCCTCCCCACGGGTGCCGTGGGGAGGAGCTCAGGCGATCGCCCCGCCGCCCAGCCGCTTTTCGCTCGCCGCGATCAGCGCTCGGTCGTCATGTTTCCAGGGATGGAAGCCCGGCAGGAAGAAGCCGAGCCAGGCGCCCAGGATCCGGCGGAGCATGCCCGGCCTTACCCAGGCGAACCAGAACATCCTTGCCCACGCCCGCGGACCCTCGATCCCATCCTGGCGAAGCAGCTCCAGGGTGCCGCGGGTGCGGTCGACGATGAAGTTGCGGGTGACGAACAGCATCACCTTCGCCTTGACCTTCCACCTCTTTCCGCGCGGCCAGGCGCGGGTGGCGTGAAGCCAGGTGTCGTAGGCGACGCCCTTATGCTCGATCTCCTCGATCGCGTGCCAGCGCCACAGATCGGCGCTCTCCTTGTCGGCGCGCTCGAGATGACGGGGATCCTTCAGAAGCTCGTGGGCGAGGATCGCGGTGAAATGCTCGAGGCACATAGTCGCGGCGAGGCTGACGATCGGCGGCTTTGCCCGAGTGACCCCGAGCCGATATTCGACGCGTGCCTCGAGCGGCCGGAGGTCGTAGCCCGCCTCGAGCGCTCTTTTGTTGAACTGAACATGCTCCCGGCTGTGCATCACCTCCTGGGTGACGAACGCCTTGATCTCGGCTTCGAGCTTCGAAGGCGCGCCTTCGCGGAACTTGCGGACGCTCTCGACGAAGAAGCCCTCGCCCTTCGGGAAAGTGGCCGACAAGGCATTGTAGAAGGCGGTGGCGACGGCGTCGCCGTCCATCCACCAGCGCGAAGGCTTGGAGTTCCGGCCAAAACGGAGATCCCGGGGAGTGATCGTCAAGTCGGAGGGTGTGACGGCGCGCCCCATGCGTGTATCTCCAGTCTATTGCGGGGCGGATAGGGCATACTAACACAAATGTCAATAACAACCAGGGAGCGTCTCACGCCGCAGGAAAGCCAGGCGGCAGCGCTTGAGGCTGCGCGGCGGCTGCTCATCGAACGGGGACCGCAGGCGGTGACGCTGAAGGCGGTGGCGGCGGAGATCGGCAAGACCCACGCCAACCTGCTTCATCATTTCGGTTCGGCCGCGGGACTTCAGGCGGCGCTGGCCGCTTTGATCAGCGACAGGGTCTGCGCCGGGATCCGTGAGGCGGTGCTCAGGAGTCGGGCCGGCGAGGTCGATCCGATCGCCGTCGTCGACGGGACTTTCGATGCCTTCGGCAAGGAGGGCGCCGGAGCGCTCGCCGCCTGGATGATCCTTTCCGGCAATCGCGACGCGCTCAACCCGATCCTCAAGTCGATCGACCAGATGGTCGACCAGCTGGTCGAAGGCTATGAGGACCGTCCGGTGCACGAAACCACCCTCTGGCTCGTCCTCATCGCAATCGGGGATTCGCTGCTCGGAGGACCCATGGCGGAGGCGCTGGGCCTGCCTCGCGACAAAGCGAGAGAGGTTGCTCGCCGGCAGCTCATCGCGGCGCGCACGACGGGCGGCCCGAACACGGCCTGATCGCCGGCTCGCCCACGTCATCCGCCGACGGTAAGTCGGTCAGGGCCATTGTGGCTGGTGAGCACAGGCCCTAGATCGCGCCGATGCATTTCCTCGACCAGGCCAAGATCTTCATCCGCTCCGGCGCCGGCGGCCCCGGCGCGGTGAGCTTTCGCCGCGAAAAGTTCATCGAATATGGCGGGCCCGACGGCGGCGACGGCGGCAAGGGCGGCGACATCATCTTCGAAGCGGTCGAGGGCCTCAATACGCTCATCGATTTCCGCTACACTCAGCATTTCCGGGCGCCGCGCGGCAAGGGCGGTGCCGGCCGCAACCAGACCGGCGCCGGTGGCGACGATCTCGTCATCAGGGTCCCGGTCGGGACCCAGATCCTGTCCGAGGACAAGGAGCACGTCCTTCTCGACATGACCGAGATCGGGCAGCGGGTCACGCTCCTGAAGGGCGGCGACGGTGGCCGTGGCAATGCCAGCTACAAGACGTCCACCAATCGCGCCCCTCGACAGCACGGCACCGGCTGGCCGGGCGAAGAGATGTGGGTCTGGCTGAGGCTGAAGCTGATTGCCGATGCCGGTCTCGTCGGGCTTCCCAATGCAGGCAAGTCGACCTTCCTCAATGCCGTCTCCAACGCCAAGGCGAAGGTCGGCGACTATCCGTTCACGACCCTTCACCCGAAGCTCGGAGTCGTCCGCCACAAGGGAGTCGACTTCGTTCTCGCCGACATTCCCGGACTGATCGAGGGCGCGGCCGAAGGCGCCGGCATTGGCGACCGCTTCCTCGGCCATGTCGAGCGGACCAAGGTGCTCCTCCACCTCGTCGACGCCAATGTCGAGGATGTCGCCGTCGCCTACCGGACGGTTCGCGACGAGCTGGAAGTCTATGGCGCCGGGCTCGACGACAAGCCGGAGGTGATCGCGCTCAACAAGGTCGACACGATCGACTCCGAGCTTGCCGAGGCGCTCGTTGCCGAGCTCCAGTCGGAATCGGGCGCGACCGTGATCCCGGTTTCAGGGGCCACCGGAGAAGGGGTCGACAAGGTGCTCGATGCTCTGCTTCAGCGACTGGGCGGCCTTGCCGCCAAGGAGGCTGAGGAGGAGGAGGGCGACTGGTCGCCTCTATGAATCGCGGTCGCCACCAGCGGCTCGCCGTAACCGGCGGCACCGGCTTCGTCGGGTCGCACCTCATTCGGGTCGCGCGCGACAGGGGCCATGATCTTCGTGCGCTCACCCGCGGCTGGCGACCGCCGGAGACCGGGCTCGAATGGGTCGAGGGGACGCTCGACCGCAAGGACAGCCTCGTCAAGCTCTGCACCGGCGCCGACGCCATCGTCCACATTGCCGGTCTCATCAACGCCCCCGATCGGGCCGGTTTCGAGGCGGTCAATGTCGGCGGAACGGCGGCGATGATCGATGCGGCCCGGCGGGCCGGCGTGAAGAGATTCATCCACATCTCGTCGCTTGCCGCCCGGGAGCCCGGATTGTCGGATTATGGCTGGTCCAAGTCGCGCTCCGAGAAGGTCGTCGCCGCTTCCGGCCTCGAATGGACGATCGTCCGCCCGCCAGCGGTTTACGGCCCCGGCGACCGCGAGACGTTCGAGCTGTTCAAGATGGCGCGTCGGGGCTTCGTCGCCCTTCCGCCCAAAGGCCGTTTCTCGATCATCCATGTCGAGGATCTGTGCCGACTGATCCTGGCGCTGGTCGACGATCCGGAGAGCGTCTCGGAGACCTACGAGCCGGACGACGGCGTCGAGAGCGGCTGGGACCATCGCCATTTCGCCCGGACCCTCGGCCGCATCTTCGGAAGGCGCGCGGCGACTCTGGCGATGCCGAGGATCGTCATGCACGGCGCTTCCCGGATCGAGAAGCTGGTCAGGCGGGGGAAAGCGAAGCTGACCCCTGACCGGGTCCGCTATTTCTGCCATCCCGACTGGGTCGTTACCGCCCGCCGACGGCCGCCGCCGTCGCTCTGGCAACCGCAGATCCGAACCCCGACCGGGCTCAAGCAGACCGCCTCATGGTATGTCGAGCAGGGGTGGCTCAAATGAAATATTGGACGACGAAGGCGACGCAGCTCGCCACCAGCCCGACCAGGAAGATCCGGTAGGCGAAGCCGAGCAGGCGGTACTTCTTGTTCTGAAGCACCATGCCGTTCTGGTAGATGTCGTGAGCCATGGTCCGGTAGATCCTGTCGTCGCTTCGAAGCTGCGACACGATCCGGTTGGTGAACTCCTCCTCGCTGAGCTGGGTGAAGGAGCCGAAGAAGAGGACGTTGAGCGGGCCGGTCGGGCGCCGTTGCCGGGTGACGGGAACGATCGCGAGAACCGCGCAGATCGCCGAGAAGAAGGCGGCGCCGCCGAGGATCAGAAGCGGCAGTGGAGCGGCGCTGCCCCGCGCCTGGCCGATGGTGATGGTGAAGATGACGAAGGTGGCGCCCATCAGGATGCTCGCCTTGTGATCGGCCATGGCCGACAGCTGGATGTGGGCGAGCTGGGTCGTGCGCATCATGTGGATGGCATTGGGCGGGTAGCTGGGCTCTCCGTCGCGATCGATTTCCGCCATGCCGCTCTCCCTGCCACGCTTCTTGGCATGAGGAGACCGGACTTGCCAAGCGCCCGCCCCCATTCGGCCCTATTTCCTTGGCAGGTCCAACTACCAAATCTAAAGGGCGCAGAATGACCGATCGGGACCAGACTTTCGCGCGCGTCGCCGCGCTCATCGAACCTTTCAACAAGAAGGGCGTGGAGCTTCAGGAAAGCACCACCTTCGCCGGCGATCTGGAATGGGACAGCCTCGTCGTCATGGACTTCGTCGCCAATGTCGAGGACGAGTTCGACATCCTGATCACGATGAACATGCAGGCAGAGATCGAGACGGTCGGGCAGCTCGTCGACGCCGTCGCCAGGCTGAAGAAGCCCGAGTGATGACCGAAGGCGTCGACACCGCGATGAATCCCGCCGACGAGAAGGCGCTGGCCCCTTCAGGACCGGATCTCTTCTCGAAATTCGATCCGCTGATCGCCCAGCGCCAGGCCCTGCTCGACACCGGCGTCAAGGATCCGTTCGGGCTGGTCATGGAGAAGGTGCTTTCGCCGACCCGGGCGATCTGCAACGGCCGCGAGACGATCCTCCTCGGAACCTATAATTACATGGGGATGACGTTCGACGAGGACGTCATCGAGGCCGGCAAGAAGGCGCTCGACGAATATGGTTCCGGGACCACCGGCAGCCGGGTGCTCAACGGCACCTATGTCGGCCACAAGGCGGTCGAGCAGGCGCTCAAGGACTTTTACGGGATGGACCATGCGATGGTCTTCTCGACCGGCTATCAGGCCAATCTCGGCATCATCTCGACCATCGCCGGCAAGGGCGATTATGTCGTCCTCGACATCGACAGCCATGCGTCCATCTATGACGGCTGCAAGATGG
>CAMPIH010000115.1 GCA_946886275.1 uncultured Sphingosinicella sp.
TCTCGCGGGCGTTGAGGAGAAGCTTCCGAGGCCGCTTCGGCTCGTGATTGAAGCGATTGCCATGGCTGAATTCGGGGATGTTGGAATTGACCAGGACGACTTCTCCATCCTTCACTTCGGCATAGGCCTCGGCGATCGAGCCCTCGCCGAAGCGAAGGCTCTTCACCTCGGTCCCGGTGAGGACGATTCCGGCCTCGAACACTTCGTCGATCGCATAGTCGAACCGCGCGCGCCGGTTCTCGGCGACGACTTTCTTCTTGTCGAACGTGGGACGGCGCGGGCGAACCATCAGATCAGGCCGGCATGCGCGAGCGCTGAATCGACGGCCCGTCGGCTCGCTTCGGACGGAGCGGTCATCGGCAGGCGAAGGTCTGGGGGGAAATCGGGACGGACACGGCTGAGCGCATATTTGACCGGCCCGGGTGACGCATCGCTGAACAAGGCGGCGTGAAGCGGGAAAAGCCGGTCCTGCAGCTCGAGCGCACGGGCATGATCGCCGGACAGGCACGTCTCCTGGAAGTGGGCGCACAATCCCGGCGCGACGTTGGCGGTGACCGAGATGCAGCCGCTGCCGCCCATGGCGCTGAATCCAAGCGCCATGTCGTCATTGCCGGAAAGCTGGATGAAGCCGGCGCCGCAGGCGGCGCGCTGAGCCGAGACACGGGCCAGATTGCCGGTGGCGTCCTTTACGGCGACGATGTTGGCGAGCTCGCTCAGTCGGCCCATCGTCTCGACCGCGATGTCGGTGACCGTTCGGGCCGGCACGTTGTAGAGGATGATCGGCAAATCGACGGCGTCGGCGATGGCGGCGAAATGGGCGTAGACGCCTTCCTGATTCGGCCGGTTGTAATAAGGCGGCACGTGGAGGACGGCGTCTGCCCCCGCCTCCTTGGCGGATCGGCTGAGGGCGATGGCGTGGGCAGTGGCGTTGGATCCGCAGCCGGCGATGACCGGCACCCGGCCGGCGGCGGCCGAAACACAGGCCTGGATGACCCGGCGATGCTCGGATGAATCGAGAGTCGCTGATTCGCCGGTTGTACCGCAGGGTACAAGTCCATGACTCCCTTCGCTAATTTGCCATTCGACAAAGGCCCGATAATCGTCCTCGGCGAACGCTTCGTCGCGAAATGGGGTCACCAGAGCCGGGATCGACCCTCTGAACATGATAGCCTCCTTCACCTCGCGGCGACGCATGGCATAGGGCATGCGGGGCATCCGAGGGATGTTCAGGGTCTGATAAGGAGAGGGGCGTCATTCTGTCCAGCATGCACAAGCGAGCGGGTCTGTTTCTTCTCCTGGGGGCTTCGGCCGCCGCCATCGCCGGATCGACGGTCGGTCAGTTGCAGGTTTCAAAACCTGTTCCACCGCCGGTCGCGCCGGCTGCCGTGGCGCCCATGGCGGCGGTCGTTCAGACCGCGCCGACCGCGAACGCGATCGCTACCAGCATCGCCCGCTGGAACAGCCTTCGCCAGTCCGACAATCTCCCGTTCACGGCTTATGCCTCGTTCCTGCTCAGCCATCGCGGCTGGCCCGGCGAAACGGCAATGCGCCGGACGGCGGAGCGCCAGATCGAGGCCGGAGCGGCAGCTTCCGAGGTCGTCCGCTTCTTCACCGAATTCCCGCCGCTGACTCCTGCGGGTCACGCCGGACATGCCTTCGCTCTGCTGGCGACCGGCCGAAGCGGTGAGGCCGCCGCCGCCGCCCGTGCGGCCTGGACCGGCGGCGTTCTCCCGCAGACGGCGGAGCAAAGGCTGATCAGCACGTTCGGATCAGCGCTGACATCGCAGGATCACGATCGGCGGATGGACGTGCTGCTCGGAAACGGCGACACCCAAAGCGCCCAGCGAAGCCTGATGTGGAGCTCGCCGGCAAAGCGGCCGCTGTTCGAGGCGAGGCTTGCGATGCAGACCCGCACCGGCGATGCCGCCGCTCGCGCGGCGGCGGTCGGAGCGGCCGGGGCGTCCGATCCCGGCTTCCTGATCGACCGTGGCAACTGGCTTCGCAACAGCGGCGATCCAAGCGGCGCGCGCCAATGGCTCGCCCGGCCGAGACGGCTCTCCAGCCATCCCGCCAATGCCGAGAAATTCATGGAATCGATGGTGACCATGGCGCGGGCGGCGGCCGCCGACCGGCAGTGGAGCACCGCTTTTCAGATCGCTTCCCAGGTCGACGATATCTTCCCGGCCGGCACCGACGTCAGCCAGCGGGCGTTCGGCGAACGCGACGAATATACCAACCTCACCTGGCTCGCCGGGACGACCGCGCTTCTCCGCCTCGCCCGACCGGCCGATGCGGTCGGCATGTTCGAACGCTATGCGCGCGCTGCCCAGTCGCCCCAGACCCGGACCAAGGGGCTCTACTGGGCGGCCCGGGCGGCGAATCGCGCCGGCCAGGCCGAGCGATCGCAGGCCTTCCTCACCGAGGCCGCTCAGCATTACGACCAGTTTTACGGGCAATTGGCGGCGGAACGGCTCGGCCGGGCCTTGCCCGCTCCGGCGGCGCCGACCGCCGTGGCGCCGACGCCGGCCGAGCGGCAGGCGTTTCGAAACCGTTCGATCGTCACCGCCGTTCGCTATCTCGGCCAGACCGGCAATTGGCGCGACCAGACCGACTTCGTCCGAGCGCTCGCCGAACAGGCGCGGACCGACAATGAGCGGCTGCTCACCGTCGAGCTCGGACGGGAGATCGGCCGGATCGATCTTGGCGTCCTCGTCGCCCGCAATGCGCGCAGCGACGGCTCGCTGGAATATAAGAGGTGGGGCTTCCCGGAGGTTCGGGTTCCCGCCGCGCAGCAGCGTCACTGGACGCTGGCCCACGCCATCGCCCGGCAGGAAAGCCTGTTCGATCGCGAGGCGGTGAGCCGAGCCGGCGCACGCGGGCTCATGCAGCTGATGCCGGGCACCGCGCGCGAAGTCGCCGGTCGGCTCGACATCGGTTACGATCAGTCACGGCTCACTCGCGATCCGGAATATAATGTCCTCCTGGGATCGACCTATTTCGCCCGGCTTCTCGGCCAATATGATGGAAGCTATCCGCTCGCCATCGCCGCCTACAATGCCGGGCCGGGCAACGTGAACCGATGGCTTCGCGCGAATGGCGATCCGCGAACCTCGGCGGTGAACATGGTCGACTGGATCGAGGAGATCCCGTTCTTCGAGACCCGCAACTATGTCCAGCGCGTGCTCGAAAATGCGGTCGTCTACGATCTGCTCAATCCCGATCGGGCCCGTAGTCCGCAGGGGAACCGCCTCTCTTACTATCTCGGCGAGCCTCAGCCCAGCTGAGGTCCGCGCCCGTCTCCGGAGGGCGTTCCCGCAAACGCGGATCGGGCTCGACGCGGCGCGTGATCGATGGGCCGGCTGCTGGCATAAGCGCTTCGATGAGCGATCGACCCAATTACATCACGCCGGCCGGCTATCGTCGGCTTCGCGAGGAATATGAGGCTCTTTACGGCGGCGAGCGGCCGAAGCTGCTCGAGACGATCGCCTGGGCCGCCGCCAATGGCGACCGCTCCGAAAATGCCGATTATCAATATGGCCGGCGCCGGCTGCGCGAGATCGACCGACGAATCAACTTCCTCGCCCGCCGGATGAAGGCAGCGAAAGTCACCGACCCCGCCGCTCAGCCGGACCGGAACCGGGTCTGGTTCGGGGCCACCGTCACCCTCGTCGACGAGGATGATGTCGAGCGCGTTCTCACGCTCGTCGGCGAGGACGAGGCGGACGCGACTCAAGGGCGAATAAGCTGGCAATCGCCGATCGCCCGAGCCGTCCGCGGCGCCGCGGTCGGCGATTTGCGGCGAGTCTCCTTGCCGGCGGGCGATCGCGAATATGAGGTCGTCAGGATCCTTTATCCGGGATCGGACGCCTGACGCTGGCCTGCCTGCTCGTCCCGAAGAAGGCGGGCGAAATGCTCCATCTCGGCAGGAACAGGCGGAGGATCGGCCGGAAGAACCCGTTCGAGCGAGTCGGCGACCGCGCCGAGCGCCGCGATTCTCGCCGACTTCTTGTCGTTGCCGTCGATCGCAGTCCATGGCGCCCAACGTGTGTCGGTCTGGTCGAACATATCCTTGATCGCCCTGGAATAATCATTCCGGCGGCCGCGGTTGCGAATGTCCTCGGCAGTCACTTTCCAGCGCTTCCAGGGATGGTCGAGGCGAGCGAGGAACCGGGCCGATTGTTCGGCTTCGGTGACGTGGAAGAAGAGCTTGACGATGGCTGTGCCGTCGGCAGCGAGCTGCGCTTCGAACTCGTTGATCTCGTCATAGGCGCGTCGCCACTCGGCTTCGGTGGCGAAGCCCTCGACCCGCTCGACGAGCACCCGGCCGTACCAGCTCCGGTCGAAGATCGCGATCTCTCCGGCCTTGGGCAGACGCCGCCAGAAGCGCCATAGATAATGACGCGCTTTCTCCTCCTCGGAGGGAGCGGCGATCGGCCATACCTTGAAGCCGCGCGGATCGCATTCCGCCGTGAGGCGCTGGATCGCTCCGCCCTTGCCCGAGGCATCCCAGCCTTCGACGACGATCACCGCCGAGCGGCGGTGGACGAAGTTGCTGACGAACAGGCGCGAGACCCGCTCCTGCAGGTCGGCGAGCGTCTTCTTATATTCCCCCTCGAAGGGCGCGCCGCTCTCATATTGCCGAAGGTCGATCGCCATCGGCAAGCCTTAGCAGTGGACCTATTCCGGCGCCACGCTCCGCGCCGGATCCTTGGCGGCTGTCCCGGAAGGGGGCACCAGCCGGATATGAAGCTCGCGAAGCTGCTTCGCGGTCACCTCTCCCGGAGCGCCCATCATCAGGTCCTCGGCCCGCTGGTTCATCGGAAACAGCACCACCTCGCGAAGGTTCGGCTCGTCCGCCAGGAGCATGACGATCCGGTCGATCCCGGGGGCCGATCCCCCGTGCGGCGGAGCACCGAACTTGAACGCGTTGATCATCCCGGAAAAGTTCGTGTCGACGTCCTGCTGGCTGTAGCCGGCAATCTCGAACGCCTTGTACATGATGTCGGGCCGGTGGTTGCGGATCGCGCCGGACGAAAGCTCCACGCCGTTGCAGACGATGTCGTACTGGAAGGCGAGGATTTCGAGCGGGTCCTTCGACTCCAGCGCCTCCAGTCCTCCCTGCGGCATCGAGAAGGGATTGTGGCTGAAGTCGACCTTCTTCGATTCCTCGTCATATTCGTACATCGGGAAATCGACGATCCAGCAGAAATCGAACCGATCACGATCGATGAGGTCGAGCTGCTCGGCGATCCGGGTTCGGGCGGCGCCGGCGAGCTTCGCCGCCTGGTCCGGCTTTCCGGCCGCGAAGAAGATGCCGTCGTCAGGGCCGAGCCCGAGCTCCGCGACCAGCTTGCGAGTGGCTTCCTCGCCATGGTTCTTGGCGATCGGACCGCCAAGCTCACCGCCCTTCTGGGTGATGTAGCCAAGGCCGGCATGGCCTTCGCTCCGGGCCCAGTCGTTCATGTCGTCGAAGAATTTGCGGCTGTGGCCGGCGGTGCCGGGCGCCGGAATGGCTCGCACGGCGCCGCCGCCCTCCACGATCCGGGAGAAGAGGCCGAAGCCGGACCCCTGGAAATGCGCCGACACGTCCGAGATCAGGATCGGATTGCGCAAGTCGGGCTTGTCCGAACCGTATTTCAGCATCGCTTCCCGGTAGGGGATTCGGGGAAATTGGCCGGCCGGGGTCACGCTCCGGCCATTGGCGAATTCCTCGAACACGCCGGCCAGCACCGGCTCGATCGCGGCGAACACGTCGTCCTGGGTGACGAAGCTCATCTCGAAATCGAGCTGGTAGAATTCCCCCGGCGAGCGGTCGGCACGGGCGTCCTCGTCGCGGAAACAGGGCGCGATCTGGAAATAGCGGTCGAACCCCGCCACCATGATCAGCTGCTTGAACATCTGCGGCGCCTGCGGGAGCGCGTAGAACTTGCCGGGATGGACCCGGCTCGGAACGAGATAGTCGCGCGCTCCCTCCGGGCTGGACGCGGTCAGGATCGGCGTCTGGAACTCGGTGAAGCCCTGGTCGATCATCCGCCGCCGGATCGAGCTGATCACCTTCGAACGCAGGATGATGTTGTTGTGGATCCGCTCCCGACGCAGATCGAGGTAGCGGTAGCGGAGCCTGATCTCTTCCGGATATTCCTGGTCGCCGAACACCGGCAGCGGCAGTTCCTGAGCCTGCGACTGAATCTCGACGGCGTCGGCGTGAAGCTCGATCTGGCCGGTGGCGAGGTTCGCGTTCACCGCGTCCGATGCCCGGCGAACGATCTCGCCTTCGACCGTGACGACCGATTCGACGCGAAGGCCTTCGAGAAGCCTGAACGCCTCGTCGGCGATGTCGGTGACGATCTGGGTGATCCCGTAATGATCGCGGAGGTCGACGAACAGCAGATTGCCGTGATCGCGCTTGCGATGGATCCAACCCGAGAGCTTGACCCTTTCGCCGACATGGCTCTCGCGGAGCTCTCCGCAGCTATGAGTGCGATAGGCATGCATCGTGGGACCGCTTTCAGGACTTTGAGTTGGGGAACAGGGTGAGCGAGCGCTTCGCGTCAGCCCGCCCGCTTTGTCAAGCAGTCACGCCCCCTTGATCCTCGACGATTGGGGGCCAAGTCGCTCGCGAAAGCCAAATTCCCGTCGCGTTCCTGCCAGGTGCGGCCGGCTCGTGCCCGCGATCGAAGGACGGGCGCTTCCACCTCCAACGATCAGGCTCTATGAGGGCCGCCAAATGCATATCCACGCTCTGATCACCGACACCGAGTCCCTCGAAAAACTCTGTGAACGCCTCGCCCGATCCGACTTCGTCGCGGTCGATACCGAGTTCATGCGCGAGAATACCTACTGGCCTGACGTCTGCCTGTTCCAGGTGGCCAATGGCGAGGAGGCCGCGGCGATCGACCCCAAGGCGGACGGGATCGATCTTACCCCCTTGCTCAACCTGCTCGTGAACAACGAGCATGTGCTCAAGGTCTTCCACGCCGGCGGCCAGGACATCGAGATCATCTTCAATCTGTCGGGCGGGACCCCCCACCCCCTGTTCGATACCCAGATCGCGGCGATGGCGCTCGGGCTCGGCGAACAGGTCGGCTACCAGAATCTCGTCGAGGCCCTGCTTGGCCGAAGCCTCGACAAGGGCGCGCGATTCACCGATTGGGCCCGGCGTCCGCTGGATCGACGCCAGATCGACTATGCGATCGGCGACGTCACTCACCTCGCCGAGCTCTTCCCGAAGATGCTCGATCGGCTTCGCCGGACCAACCGCGGCAACTGGCTCGACCAGGAGATGGAGCGGATCTCCGACCCGGCCAATTACATCAACGAT
>CAMPIH010000116.1 GCA_946886275.1 uncultured Sphingosinicella sp.
CAGGAGGGAGTCCGCCGCTCTTTCGCTTATTCGACGATCTGGATGGGCGACGTCGCCGCCGAAACCGCCGACGGCCGCCTCCTCGTCGACGTCGCCGGGCTTCTCACCCGCGACGACATGGACATCGCCCGCGCGCTTCGCGAGCAGGACAATGGCGATTACCGGCTGATCCCGGAGCTCAGCGTCGCCGACACCAATTTCGTCCGAGTGTTCCCGCGCAACATCGAGCTTCGCGGGCGTATCACCTTCACCAGCGCCAGGCCGGGGCCGGAAGTGGGCAATATCGTCCCGGTCAACGGCAATGCCAGCTTCATCGTCCGCCACTCGCTCATCGCTTTGCCCGAAGCCGGCTATCAGCCGCGCCGCTTCGATCCCCGCGCCGGCACGTTCGGATCGCAGGTGGTGGATTTCGCCGCGCCGCTCGGCAGCTCGGTCGTCTACGAGCTCGCCAACCGGTTCCGGCTCGAGAAGCTCGATCCCGCCGCTTCGCGCTCGCGGGTCCGCAATCCGATCACCTTCTATATCGACACCGCGGCGCCCGAGCCGATCCGGACCGCCTTGTTCGAAGGGACGAGCTGGTGGCGCGAGGCCTTCGAGGCCGCCGGCTATATCGACGCCTTCCGGGTCGAGATGCTGCCCGAAGGGGTGGACCCGCTCGACATACGCTACAACGTCGTCAACTGGGTCAATCGCGCGACCCGCGGCTGGTCCTACGGCCAGGTCATCGAGGACCCGCGGACCGGCGAGATCATCAAGGGCCAGGTGCTGCTCGGTTCGCTCCGGGTCCGCCAGGACATGCTCATCTTCCAGGCGCTCGTCGGCGCCGGCCTGACGGCGAGCGGCGCGCCCAACGATCCCGTCGCCGCCGCGCTCGCCCGGATCAGGCAGCTCGCCGCGCACGAGGTCGGCCACGCGCTCGGCCTCTCCCACAATTTCGCCTCGAGCATCCAGGGCCGCTATTCGGTGATGGATTATCCGGCGCCGCGGGTTCGGCTCGTCGACGGCGCTCTCGATCTTTCCGACGCCTATGGCGTCGGAGTCGGCCGCTGGGACCTTTTCGCCATCGACTGGCTCTACGGCGCCGCCACCGATTCGGAAGCCGGGCCGATCATGGCCCGGGGAATGGCGGAAGGGCTTCGGTTCGTCGGCGACGACGATGCCCGGCCGGTCGATGCCGCCCATCCCGTCGGCAGCCTTTGGGACGATTTCGCCGACCCGGTCGCCGAGCTGAGGCGGATGATGGAGGTTCGCGCCGTCGCCGTCGATCGCTTCGGTCCCGACGCGATCAGGGCAGGGGAGCCACTGTCCGGGCTCCGCCGCGCCTTCGTCCCGATCTGGCTTCTCCACCGCTATCAGGTCGCGGCCGCGGCCAAGCTCGTCGGCGGCGTGGATTATCGTTACGCCGTGGCCGGCGACGGCACCGGCCAGCCGATCGCGACCGCGCCGGCGGCCCAGCGCCAGGCGATCGACGCGCTCATCGACACGCTGAGCCCGGCGGCGCTCACCGTTCCCGCCGATCTCGTTCCGCAGCTCTCCGTCGGCTGGTCCGGCAATGGCGATCGCCAGACCGACATCGAGATCTTCCCGACCGCGGGCGGCCCGGTCTTCGATCCGCTCGCCGCGACCGAGGTCGGCACGATGGTGACCCTCGCCGAGCTTCTCGCTCCCGAGCGGCTCAACCGGCTCGAGCTCCAGAACCAGGCCGAACCCTCGTCCCCGGCTGCCCACGAGCTGCTCGAGCGGCTGATCGAGAACGTCTTCGCCTTTCACGGCCTCGATTCCTCGACGTCGGCGGTGAAGCGCCGGATCGCCACGACGACGGCGCTGGCGCTGGCCCGGACGCAGCGCGATCCGGCGCTTTCGCCGACCCTGTCGCTCGCTCTGTCCGAGCGGATAATGCGCCTAGCCGACGATCTCGCCCGCCCCTCGGGCAACAATGTCCATTCCGACTGGAGCCGGGGCCTCGGCCGGCTCCTCACCGACGAGGACGCGCTTCAGCGGGTGATCAGCGACCAGCGCCGGCTGCCTCGGATCCCGCCGGGGATGCCGATCGGCGCTGCCGATGGCGACGGGATCGGATATTAGGGCGGCGCGACGCCGTGGCCCCTCCCGCAGAAGGGGCGGATGATCATCGCGCCTCCTGCTCGGGCCCGCGAAGGAAGGCGCGGACGATGCGCAGGAATTCCGCCGTCCTGTCGCCGAAAATGGGGACATGGTCACCGTCCGGGACGATCCACAATTGGGATTCGGGAATGGCGCGATACATGCCCATGGGGATGGCGACCGGGAAGAATTCGTCGCGATCGCCATGGACGATCAAGGTGCGGGCGCGGATCCTCTGCAGCGTCGCCGGGGTGAAGGCCATGTCGCCCTGCTGGTCCGGCAGGGCTCTGAATTGCCTCACCAGCTCGCGCGCCTGAGCGTCGCCCCGGCTGGCGCACTCCAGATACATGTTCTGGAGGAAGGGCGGCAGATTCTCCCAGGTCACTTGCCGAAGGATTCCGAGCGCCTGATCGGGATAGTGAGTCGAGGCGCCGATCAGCACCAGGGTTTCGATCCGCTCCGGCTCACGACTCGCGAGATGGAGGAGGTTCATTCCGCCGGCGCTGATGCCCATCGCCTTCACTTGCTCGAGGCCGAGATGATCGAGGAGGGCGGCGATATCCTCGCTCGACTGGCGCATGCTGAACCGGTTGGTGGGATTGGTCGACCAGCCATGGCCGCGCAGGTCCGGGATGATCACCCGATAATCCCGGGCGAGCTCGTCGGCGATCGCGCCCCAATCGGCCCCGCAGGCGCCGAAGCCGTGCAGCAGAAGGAGAGGCTCGCCGCTTCCTTGTTCCTGGTAATGGAGCTGAAGTCCGTTGATCTCGACGATCTGGCCGGGCGCGCTGCTTTGAGCGTTCGCCACCGGCGCCCAGCAGAAGCAGATGATGGCTCCAAGAGTGCAGCTCAGGATGGCGCGGTACATAGGCCGTCTCCCGCTCGATCGCGGGCAGCCTAGGCCAGTTTCGCGGCTCCTGTCACTGGCGGATCGTCAGTCCTTCATCCTCAATGCGACGTCGCTCATGAAGCGGGGGTCGTCGCCTTTGGCCAGCCAGTCCGCTTCGGCGGCGATCGCCGCGAGCAGGTCGCTGAGCTGCTCGGTCTCCGCCTTGGCGTAATTGCCGAGCACGTGTTTCGTCACCTTGTCCTTGTGGCCGGGGTGGCCGATCCCGATCCTGACCCGGCGGAAGGCGTCGCCGATATGGGCGTCGATCGATCGGATCCCGTTATGGCCGGCGGTGCCGCCGCCGAACTTCACCTTCACCTTGAACGGGGCGAGATCGAGCTCGTCGTAGAAGACCGTCACGTCGCCGGCCGCCTTCTTGAAGAAGTCCATCGCGGCGCGGACAGATCGGCCGCTCTCGTTCATGAAGGTCGCGGGCTTGAGGATGAGGATCCGCTGGCCGCCGATCCGGCCCTGCCGGGTCCATCCCGAGAAGGCCTTCTTGGTCGGCTCGAAATCGTGCACCTCGGCGATGGCGTCGGCGGCCATGAAGCCGACATTGTGCCGGTGCATCGCATATTGCGCGCCGGGATTGCCGAGACCGACCCAGATCTGCACGGGCGCGAAATCCCCCCAGTCTTCGGCTTCCGGGGCGTCCGCCGGCTGGCCGGGCATCTCCACGCGTCGAGGCGTGAAGAGCGAGGCCAGCCAGCGGAGCGACAATCAGCCTTCCTCGGACTCGGTGGCCTCTTCCTCGCCGACCAGAGGCACTTCGGCGGAGGGCTCTTCCTCGCCGGCTTCGGCCGCAGCTTCGGCCGCGGCAGCTTCGGCCGCCTCGGCCTTGACTCCGGACGGAGCGACGATCGTCGCGATGGTGAAATCGCGGTCGGTGATCGCCGAGCTCGTGCCCTTCGGCAAGGCGACGTGGCTGATGTGGATCGAATCGCCGATGTCGGTCCCGGCGAGATCGATGACGATCTCTTCGGGGATTTCGGCCGCGTCGCAGACCAGCTCGAGCTCGTGGCGGACGGAATTGAGGACTCCGCCGCGCTTCAGGCCGCGCGATTCCTCGTCATTGACGAAGCGGATCGGGACCGCGACGGTCACCGTCGCATGCTCGGCGATACGCAGGAAATCGACATGCACCGGGCGATCCGTCACCGGGTGGAACTGGACGTCCTTCGGCAGGGTGCGCGTGGCCGCGCCGCCGGCGTCGATCATCACCACCGAGTTCATGAAGTGGCCGGTGGACAAGGCCTTGACCAGCGCCTTCTCCTCGAGGTGGATCGAAAGGGGTTCTTTCTTCTCGCCGTAGATGACGGCGGGGACTCGGCCTTGATTGCGCAGTGCACGGGAGGCTCCCTTGCCAGCCCGTTCGCGCGTCTCGGCCGACAGCGTCAGCTGTTCGCTCATTGCATGTCTCCAAAATGCGGGTTGCTTTGATAATTCCCGCCCACGCCTCCAGGGATGAATATGGGCAGGAAGCGGCGGCCTATAAGGGAGGGAGGAGGGAAATGCAAACCGCGCGCGGCGGTTCGCCGGACCCTCCCTTCGTGCCTTTCCCCCTCCTGCGATCGGGGGGCGCCGAGCCTCGATCCCCGCTCAGCTACCCGATTGCGCCAGCCGCTCGGTCTGCTCGACCCGGTCGGCCTCGATCCCATAGGCGCCGAGCAGGGTCTGGACGCTGGTCGGGCCGGCGAGATGGCCTGCGCCGACCGCGATGAAGACCGTTCCGGGACGCTTCATCCGCTCGTTGATGATATTGGCCCAGCGCGCGTTGCGCCGGGTGAACAGCCAGCGGTGAAGCTCGGGCGACTGGGCCATCGAGCTGTGCATGCTTGCGACGAGGCCGTCGACGTCGCCGGCCGACCAGGCGGCGAGCATCGGCGCCATCTCCTCGTCCATCTGGTCGAGCTGCTCGATCGTCTGGGTCAGCTGAACGATCTGCTGCTCTTCGGTCATCGCGTCGAACAGGCGCAGCTGCCACTCGATTCCCTCGAGCTCCGCAACGTCCATCCGCCGCTCGTGCGCGGCCCGCGACAGGGTCACCTCGGGGCCATGTTCAGGCCTGACCCCGAGCCGCTGGGCGGCGGCGTTGACCAGGGTCATCGACACGAACCAGGGCTCGAGCGGATCGAAGGCGGCGGCCGGGACTCCGATCGACGAAAGCGCCTCGCCGAGCGCTTCATTCTGCTCCGGGCTCAGCCGTTCCGACAGCTTCCGGCCATTGGGATCGACAGCGTAGCGCATCACCAGCGGCTGCATCTCGGCGAGGTCTTCCGGGAGGAGCGCCTCGAGCACCAGCTCGTCCGAAGAATCGAAGGCCGCCTTGACCTCGTCGTTGAACCAGGGCCGCCCATCCAGCATGTGGAAGGTGCCGAACAGATAGACGATCGTGTCCTCGTCGCGAACGACCCACATGGCGGGGTTGGCGTCGGGCAGCGAAGCCGCCGCGGCGGCTTGCGCCGGCGCTTCGGCCGCAGCCTGTGCGGGGCCCGCCTGGCTTGCACCGGCGGCGCTCGGCGCAAGGGCCAGAGCAGCGGCCGCAATGAGCGTCTTCATTCGTCAATCTCCTCAATAAGATATTTAGCGGAAACGGTAAAAGAGGGAAGCCAGAGCGAGCGAGACCCAGAAGGCCAGGAACAGGATGCCGTGCATCGGCTCGCGGACCAGGTCGGCCATCCACAACAGGAACCAGGGCGGGTAGATCAGCAGATAGGCGGCAGCCGCGACGGCGACCGCCTTATATTGCGTCTGCTGCTCGAACTCGTCGGTCTGGCGCGACAAGGCGATCCCGCCGCCGATGATGGCCGCGAGATAGGCGAGGCTGAGCCCGATCGCGAAGGGCGCGGGCCAAATGCGCGGACCGGTGAACAGACTCTCCGCCTCGTTGAAGCCGACGATGAAGCCGCCGAAGAAGCCGATCGCGACGATCCCGCCGACGATGACTCGCTTGCGACCTCGTCTCTGCCTGTCCAGCTGCTCGCCGGAGCCCATCGGGCTAGACACGCCACTTCTCCCCACCCTGCTCATCTTCGAAAATCTCCTCGATGCTGAGACCGAACAGCCGTGACAGACGGAAGGCGAGCGGCAGACTTGGATCGTGCTTGCCGGTCTCGATCGCGTTGACCGCCTGGCGCGAGACTCCGAGCCGGCCGCCAAGCTCGGCCTGGCTCCAGCCCCGCTCCGCGCGCAACACCCGAAGCCGATTTCTCACGAGTCCGACATTCCCCGCTCCTCCAGCCTGTCAGGCCAGGCTGACGATGTGTCAGCAAAACCTGACTATCCGTCGAGCGAATCGATGTCAAGCAAACATGACAATCCTTGACGAGGCGAACTGGGGCGACTTCGGCCGGAGGGCGCCTTGACCCATGTTCCCCCATCCGCCAAAGCGAATGCTCCTTGTTGCACCCGCGAAGGCCGATCCTTGGGCAACCAGCCGCTTTCCTTCCAGAAGCTGATCCTGACGCTCCACGATTATTGGAGCGCCCAGGGCTGCGTCATCCTTCAGCCTTATGATCTCGAAATGGGCGCCGGGACCTTTCATCCGGCGACGACCCTGAGGGCGCTCGGCCCCGATCCCTGGAAGGCCGCCTTCGTCCAGCCCTGCCGCCGCCCGACCGACGGTCGCTACGGCGAGAATCCGAACCGACTCCAGCATTATTACCAATATCAGGTGATCCTGAAGCCGAGCCCGATCGACATCCAACAGCTCTATCTCGGCAGCCTCGCCGCGATCGGAATCGATTTCACCCGGCACGACATCCGCTTCGTCGAGGACGATTGGGAAAGTCCGACGCTCGGTGCCTGGGGACTTGGCTGGGAAGTCTGGTGCGACGGCATGGAAGTGACCCAGTTCACCTATTTCCAGCAGATGGGCGGATTCGACTGCCGTCCCGTCTCCGGCGAGCTCACGTACGGCCTCGAGCGGCTGGCCATGTACATCCAGAACAAGGACAGCGTCTTCGATCTCGATTTCAACGATGAAGGAGTCACCTACGGCGACGTCTTTCTCGAGAATGAAAGGCAGATGTCGGCCTGGAATTTCGAGGTGGCGGACACCGACAGCCTGTTCGAGCTGTTCCGCAAGGCCGCCGCCGAATGCGAGAATTGCCTGTCCGCCGGCCTCGCCATCCCGGCCTATGAGCAGGCGATCAAGGCGAGCCACGTCTTCAACCTGCTCAACGCCCGCGGCGTCATCTCGGTCGCCGAACGCCAGGCCTATATCGGCCGGGTCCGCGATCTCGCCAAGGGCGCCTGCCAGGCCTGGATGGAAAAGAACGGGTGGGCCGCCT
>CAMPIH010000117.1 GCA_946886275.1 uncultured Sphingosinicella sp.
GACGAAATCGATCAGAAAGCCATCCTCGATCGGCGCGAGCGCTTCCGCGGCCCGGATTTCCGGCCGGGCAATGTCGACGTCTCCCCGAGCTTGCTGCACGGCCAGCAGCGCCACCATGATCGCGATCATCGCACCCTCCCTTTTCAGCCCTTTGTCGATTGCCGATGCTTCACGAGCGATGAACGAAGACGAGACTTGATGGCCACGCTGGTTCTGTCAGGGCCGGCGGGCGATACGCCAGAAGAGGAACAGGGCGAGCGCGCCGCCGAAGGCGCCGGTCAGGTCCAGCGGAAAGCCTTCCCATTTTCGCCCGCCCAGCGCGGGGCCGATCCACCATCCGCCGATCGCGCCGATGAAGGTGTAGGCGATCCCGCTTTCATTGTTGGTGAAGCGCAGGATGAGCTAGGCCGGAAAGCCGATCAGGCCCATGCCGATATAACTGAGCAGGCCGCCCAGGGTCAGGGTTCCGATCGCCACGCCGAGGAGAAAGGCGCCCACCACGACGTCCCATGTCGGCGCCGGTCCGCTTACGGGCGCCGTCGCGAAAAAATAGAGCATGATCCCCGACATCACCAGCAGGCAGCTCAGCAACGGAGCAAGGGCAAAGCCCAGAAGCGACCGGCCGAGGGCCGTCGAACCGGTCGAGTAGAGGCCTTGGATTCCTGCCATCCGGCCAGTTGCGCCTCCAGTCGTGAAGACGCGTTTAAGATGCGCGGGCACTGGCTCGCCACCGCCGGCGTACTTCGGGCCCGATCGTCTCGATATGATCGGTCATGATGAGGCCGTCATATCCGTCGGGGACGGCGTCGAGCTGGGAAGGGTGCGACACGCCCGGCTCGCCCTCGCCATAAGGCCCGACGAGAATGACCTGGGCTCCCGCTTTCTCCATCCGGTCGAGGAAGCGGTTCGGCCAGCCCCAATAAGCCCATCTGAGATTGGTGGGGACGTAGATGCTGGCTCCACGGCAGGCGGCGGGGACATGGCCCGACCAGCCCAAAGCGAGATATTGCTTCGCGCATCTTTCGGCCCTCGGCTTCGAATCGACGATCGCTTGCGGTGCGAGCTCGCGCAGCCGGTCATGCGCGGCACCGGCTACCCAGACCCACAGCCGGCGGTCGGTTGGATGGCCATGCGCCTGGAGATAGGCGACCAGGCGCTCCGATTCCGTCGGATCCCTGCTCTTGATGTTGATGAGGATCGTCCGGCCCGGAAAGGCGGAGAGGACCTCGTGAAGGGTCGGCATCATCCCGACCCCCTTGCCTCGGAAGGGGAAGGTCCTTCCTCCATCGGCCGTGTAGCCGAAGCCGACGTCGAGAGTCCGCAAATGGGCCATGGTCTGCCTACGACTGACTCCGCTTCCATTGGTCCGGCAATCGAGCGTCCAGTCGTGAAACACGGCGAATTCGCCGTCGGTCGTGGGATGGACGTCGACCTCGATCGCGCTTGCTCCGGCGGCGAAGCTCGCGCGCATCGATGGAAGCGTGTTTTCGAGATAGGAATTGGTCGGCGGGTCGATCCGCGTCGCGGTGCACGTGTCCCTCGTCAGCCCTTCGCGGCTGAAGGTCTGGTGGACTCCGCGATGCGCCAGCACGCCCGGCACGCCGTCGGGCGCGTCCGCCAGCCAGGACGCATTGGCCACGTAGATCCCGCCCGCCACGGCGCCGACGAACGCCAATGCAATCCATCGCCGCCGCATCTCGATCTCCCCCGTTTTGCCTTCGTCATGGCAAACCGTTGGAATCGACGCAATCGCCGCTCTGGATCAGTGTCCGTTTTGCAACCGTGGCGAACAGAAGACAGGATTCGATCATGTCGGGCCGACACAGAAGGACATTGTCCGAGGCTTGGGGCCAGACTCACATCGACGCATCCGATGTTGAATTCTCCGGGGAAAGCCAGCATCTGGCCGGCAGCAGGGCATCGATCCGGGGGCAGGACAGCCCGGTGCCTGCCCGGGTGATCTGCTCCATCGATGAGGGAAGGTGATGGCCAAGACGTTCAAGATCGAATTGACCGAAGACGAGGCCGAGATCGTCATCGACGCGCTCGAAGCCGATCTGGAAGGCTATGTCGAAGCTGCGAAGGATGCGCGCGCAAACCGCAATCACGCCGATGTCGCGACCTTCACCGAAGCCTCGAACCGGATTTCCGCCGCCATCGCGAAAGTGCGCGCCGCGCTCGCCTAGCGACGAATCACGGACTTTCACGCAGCCCTTTCAGGCAGCGGCCCGAGCCGCCAGCACCGGCCGGTTCACCGCCGGGAGCAGGCTTCGATGGACGGCGGCCATCTGCGCCGCCATCGCCCGGGGTGAATGGCGCGTCGCCCGCTCGCGCGCGGCCCGGCCGATCACCGCCCGCTCGAAATCGTCGCCGACGAGATTGGCGATGGCCGTGCTGAAGCCGCGTTCGTCATTCGGCTCGACGAAGATCGCGACCTCGTCCCAATATTCGCGGAAATCGGGGACGTCCGACAGGATCAGGGCGCAGCCGGCCGAGGCGGCAAGAAGGATGGAGAGGCCGAGCGGATCGTAGAGCGCGGTCGACACGAACACCGGACGGGCGGAAAGCCAGCGCGCCAGGGCCTCTTCGCCCAGGTTCCCGAGACAATGAAGATTGTCGAACATCACCTCTTCGCCCTTCGGGCTACGAACCGGCCCGGCGGCGCGCACCGGCACCGGGATCCGGCGCGCGGCGGCGTCGAGAATGGCGAGGTTGCTGCTCTGGTCCCACAACCGGCCGGCGGTGAGGACATAATCATGCTGGGCGGTGCCGCGCACCTCGACCGGCGCCCCGCCGGCATGGACGACGAGCGGCGTGTCGCCGAGTCCGAAGCGGGACTTCACCCGCTCGGCATGGACAAGACTGGGACAGATGACGGCGTCGGCAGATTCGAGCCCCGCCTTGATCATCTCGGCGCGCCAGGCGAAGGCGGCCGGCAGCGGACCGCCATGGACCGTCTCCCAGCGGGTGACCGCGCAGCCGAGATGGAGCGCGACGACAGGGCAGGGGAAAGGCGCCTCGGCGGCGAGCGCGGGCTGGTCGACCTGGACCAGATCGGCGCCGAGCTCGCTTGCGAGCCGGGCGAGCCGGTGGCCGGCCCGCTTGATCCCGGCAGGATCCATGGCGCTCGGATCGAGGCCGATCCCCGGCTCGATCAGGGTCACTCCGGCAAGGGCCGCGGCGCCTTGACGCTGCTGCTCGCTGAAGCCCATGCCCGTCGACACCAGAAGGACCTGGAGACCGAGTTCGGCCAGGGCCGGAGCGAGCGAGACCTGGAGCGGCCAGCGGCCTGGATCGGGTTCCACCGCGATCAGGAGCTTCACTCCGTCCGACTCCGAACCTGTCATCTGCGGGCGAGCCCCCTCATATGTTAAATTGCTGAAAATAGCGGGCAAACAGGACGCACGCCCGCATTGGCTTCAACAAAGCGGAGGGGAGTTGGTTCCGAAAGTGGGGAAGCGGCCGGACCTATTTGCCGGCCCGGGCCGTTGTTCGAGCGGGCGATCGCGCGCGAGCATTTGCGGCCGGGCGATGACCCCGCCGGAGCGGCGATTCTCGGAAGTGAAGGAGAGGTTGATGACGAGGAAGCAGGCCGGCGGGAAGGATAACGCCGCTCCCCCGCCCGCCTTGAGCGACTGCGAAAAGCATCGCGAGCTTCTTCTCGACGAGGCGATCGAGGAGAGTTTCCCGGCGAGCGATCCGCCGTCGCCCGCTCGGCCCGCCGGGAAGGGGTGCTGAGCTTAGCCGGGGATCTGGCGGCTGGCGAACAGGAGAGCCGGCACGCCCATGATGATGATTGCCGCGAAGATCCAGGCCTCGACCTTGTCTCTGAGTGTCATATCCTTGCTCCATGACCTTGCTGTTTCGGCCCTTTCTCGGCGAGGAGGGCGTTACGGATTGTATAGCTCGAACCGCGCCGCAGGTGCGTTCGAAGGTCTTGACCGCGGCCGCAGATTCTGCGGTTCAATGGCCCGATGAGCGCAGGATATCGCCTCGACCGGATCGACCGGAAGATTCTGGCCAATCTCCAGGCCGACGGCCGGCTGACCAACCAGGCCCTCGCCGAGCGGGTCGCGCTCTCGCCCAGCGCCTGCCTGGCGCGGGTCCGCCGGCTCGAGGAGTCGGGGATCATCCAGGGCTATCATGCCCGCCTCGATCCGCTCAGGCTCGACGCCGGCCTCGTCCTGTTCGCCGAGGTCAGGCTGAAGGCGCACGGCGCGCTTGATCTGGCGAGGTTCGACGAAACGGTCGCGGCGATCCCCCAGATCGTCGAGGCCTCGCACGTCAGCGGCGACTTCGATTATCTGCTCAAGGTGCTTGTGGCCGACCTCGGCGAGTGGACCCGGATCGGCGAGCGGCTGACCGCGCCCGAAGTCGGTGCCGACCGGATCAACACCCATGTCCTGCTCAGCAAGCCCAAGATCTTCGTCGGCTATCCGGTGGCGGGCGGCTGAGCTTCGGCCGGCTGCCCCCTTATGCAGCCTCGTCGACCGGAATGATGAGCACGTCGCGATGGGCGTCGCGGATGAGGCTTTCGGTGACGCTGCCGATGAGCAGGCGCTCGAAGCCCTTGCGCTGATTGGTCCCGAGAACGATCAATTGCGCGTCCTCGCTGGTCGCGGATTCGAGGATGGTCCTGGCCTCGGTCCCGTTGATCGCCGCGACCCGCCGGCCGCCCGGCGGAAGGCCGAGCTCGCGGACGAGCTCGTCCAGCCGTTCGACGGCGCGAGCCCGTTCGGTCGCGACATATTCCTCGATCGCATCGCGGGCCTGAAGCGACCGGCGCGACATGCCTTCCGCCGGCGTGTCGAAGGCGTGCATGACGACGACATCGGTGTCGGCGAAGATCCCCATCTTCACCGCGGCCTGGCCCGCCGATTTCGAAGCCGCATCGAAGTCCAGGGCGAGCAATGTCCGCTCGTAGGGAGAAACGGGCGGCTGCACGGCGACGAGCAGCGGAAGCCGGCTTCGCCGGACCACCCGGTCGACGATCGTGCCGATGAAAACGTCCCTTGCTCGGCGTCGATGCGGACCGAGGACGATGAGGCCCGCCCCGCTTCGGTCGGCGGCGTCGAGGATGCCGGAATGGACGTCGTCCACCACGACCATCGGCTCGGCCTCGATCCCGTCCGAGCTGGAAAGCGTGTCGGCGGCCTCGGCGAGGAGCGAGAGCGCTTCCCTTCGTTCGCTGGCAACCAGCCGTTCGCTTCGGTCGCCGTCGACGACGTGGACGAGGATGAGGCTGGCCTCCGCCCTTCGGGCGACCAGGACCGCTCGCCGAAGGGCGCGGTCGGACCGGGTCGAGAAATCGGTCGCCACCAGGATCCGCTTCATTCAGTCTCCTTCCGGTACCGGCACCGCGAGAAAAGCTGCATCTGGCTTCGGATCGTTCGGGCTGGCCCGTCACCTGATCCGAGGCGGTCCGATTTGCCTTCTTCCGGCTTCGTCCTACATCCATAGCATGGAGCGGCAACAGTCAGCGACAGCGCCCGAAGCGCAGCAGCGGCCTTTCATCGCCGCCGTCTGGCTCCTTCTCGCCGCCATCTTCGCCCATGCCTTGCTTCCGGTCGGCACGCCGATGTCGAAGCTTTCGGGTTCGGCGTTCAGCGCCGGCACCGTCGACGTCTCGCTCCAGCCGGTCAGAAGCTCGGTTTTCTCTTCGCCGCCGCTTCAGGATGAGACTTCCCGTTCGGGCGCCGACGGAGGAGATGGACCGAGTCTCGATGACGTCCTGTCTGACCGCTCCGACCGGCGCCTCGCGCTCGCTCCCCACGCCGGCCTCTCGCGGGCGACGGAATCGCTCCCGATCCTTCGTCCGGCCGGAAGCCGGCCCCAGGCCGCCCGGGCGCCGCCGATCCCCTGATCCTCCGCTTGGGGCGTCCTTGCCGAGCCCCGATCTGTCGCGATCGACAGGCGCGCTTGCGCCTGCCGCCGCGCGCACCTGTTTCATGGGATCAATTCAATGTCCGATACGATGTTCAAACGCTCCCCGGCGGCCGATCCCGCTCGGCTGGAGCAGATGAAGGATATTCTCCTCCGCTATCCCGATATCGCCGAGGCCGAGAGGCAAGAGCTCCTGGCCTATCTGAAGAAGGGACCACCGCTCGACACCGCGCTGTTGAGCACCGTCGACGAATTGAGGCCGAAGATCGCCCGGTTCCGAGCCGATCATCGCCGCCATTTCGAGCTCGGCGCCCGGCAATATGCGATCGTCGCCATCATCCTGGCCGGCCTGGTCGCCTTGTTCGTCTGGCTCTGGGATTCAGGCCTGAGCTGAGGCGGCGCGGAGTGCACCGGCCTGTTGCCGGTGAGGCCTGTCGGGCCGGGGACGCTGCCTGTCCCCGCCCCGGCAGTCCTGCTACCCTTGCCGGTGACCAGGCCGGACCGGCTGAACGGACGAGGAGCAGGCTCTCGAAGATGCTGCTGACACGCGCTTGAGCGAGAATCGCGAACCGAACGCGCAGCCGTCGGCGGGCGCCTTGTCGCCATTCCGTCACTCGGTGTTCTTCTGGGTCTGGATCGCGACTCTCGCCTCCAGCTTCGGGGGAATGATCCAGGGTGTCGGCGCGGCCTGGATGATGGTGACGCTCGATGCGCCACCGCAGATGGTGACTCTGGTTCAGGCGTCGATCACCCTTCCGATCGTTTTGCTCGCTATGGTGTCCGGAGCGCTGGCCGACTCCTTCGATCGGCGAACGCTGATGATGGCCGCCCAGGCCTTCATGCTCCTCGTCTCCAGCGCTTTGGCGGCGGCCGCCTTTCTCGGTCTCGTGACTCCGTGGCTCCTGCTTCTCTTCACCTTCCTGATCGGCTGCGGCGCCGCTCTCAACGCGCCGGCCTGGCAGGCGTCGGTGGCCGCCATGGTGCCTCGCGAGGAAGTGCCTTCGGCGGTCGCGCTCAACAGCATGGGCTTCAACCTCGCCCGGAGCTTCGGCCCGGCGATCGGCGGAATCATCGTCGCGCTCGCCGGCGCGGCGGCGGCGTTCGCGTTCAACGCTTTTTCCTATGTCGGCCTCATCTTCGTTCTCGGCCGGTGGCGCCCGGACCGGGAAAAGAGATTGCTCCCGCGCGAGCGGCTCGGAAACGCGATCCTGTCGGGCATCCGCTACGTGGCGATGAGCCCCGCGATCAACTTCACCCTGGTTCGAGGCTTCGTCACCGGCACCGGGGCCAGCGCCGCTTCGGCGCTGTTGCCGCTCATCGCCCGCGACACGCTCGCCGGCGGCCCGATCACCTACGG
>CAMPIH010000118.1 GCA_946886275.1 uncultured Sphingosinicella sp.
TCCATGGATTCGGTCGCGCCGACGGCGCGGATGGCGACGCCCTATATCCAGGTCCCCCAGGCTGACCGCGAACGTTATGCCGGCGAGGAAGTGGCGGCGGTTCAAGCGGTTGCCGACTCGCCCGTTTCGACCTTCGGGATCGATGTCGATACCGGCAGCTACGCCAATGTCAGGAGAATGCTGAACCAGGGTTCGCTGCCGCCGCAGGCTGCGGTCAGAACCGAGGAGATGCTCAACTATTTCCGCTACGATTATCCGGCGCCCGAAGACCGTTCGAGACCGTTCAGCGTCACCGCGGACATGACGACGACGCCGTGGAATGAGAATAGCCGGCTGCTTCGAGTTGGCCTTCGGGGCTATGATTCGCCGCGCGAAGGACGGCCGCCGGCCAATCTCGTCTTCCTCGTCGATGTGTCGGGATCGATGAACTCGCCGGACAAGCTGCCGCTGGTGCAATGTTCGCTGGCACTGCTCGCCGACCGCCTCGATCGTCGCGACCGAGTGGCGATCGTCGTCTATGCCGGCGCCGCCGGACTGGTCCTGCCCTCGACGTCGAGCCGAAACGAGGTCGTCCAGTCGCTGAAGCGGCTCAGCGCCGGCGGATCGACTGCCGGCGCCGCAGGAATCCGACTGGCCTACCAGGTCGCTCGCGAGAACATGGTCGATGGCGGAATCAATCGCGTCGTCCTCGCCACCGACGGCGATTTCAACGTCGGCGTGACCAACAACGAGACCCTGGTCGAGATGGTGGAGCGCGAGCGGGAAGCGGGGATCACCCTGACGACGCTCGGCTATGGCAGCGGCAATTACAACGAAGCGATGATGGAGCAGATCGCCGACCACGGGAACGGCAATTACGCCTATATCGACAGCCCTCGCGAAGCCCAGAAGGTGCTCGAGCAGGAGCTTCAGTCGACTCTGTTCACGATCGCCGAGGACGTGAAGATCCAGATCGAATTCAACCCGGCCTATGTCAGCGAATATCGACTGATCGGTTACGAGAACCGGGCCTTGCGCGAGCAGGATTTCGCGAACGATGCCGTCGATGCCGGCGATATCGGTGCCGGGCACCAGGTCACTGCACTTTATGAAATCGTGCCGGTCGGCAATCGCGGCTGGCTGCCGGAGCGCCGCTACGAGGCGAATAGAGTCGCCGGACAGGGCTCGAACAATGGCGAGCTCGCCCACCTGCGGCTTCGCTACAAGCTGCCTGGAGACGATCGCTCCCGGCTCATCGAGCAGCCGGTCCAGGCCGGCCTGCTTCGCTCCGCCGCCGCGCCCAGCGGCGACACGGCCTTCATCGCCGCCGTTGCCGCCTACGGCCAGCTGCTCCGTGGCGACACGAACCTCAACGGCTTCAGCTTCGCCGACGTGCGCCGGCTCGCCGCCCGGGCGCGGACCGACAGCTATTGGCGGCGCGAGTTCGTCGAGCTTGCCGGCCTCGCCGAGCGTCGGCAATTCGCCGGTGGAGACGGCAAGAGATAGGAATTTCGGCAGCGAAGCCGGCTTTGCGGGTGGGTGGCCGGCTTGAATTAAGCTGCCGGCGCAGCCATCTCGCTCGGGTGCGTGAACATTCCTCTTCTTTCCAGTTCATGATTCCCGTGGCGAGCGGCACCGCACGCCTGAGGGCCTGGGCCGCGACGTCGGCCTAGGCGCTTTCGCCGGCTCGCGAACGAGCCGGTTTCCGCTCCAGCAGCGGTTCCTCCACGATTCCCTTCGGCCTGTGCCGCCAGAAGCGGCCTGAAGCGTCCGTCGGGCCCATTTCCCACGCGAGATCCGGTGTGTTCCTTACCCGCTACACGGCCCTTGCCGTCGCCATCATCATCGCTTCGGTGTCCGGCTATTACCTCCCGGGCGTCTGGGCGATCCCGACCTTCGCCATCAGCCTGGGCCTGACGGTCATCGGCCTCTACGACCTTGGCCAGCCGCTTCATTCGGTCCGCCGCAACTACCCGATCATCGGCCGCCTGCGCTGGTTCTTCGAGGAGATCCGGCCGGAGATCCGACAATATCTGATCGAGAGCGACCAGGAGAAGACGCCCTTTTCCAGGAGCCAGCGATCGCTCGTCTATGCGCGCTCGAAGAATGAAAGCAGCGACCGGGCGTTCGGGACCCTCGTCGACGTCTATCAGAATGGCTACGAGTTCATCGCTCATTCCACCCGCCCGGCGCCGCCCGCGGATCCGGCGACCTTCCGGGTGCGGATCGGGGGCGACGAATGCGCCCAGCCTTATCTCGCCTCCATCTTCAACATCTCGGCGATGAGCTTCGGCTCGCTGAGCGCCAATGCGATCCTGGCGCTGAACAAGGGCGCCAGGATGGGAGGCTTCGCCCACGATACCGGTGAAGGCAGCATCAGCCCCTATCATCGCGAGCATGGCGGCGATCTGATCTGGGAGATCGGCAGCGGCTATTTCGGATGCCGGACAGCCGACGGCATGTTCGATCCGATCCGCTTCGCCGAGCAGGCCGCCGATCCGCAGGTCAAGATGATCGAGATCAAGCTGAGCCAGGGGGCGAAACCCGGCCATGGCGGGATCCTTCCGGCGGAGAAGGTCAGCGCCGAGATCGCGATGACCCGCGGCGTTCCGGTCGGCGAGGATTGCCTCTCGCCGGCGCGCCACCGCGCCTTCTCGACGCCGATCGAATTGATGCATTTCATCGCCCAGCTTCGGCGCCTTTCGAAAGGCAAGCCGATCGGGTTCAAGCTCTGCGTCGGCCAGCCGTGGGAATTCATGGCGATGGTCAAGGCGATGCGCGAAACCGGGATCAGGCCCGATTATATTGTCGTCGACGGCGCCGAGGGCGGTACCGGCGCCGCTCCGCTCGAATTCGCCGACCATCTCGGAATGCCGATGCGTGAGAGCCTGCTCTTCGTCCACAACACGCTGGTCGGGGCAGGGCTTCGTTCCGAGATCCGGATCGGTGCCGCTGGGAAGATCGTCAGCGCGTTCGACATCGCCGCCGTCCTCGCCCTCGGCGCCGACTGGACCAATGCCGGCCGCGGCTTCATGTTCGCGCTCGGCTGCATCCAGTCGCTGTCCTGCCATACCAATCGTTGCCCGGTCGGGGTCGCCACTCAGGATCCGATGCGCCAGCGCGCTCTGGTCGTTCCCGACAAGGCGGAGCGGGTGTTCAACTTCCACCGCAACACGCTCGCCGCGCTGTCGGAGATGGTCGCGGCTGCGGGCCTCGAGCATCCCGGGCTGATCGGGCCTCATCATCTCGTCCGGCGGGTCAGCCTGACCGAGATCAGGATGTTCTCGCAGCTCCACATCTTCCTGGAGGACGGCGAGTTGCTCAGCGAGTCGCACGACCGGGACTTCTACAGCGCCGCCTGGCGCCTCGCCCGTGCCGACAGCTTCGGGCTCGCCGCCTGACCGGCAGCCCTCTCGCCAGCCGAGGTTCGGCAACTCCGCCGCCTCATCTTCGTTGGATCGTCATGGGTCGCAATCATCGCGGCGGATCCGCCTGAGCAGGAAAGGCTCTGGCGCCGAAGCCCGCCGACCGCTTCGTCCGAGTCCAGGACACGTCTTCAAGAGGAAGCCATGACCTTTCGTCGGCGATCCCGCTCAAGATTTCTGCTGGCGTTCGTGCTGGCGCTGGCCGCCGGCTGCGACCGCGTCCCGATGGACCCCGAAGACACGCTGGAACGGGTCCGCTCGAGCCGGCAATTCCGGGTCGGGCTGGTCGCGGGCAGCGACCGGAGCACCGCCGGCGCTCACCTCGGCCGGATCGCGGCGGCAACCGGCGCCTCACCGGTCGTGGAGACGGGATCGACCGAGGCGCTTCTGGTACGGCTCGAGAAGGGGACGTTCGACCTCGTCATCGGCGAGTTCGACTATTCCTCCCCCTGGAGCCACCGGGTCACCTTCGTTCCGACGCTGGCGAAGCCGGCCGGCAGCGAGGAATCGATCGTAACCGGAGTGGCGGCGCGAAATGGAGAGAATGGCTGGATCCGGCTCGTTCACGAACAGGCGACCGGCGCCGGAGCGCGGCGATGAACGGCGATCTCCCGCCCCACGTCCGCGCCAGTCTGGAGCGAGCGAAGCGCCTGGCCTGGTGGACCCTGTTCTGGATGGGCTCGGTCTGCGTCGTGATGTGGCTTGCGATGGGCTCCAGCCAGGCGATGAAGACGGCCCTGATCGAAGATCTTCTCAGTCTCATCCCGGCGGTCACCTTCCTCGTCGCCAATCATTACGAGAAGAAGGCGCCGACCGATCGCTTCGCCTTCGGCTATCTGCGAGTCCACAGCCTGGCCTCGCTCATCGCCGCGGTCGCTCTGACCGCGGTGGGTGCCTTCCTCCTCTACGATTCGGCAAGGACACTGATCGCCAGCGAACATCCGACGATCGCGCCCATCCGTCTGTTCGGCCAGGACGTCTGGCTCGGCTGGGTCATGATCGCGGCTCTGATCTACTCGGTGATCCCGCCCGTGATCCTCGGCCACCTCAAGCAGCCGATCGCCCGCAACCTCCAGGACGAGGTACTCGACACCGACGCCATGATGCAGAAGGCGGACTGGATGACCGGACTCGCCGGCGTCGTCGGAATCGCGGCCGTCGGGCTCGGATATTGGTGGGCCGACGCAGCCGCGGCCGCGCTCATCTCGACGAGCATCCTCAAGGACGGGATCACCTCCCTTCGCGTGGCGACCGCCGAGCTGGTCGATGGAACGCCGCGTGAAGTCGGCAAGAACGAGATTGCGGAGGATGCGCGGACTCTGATCGCTTCGCTCGAGTCGCGCTATCCCGGGTCGAAAGTGCGCCTTCGCGAAACGGGACGCTATATCCATGCGGAGATCATCGGCGGACGAGCCGAAGAGGAGCTCGAACTGGAGAGTCTCTGGCCGGGCCATCCCGATCGGCGCTGGCGGCTTCGCCAGGTGAGCTTCGTTCCCAGATCGACCGCGGCGCTGGGCACCAGCCAGGACCGTTCGCACGAGCGAGAGACCAGCAAGCGGACGAAGCGGGCGATTCGACCTCCCCATCGCCCGACCGAATCAGGCGACGTCGTCGTCGTCAGACGTCGAGATTCGCCACGTTGAGCGCATTTTCCTGGATGAAGTCGCGGCGCGGCTCGACCACGTCGCCCATCAGCCGGGTGAAGATCTCGTCGGCCACGTCGGCCTGGGCGACCTCGACCTGGAGCAAGGCGCGATTGGCCGGATCAAGGGTCGTCTCCCACAGCTGATCCGCGTTCATCTCGCCCAGCCCCTTGTAGCGCTGGACGGAAAGGCCCTTCCGGCCGGCGGCGAGGATCGCCTCGAGCAGCTGGGTCGGCCGAGTGACGAGATTGCCGCGCGGGTCCGGGGCGCGCTCGCGGACCGCGCCTTCCTCCTCATTCTCATCCTCGGCCTCGACCATTTCCGCGGCCTGGGTCGAGCTCTTCAGCGAGACGAGCCTCGACGCGCCGGCATAGGTCGACGCCTCGCCGATCGCGAGGCCGTGAAGCTTGCGCGCTTCGGCCGAGACCATGAACTTGTGATCGATGACGTGATGGTCGGTGACTCCGCGCCACAGCCTTCGCAGGACATAATCGCCGTCGGCGCCGAGCTCGCCCGTCCACTGGCCTTCCTCGTCGCCGGCATTGAGCCAGGCCGCGGCCCGTTCGACGGCGGCGGCGCGCTGGGGCGGACCGAATTTCGGATCGAGCGCGCCGGACAGCGCCAGCGCCTCGATGATCGCGGGATCATAGCGCTTCGGCACATAGGCCATGAGCGAGCGCATCCGGCGGGCATGATCGGCAAGGGCGCGAAGATCGTCGCCCGAGCGCGGCCCCTCGGCCGTTTCGAGCACCATCGCGTTGACCCCGGCGTCGATCAGATAATCGTCGAGGGCGTTATTGTCCTTGAGATAGACTTCCGACCGGCCCTTGGCGACTTTGTAGAGCGGCGGCTGGGCGATGTAGAGGTGGCCGCGCTCGATGATCTCCGGCATCTGCCGGTAGAAGAAGGTGAGCAAAAGGGTCCGGATATGGGCGCCGTCGACGTCGGCGTCCGTCATGATGATGATCTTGTGGTACCTGAGCTTGTCGATGTTGAAGTCGTCCCGGCCGATTCCGGTGCCCATCGCCTGGATCAGGGTGCCGACCTCCTTCGAGCCGAGCATCCGATCGAACCGCGCCCGCTCGACGTTGAGGATCTTGCCCTTGAGCGGGAGGATCGCCTGGACTTCGCGGTTGCGGCCCTGCTTGGCCGATCCGCCGGCGCTGTCGCCCTCGACCAGGAACAGTTCCGACTTGGCCGGATCCTTCTCCTGGCAATCGGCGAGCTTGCCCGGAAGCGAGGAGATTCCGAGGACCGACTTGCGGCTCGCCTCGCGCGCCTTGCGCGCCGCTTCGCGGGCGGCGGCGGCGTCGATGATCTTCTGGATGATGGTTCGGGCGTGGCCGGGATTCTCCTCGAGCCATTCCGCCATCTTGTCGGCCATCAGGCTTTCCAGCGGCTGGCGGACTTCGGAGCTGACCAGCTTGTCCTTGGTCTGCGAACCGAATTTCGGATCGGGAAGCTTGACCGAGACGATCGCCGTCAGGCCTTCGCGCATGTCGTCGCCGGTCAGGCTGACCTTCTCGCGCTTCATCATGCCCGATTTGTCGGCATAATTGTTGAGCGTCCGGGTCAGCGCCGCGCGGAAGGCGGCGAGATGGGTGCCGCCGTCACGCTGCGGGATGTTGTTCGTGAAGCAGAGGACCTGCTCGTAATAGCTGTCGTTCCACTCGAGCGCGACCTCGATGCCGATTTCGTCACGCTGGCCGGTGACCGAGATCGGATCCGGGATGAGCGCGGTCTTGGCGCGGTCGAGATAGCGAACGAAGGCGGAGATTCCGCCCTCATAATAGAGCTCGACGCTCTTTTCCTCCTCGTGCCGAGCGTCGGTGAGGACGAGCCGGACTCCGCTGTTGAGGAAGGCGAGCTCGCGGAAGCGATGCTCGAGCCTGTCGAACTCGAACTCGGTGATCTTGAACGTCTCGGGCGAGGGCAGGAAGGTCACCTTGGTGCCCTTCTTCCCCGGCGGTGCGTCGCCGACCACTTTGAGCGGCGCTTCGGCATCGCCGTGCCGGAAGCGCATCCAATGCTCCTTGCCGTCGCGCCAGACGGTCAGCTCGAGCACCTCGGAAAGGGCGTTGACGACGCTGACCCCGACGCCGTGAAGGCCTCCCGACACCTTGTAGGCATTGTCGTCCGACGTGTTCTCGAACTT
>CAMPIH010000119.1 GCA_946886275.1 uncultured Sphingosinicella sp.
GCGAGCTGTTCAACGTCGACAATCTCGCCATGCCCTACTGGCTGATGAACTTCGAAGAGCATTGCGAGGTGTTCATCACCACCACCGGCGCCGACCGCCAGTGCGACATGGACATCCTCGCCAAGTGCCTTCTCCAGGCGCGCTCCAAGAACCGCGCCGCCGAAGGCCTGACCAAGCTCACGGTCGATTCGCCGATTCCCTACGCGCTGTCCGACCTCACCAACGCCATCTCCCAGGAAATGGGGCTTCTCAACAAGGCGACCGACACCGCGCCGTTCATGCGGCTCAAGAGCAAGATCGACGAGCTCAAGTCGGATCCGCGCTACCAGTTCATGTTCTCCGGAATGCTGATCGCCGACCAGATGGGCTCGTTCATTAGCAAGATCTTCCGGCTCCCTGCCAACGGCAAGCCGATCTCAATCATCGACGTTTCGGGCGTGCCTTCCGACATCGTCTCGGTCGTCGTCGCGGTGCTTTCGCGGCTGGTGTTCGATTACGCCATCTGGTCGCGCAACGAGGTGCAGCGCCCGGTCCTGCTCGTCTGCGAGGAAGCGCATCGATACGTTCCGGCCGACAAGACCTCGAACGGCCAGGCGGTCCGCAAGATTCTCGAGCGGATCGCCAAGGAAGGCCGTAAATATGGCGTCTCGCTCGGGCTCATCACCCAGCGGCCGTCCGACCTCGCCGAAGGCGTCCTCTCGCAGTGCGGAACGATCATCTCGATGCGCCTCAACAACGATCGCGACCAGGCGTTCGTGAAGAGCGCGATGCCGGAAGGCTCGCGCGGCTTCCTCGACGTCATCCCGGCGCTCCGTAACCGCGAATGCATCGTCTGCGGCGAAGGCGTGTCGATCCCGATCCGGGTCGCCTTCGACGATCTCGAGCGCGATCGCCGTCCGGCCTCGTCCGATCCGCTCTTCTCGCAGCTGTGGCAGCATAGCGGCGACGAGGAAGCGATGGTCGCCCGGATCGTCAAGCGCTGGCGGGCCCAGGGCCGCTGACGCTTCGCAGCGGAGCGTATTTCCCGTGTCGGCGAAGGCGTCCGGCGCGTCAGCCCCGCCGATCGACCACGTGATCCCCGTTAGCGGGGATGTCCTCCGAGGTAGCGGCATTGTTGCTCGTCGGTAGGGCGTGCTTGCTCGATCGCTCATAGGGTGCGAAGCCACCTCTGTATGACTCACTGGCTCCTCATCATTGCCTCCCTGGCATGGATCGACCCGGGGCCATCGATGATCGCGGGCGTCCCCGCGCAAGCCGATGCCCCAGCCAGGCACGAGACGAAGGACCACCTCTCCACCGATCGCATGGAAGCTCTGGTCGCGGGTCCGATGGCACGGGTCCGTTCAGGAGACGTTGCTGGCGGCCAGCGCGCGTTCGAAACGCTCCTCGAGGACACAAGCCGCCGTCACGGCACCGGCAGCGCGGAGGCCGCCGATCTGCTGATGTCGTTCGGCGTCCTGATCTATACCGAGGGTCTCATTCCGAGCACCGGTTCCGAAGCTGATGATGGGCTGAGGGCGAGCTCTCTTCCTTATTTGCGACGGTCGGTCGAAGCCTATCGGCGGGCCTACGGGCCAGACCATCCCCTGGTAGCGGTAGCGCTGCACAGCTTCGGTCAGGCGATGGTCGATCTCGCGCCCGACGATCCGCCCGCCGAGGCGGAAGCCTCGCTGGACGAAGCCTACCGGATCCGGCTGGCGGCGCTCGGCCCGGCGAATCCCGAGACGTTGGCGGCGCTGGTCAACGTCGCCGATATCAGGGCTTTGCCTGTCCGCACCGGCCGAGATCGAGCGCGGGTCGCCGCGGTCGCGGCCATGTACCGACAGGGACTGGCCCAGGCCCGACGGCCGATGGGCGCGTTTCCGGAGGAGCAGCCGAGGTTCTGGTATGCGCGTCTGGCGCGCTTGTACGTGCGCAACGGCCAGGCGGCCGCTTCGCTTCAAGTCGTCACGGAGGCGGAGCGTTCGAGCGGCGATTGGGCCTGCGTGGATATGTCGCTGCTCGTGGCAGAGATCGCTGACCTGCTCGGGCAACATGGCTTCGCAACCGAGGCGGAGGCGCTGCGCCCGCGCGACCATTTCGACCGGGCGATGGAGTGTCTCGATCGCCAGGACGATCCGGTTATCGCAACCCGCTAAAGCGCGGTCGCGGATAACCTGCACGCGGCGATATTTCCGGCCGTTCGAACGCCCGCACAGGGTGGCAAGGTGCCTCGCGTCGGCGCGGCGTTGAGCGAGCTCCGTGGTCATTTCGCCGAAGCGTTGGAGGCCGGCAGCTGGCGATTGCCTTTGCCGTTCGGGAATGTCACCCCTCGCAGACCCATTTTAGGAGGACAGAAGTGCGCCGGATCCTGATTGCCACCTTGCTTGCCGCCGCCGCCCCGATGGCCGTCTTCGCGCACGACACGCAGAACCCGGCCACGGCTTCCGCGCCGGTTCCCAAGGAACAGCTGCTCCAGCCTCCGGCCGACGCGGTCCATTACGTCGTTGTCTCGGAAGCGGGCAAGCACGGCGACCAGTGGCGCTGGCAGCTGCCGGACGGGCGAACCGCCTATCGCTGGTCGCAGGAGCTACGCGGCTGGATCACCGAGATGGATCAGGTGAACAGGTTCGCGCCCGACGGATCGATCCAGGCGCTCGAGGTCCGCGGCGTCACCATGTCCGGAGATGCGGCCGAACTCTATCGGGTGGAGAACGGCCGAGCGAGCTGGAGGACGGCAACCGATAGCGGCGAGGCTCCCGCCGGCGGGTGGTACATCCCGGCCGGCGGAGTGAGTATCGCCAACGCGCCGCTGGTCGAGGCGCTCGCCCGGGCAGGCGAGACGGGCATCGACTTCCTGCCGAGCGGCCGGGGACGGATGACCTTCGGCGAGACCTTGACCATCCAGGGCCCAGATGGACCGAAGAGGGTGCAACTCGCCTTCATCCGAGGGCTGACGCCCTCTCCGGTCCCCGTCTGGCTCGACGAGAACAGAAACTATTTCGCCGAGATCGGCTACATCTCCACCCTGCCTGAGGGCCATGAGGGCGCATTGAGGCAGCTGCGCGATGCCCAGGAGGCGGCTACCGCCGCAGAGGTGAGAGCGGTGGCGCAACGCTTTCTGACGCCGGCGGCTCGGGCGCCGATCTTGTTCGACAATGTCCAGCTGTTCGACGCCGACCGGGGGCAGTTCCTCGCCGATCGGGCGGTACTTGCACAGGACGGGCGGATCGCCGCGATCGGCTCGGCCGGATCGATTCCGGCGCCGGCGGGCGCTCGGGTGATCGACGGCCGCGGCAAGACGCTGGTTCCCGGAATCTGGGACAGCCACATGCATATCGGAAGCGACTGGGACGTGCTTGCGAACATGGCCAGCGGAATGACCAGCTTCCGAAGCCCGGGCACGACGTTCGACCGCGCCGTCGACGCGACCAGGCGAAGGGCGGCCGGGGAGCTGCTGATGGGTGAGCCCTTCATCTCGGTGATCATCGACAGGAGGGATCCGCTGGCGGCGCAGGGCGCCGAGGTCGTGACCAGCGTCGACGAGGCGATTGCCGTGGTTCGGCGGATCAAGGAAGCCGGCCTTTGGGGGGTCAAATTCTACACGAGCATGGACCCGAGCTGGATCGCCCCGGTGGCGGCCGAGGCGCACCGGCTAGGCCTCCATGTGCACGGCCATGTCCCCGCAAGAATGAAGCCCAGCGAGGCGGTCGCCGCCGGCTATGACGAGCTCACTCACCTCAACTTCGTCGTCATGGAATCGATGCCTGCGGACGTCATCGACCGGGCCAACACGCGGCAGCGGATGGAAGGACCTGCGCGCCTTTTCAGGGATGTCGATCTCGACGGCCCGTTGATGAGCGGATTCATCGCCGACCTCGCCCGCCGAGGGACGATCGTCGACCCGACCATCGTCATTTTCGAAAGTTTCCTGACCCAGGACGGCGGCGAGCCGCACCCGGCCTACGCGCCCTATATGGGCATCCTCTCGCCGGTGCTGGAACGCGCCGTGTTCACCAGCGGAGGCTATCCGCTCGTCGAGGGCTATACGCGCGACGATTACCGGCAGAGCTATGCGAAGATGGTCGAGCTGGTCGGCCGGCTGCATCGTGCCGGCGTGCCGATCCTTGCCGGCACCGACGGCTCCGGCATCGAGCTGATCCGCGAACTGGAAATTTACCAGCAGGCCGGCTTCACCCCTGCCGAGGCTCTGCAAAGCGCCACCATCCTCCCCGCCCGGGTCGTCGGCGCCGACCGTCGCACCGGTTCGATCGCGGTTGGCAAGGAGGCCGACATGGTGCTGGTCGACGGCGACCCGTCCCGCGAACTCGGCGCGCTCCGCCGGGTCGTCACCGTCGTCAGCGATGGCTATGTCATGGATGGCGACGCACTTCGACAGGCCGCCGGCTATAGCGGCCGGCCGAGGTGACGCCCGAGCGACGTTTCACCGGTTTGACCCGCAATTGATGCCCTGTCCGCAATGGGTCGCAAGCCCCATTGCCGCCAATCAATCCTGGGCGAACTTGAACGCCTAGGGCGCGGTGCGGGAGGGTTCGCCAGGCGCCGCGGCCTGCTGCTCGGTCCGAGCCGCGCCGACCGGAGTCGCGAGGAGGCTTCGGAGCCGGCTTCGGAAGCTGGCGAGATCGCCGCCGGACAATTGCGCGCGGGTCGTGAATCGGACCGAACGCGGGTTCACATGGGCGCCGTTGCGATAGACTTCGTAGTGGAGATGCGGGCCCGTGGAGAGGCCGGTCGAGCCGACATGGCCGATGACCTGCCCGCGCCTGACCGTCTGCCCCGAGCGGACCGAGATCCGGCTCATGTGGGAATAAGAGGTCGTAAGGCCGCCGGCATGGGCGATCCGGACCTGGCGGCCATAGCCGCCGGCCCAGCCGGCGCGCGAGACCCGGCCGTCGGTGGTCGCGACGATCGGCGTTCCGTGCGAGGCCCGGAAATCGATTCCGCGATGCATCCGCGAATAGCCCAGGATGGGATGCATCCTGAGGCCGTAATTGGAGGTGATCCGGCCGGGAACCGGCGCCTGCATGCCGCCGCTCTCGCGGCCGACGCCCGAAGCCTCGAACCATTGCGAGCGGCCGTCGGACGTCCACTGCATCATCTGCAGGTCGCGGCTTCCTGACCGGTCGAGGCCGGCAAAGAGCAGCTTTCCGGTCTCGGTCTCGCCGGTCGCGGCCCGACGATGCTCGATGATGATGTCGAAACGGTCGCTCGAGTTGAGGCCGGACGGAATGCTGACCTGGCCGGCAAGCGCGCGGATATAGGATTCGACGATCCGCGCCGGCACGCCGGCGGCGCGCGCGGAGCGATAGAGGCTTTCGCCGACCCGGCCCTGGACCCGAAGCGGAGTCTCGTCGACCGCGATCGGGATCCGGGTGAGCTGGAGCTGGCCGTCGACCCGGGCGACCTCGATCCGAAGATCGAAGCGGGCGCGAAGGCTCAAGCTGTCGAGCGGCCGGGCGACCAGCCGGTTCGGCCTTCGGCCCAAGGTGAGATCGATGACCGTTCCAGGCCGAAGATCGGTGATCGGAACCGCTTCGCCGACGTGGGTGGCGACCCGGTCGGCCTCGGCGCTGCCGACTCCGGCGCGTTCGAGCACCCGGGCGAAGCCGTCGCCTCGGCCGAGCGTGGCGCGAAGATCGATGATCGGGCGTTCGGGGGTTTCGGGGAGCGGCTCGACGGCGTCGGTCGGCGCCATTCGGCGGCCGGTATCGGCGCCATGAGCGAGCGGAGCGATGGCGAGCGCTCGTGATTCCTCGAACTGGGCGTCTGCGAACGGGGCCGGAGACGCGCCCGCGATCGGATCGATTCCCGGAAAAAAGGACCAGGCGGCGTAGCAAAGGGCGGCGCAGGTAGCGAAGCCGCGGAACCATTCGGCCGAGCCGATGCGCTGGCCGAGATCGACGACGAGGTCGAGCTCGCCGGCACGGCTGCGCAGATCCTCGACCTTCTGGCCGAAGGCCGGTCGCGGCGACGAACGCAGCAGCGTCCGTTCCAGGCCGATTGCGGCCGTGCCGCTGCCGGGGCCTGCGCCCATGTCGGTGAATCGGTACAAGGCTGGTCCAGCCCCCTTGCGCGCTTGTTAACCCCCCGCCGCGCACCCCGCTCGGCAGATGCCCAGGGTTGTGAAGAAAAGAGGTTAAAGTCAAATTACGGTTTCGTCGAGGTTCCGGCTGTTGCGACGAAGCGCAGCCTTTCGGGGATGAAAGGAGCCGGCGAGTCAAGCGACGGAAAAGGTTGCGCTTTGCTGCGGCCGAGCCGATCTAGCCGCGATGAGCGACCTAGTCCGAGCGCCGCTGAAGGCCATTCTCGGGCCGACCAATACCGGCAAGACTCATCTCGCGGTGGAGAGGATGGCCGCTCACTCGTCGGGGATGATCGGATTCCCGCTCCGGCTGCTCGCTCGCGAGGTCTACGACCGGATGGTGAAGCTGAAGGGCGCCAACCAGGTCGCCCTCGTCACCGGCGAGGAGAAGATCGTCCCGCGCGATGCCCGCTGGTTCCTGTGCACCGCCGAAAGCATGCCGATGGGCCGCGATTTCGCCTTCGTCGCGCTCGACGAGGCCCAGCTCGGCGCCGATCCGGAGCGCGGCCACGTCTTCACCGATCGAATGCTTCATGCCCGCGGCCGCGAGGAGACGATGATCCTCGGCTCGGAGAGCCTGAAGCCGATGATCCGCAACCTCCTTCCAAAGGCCGAGATTGTCGGCCGGCCGCGCTTCTCGACCTTGAGCTATGCCGGCCCGGCCAAGCTCTCGCGGCTTCCGCCAAGGTCGGCGATCGTCGCCTTCTCGGCCGAGCAGGTCTATGCGGTCGCCGAGATGCTCCGGCGGATGCGCGGCGGCGCCGCGGTCGTCATGGGGGCGCTTTCGCCGCGGACCCGCAACGCCCAGGTCGCCATGTACCAGGCCGGTGAGGTCGATTATCTCGTCGCCACCGACGCGATCGGCATGGGCCTCAACATGGACGTCGACCATGTCGCCTTCGCCGGCCTCGGCAAATTCGACGGACACCGGCGCCGGCGGCTGACCCCCGCGGAGATGGCCCAGATCGCCGGCCGCGCCGGCCGCCACCAGCGCGACGGGACGTTCGGAAGCCTGACCCTGGAGGGAGAGGCGCTGGCTGAGTTCCGACCCGAGGAGATCGAGGCGATAGAGGAGCATCTTTTCGCGCCGCTCGAGCATCTCTACTGGC
>CAMPIH010000120.1 GCA_946886275.1 uncultured Sphingosinicella sp.
CGGGATTGCTGGCGCTGGCCGCCGCCGAAATCGCTCGAGCCGCTCTGGCTGTCGCCATAATCGCCGCCGCCGCCACCACCGCCGCGGCTGTCGAGGAGGACGAGCTCGCCGCGGAAGCGCTGAAGCACGACCTCGGTGGAATATTTGTCCTGGCCCGATTGATCCTGCCATTTGCGGGTCTGGATCTGGCCCTCGAGGTACACCTTGGAGCCCTTCTTCAGATAGGATTTGGCGACCCGCCCGAGATTTTCGTTGAAGATCACGACCCGGTGCCACTCGGTCCGCTCCTGGCGATTGCCTTCCTTGTCTTTCCAGGTCTCCGACGTCGCGACGCGCAGATTCACGACTTCGCCGCCATTGTTGAGCGAGCGCACCTCCGGATCGTCACCGAGATTGCCGACCAGAATGACCTTGTTCACACCTGCCATTTCACTCCTCCTTCCGAACACTTCGCCACGGGAAAAATCGGAACTCATCGCATAGGAAAGTTGCAACCGGCCGCCAAGGCCGCCCGCACGCGCCGCCACCGCCCCAACTCACTTTGCGGTGGATAAGTCGCTGCCGCCCGCGACTCGGCGGCGCACGGAACATAATGCGAACAGACGGCGCGGTAAAGCTCAGGCCGTGGCGGTCGCCATCCGGCCCGACCGATAATAGCCGGCTGCGAGCAGCAAGATCGTCACCGTCTGCGCGGTCAGCGACTGAACGGTCGGGTAGAGGCCGAGCAATTCGATCCGGGGGAAGCCGGCGAGCGGGATCACGCCGATCAGGCCAGCCTCCTGGAGGGCGGCAACGCCCTTGCCGACGAGGACTACCGCGAGGACGGCGATGAGGGCGGCGCTGTACTGGAAGAATTTCGAGATCGGCAGCCGGCGGCTGTAGCGAAGCATCGCCCACGCGATCAGCGCCAGAAGGATCGCCGCGACGGCGATTCCGCCGGCCATCGCCAGACTGTCCCCCTGAGCGCCCAAGGCGGCGTAGAAGATGATCGTCTCGAACACCTCGCGATAGACGGCGACGAAGGACAGGCCGAACAGGAACCAGGTCGAGCCGCCGCCGAGCGCACGATCCAGCTTGTCCCGGACATAGAGCTGCCAGGCGTCGGCGTTCGATTTGCCGTGCATCCAGATGCCGACGAAAAGCAGGATGACCGCCGCAAGCAGCGCACCGAAGCCTTCGGTCACCTCCCGGCTGGCGCCGCTGATCGTGATCAGGCCGCTCGCCGCCCACCAGGTGGCGATTCCGGCGACCAGGGCGGCGATCCAGCCGCCATGGACGTAGCGGAGCAGGTCCCGTCGCTCCGCCCTGACCAGGAAGGTGATCATCGCAATGACGATGAGAAGCGCCTCGAGCCCTTCCCGAAGAAGGATGGCGAAGGCGCCGACGAAGGTCGAAGTGGCGCTCCCCGCGCCGGGCGCGAGCGCCTGCTCCGCCTGGCCGAACAGGGTTTCGAGGCGTTCGATCCTGGCGGCGACATCGTCGGCGGGGGCCTCGCGGGCGATTGCTGCACGAAGCTCGCCCATCGCCCGCTCGACCTCGGCGACGAGACCCGAATCGCGCGCGCCGAGCAGCGCCTCGACCGGCTCGAACCCGTCGAGATAGGCGGCAAGGGCGAGATCCTCGGACCGGTCGCGATCGCCCTGACGATAGGCTTCGAGACTCTGCCGGAGCAGGTCACGAGCGGTGGTGAGGGTGCTGCTGCTTTGGGCCCGGGCGAGCGCCTGCGGGTCGGAGCGCAGATAGGCCATCACCGCCGCCGATCGTTCCTCGCCGATCTGCGCCGCCAGGGCGCCCGGGGTCAGGCTGACCAGCGTTTCCAGATCCGGGATCCGGGCGCGAAGCGCCGGATCGGAGTTCCACAGTCGCTCTCCCTCGTCGGCCAGTTCCGGTGGGAAAGCGAAGGCGCCGGCGCGAAAGGCGAGCGCCCACTTATCCTCGGTCGGGAGATGGGCGAAGCTCTGCATCGCCGTCTCCTCGAGCCCCTGCTCGATCACCTGGTAGAGCGCGAACAGGCTCCGTTCGCGGGCTCGGGCGCGGTCGGTAAAGTCGATCGGCGGCGGATCCATGCCTCGGGACATCGGCCCGTCGCCGGCGCCGGTGGCGCCGTGACAGGAGGCACAATTTTCGGCGTAAAGGGCATCGGCGCCGGAAAGATCCGGGGCCGAACGGGGCGCGACCGGGACCGGAAAGGCGGTCAGCAGATCGCCGGCGAGGCCGCGTGCGGCCCGTCCCACCTCGGCTGGCGCCGCCTTGTCGGCGATCAGCCGCTCGAGGCTCGCCGCCCCCTCGATCAGCCGGTCACGGTCGGGATGGGCCGGAAGGCTCGCCATCCGCTGCCGGATCGACGAGGAGAATTCGATCATCTCGTCATATTCGAGCTGGCTGACGATCTGGCCGTTCTGGATCGCTCCGGGATAGTCGACGGCGACATAATCGAGCAGCCGCCAGACCGTCTGAACCGAAGCCTGGGGCGCCTGCGGCGCTTGAGCCGGGGCCGAAGCCGGCCAGGCGAGGCTGAACAGGAGAAGCAGCGGCAGAAGCAGGCTTCTGTACGGCAAGCGGGCGGACTGGCGATTCACGGCGGCTCCGGCTGGCGATCTCTTCAGAAAGGCCTAACCGTGCTGCGAGTGATTATCAATAGCGACAGAATCAGGCGACGGGGTAGCGGAGCCGCCCAAGGAACCGGCTGAGCGACGGAAGGCGTTCGCGAGTGCCTCGCCAGCTTGCCTTGAATTTCTCGAACCGCATGACGTCGTCGATGCGTCGGCCGAGGAAGGCGCGAGTCTCGGCCAGATCCTCGTCATTGTCGTCGAGAAAGACCAAGGTCGTCGAGCCATAGACCCCGACCAGGATCGCGCGCTTCGAATAATGGTTGAAGTCGGTCGCGGTGTCGCCGGCGAGGCGCCAGATCCGGTCGGCCGACCGCCAGGCGAGCCGCGCGGCGGCAGCGAGGTTCTGTGGCATCGCCAGGACCGCCAGCGCCCGCCGCAAAGCTTCGCGATGAGGCCGCATCGTCTCGAACCGAAACAGGATGAGATCCCGGATCCGTTCGCGGATCTTCATCTGGGCGATCCGCTCCGGCGGGAAGGCGATCAGCATCGCCTTGTCGATCCAGTCGAACCAGGCGTCGACCATCTCGATCGCGCCGCCCGGGAAAGCGAGCCTCGCCCGGCCCGGCGGAACCCCAAGCTCCTCCGCCGCCATCGCCAGCGCTTCCTCGGTCCAGCCGTCGAAAGCGGCATGGGCCGGGAGCAGGGGCGCAAGCGCCGCTCGAAGCTCGTCAAGGTTCATCTCTTCAGGAGTGACCATATCGGCTCAATGAGCCTCGGCCGGGTTGGTTTCAACCCTGGAGGACGGGAGCCGGATCAGGACCAGGGCGACGCAGATCAACATCGCTCCGACGCCGTCGCCCACCGACAGCCTTTCGTCATAAGCGAGCCAGCCTATCGCCGCCGCCGCTACCGGCTGGGTAAGGAAGCACAATCCGACCAGCACCGGCGACAAATGGCCCATCGCATAGACGAGGAGACCCTGGCCGATGAGCTGGCTGCTGATCGAAAGCAGGATGAGCGGCGTCCAGTCGCCCGGAATCACCTGCTCGCCGAGCGCGATCGAGGCCAGGAGGATCGGAAGCGCCCCCGCCGCGGTGGCGATGGCGAGCACCGGCCAGGGCGCCATCACCCGTCGGGCGCGATCCACGGCGATCAGGTAGAAGGTGTAGAAGACGCCGGCGAGGAGGGCGAGAAGATCGCCGGTCACATTCTCGGGCGAAAGCTCGAAGCTGCTTCCGAGCAGAAGCGCGGTGCCGATGGCGGCGAGCGCGAGAGCGAGCGCCTGGACCGGCCCCGGCAGCCGGCGAAGGAGGAAGAATCCGTAGATCGCGAACAGGAAGCTGGCGAAATTGCCGAACAGGGTCGCGTTCGCCATCTTCGTCAGGAGGATGCCTTCGTGCCAGACCGCCAGATCGGCGGCGAAGAACAGGCCGCCGACCGCGACCGCGGCGATGATCGTCCATCCGGGAAAGGCCTGGCCCCGGCTCTGCCTCAAGCCGATATAGGCCAGGAAGGGGATGGCCAAGGCGAGCCTCCAGAACCCCGCCGCCACTGGCCCGACGTCCGCAAGCCGAACCATCCACGGCCCCGCGGCAAGGACGAGATTGGCCAGGATCAAGGCCGCGAACGCATGACGGTGCTGGGCCTTGCGGGCGGTGCTGGACGAGGACTGGTGCATTTCGATTTGCAACCTACATAGTTCCGCACCGCAGCAGAAGAAAGCTCGCCATGCCCTCCCTGTTCGACCCGATCAAGCTCGGCGCCATCGAAGCGCCCAACCGGATCCTGATGGCCCCGCTGACCCGGGGCCGAGCCACCAGGGACCATGTCCCGACACCCTTGATGAAGGCCTATTACGCGCAGCGCGCCGGCGCCGGCCTGATCATCAGCGAAGCCACCGGGATCAGCCGGCAGGGGCTCGGCTGGCCCTTCGCTCCGGGCCTGTGGAGCGAGGCGCAGGTCGAGGCCTGGAAGCCTGTCACCGAAGCGGTCCACGAGGCCGGCGGCCGGATCTTCGCCCAGCTCTGGCACATGGGCCGGGTCGTCCATCCCAGCTTCCTGGGCGGCGAGCCGCCGGTTTCGGCCTCGGCGACGACGGCGCCTCACAAGGCCCATACCTATGAAGGGCGGCAGCCTTATGCCGAAGCCCGACCGCTCCGGGCCGACGAGATCCCGCTTCTGCTCGGCGACTATGCCCGCGCCGCCGCCAATGCGCTTCGTGCCGGCTTCGACGGAGTTCAGATCCACGCCGCCAACGGCTATCTCATCGATCAATTCCTGCGCGACTCGTCGAATCTGCGCGACGATGATTATGGCGGATCGATCGCCAACCGGGTGCGGCTGCTTCGCGAGGTCACCCGGACCGTGGCTGAGACGGTCGGCGCCGGCCGGACCGCGGTCCGGCTGTCTCCCAACGGCGATTCCCAGGGCGTCGACGACAGCCAGCCACATCTCCTCTTCCAGGCGGCGGCCGAGGCTCTCGACGAGATCGGCATCGCCTTCCTCGAGCTTCGCGAACCCGGTCCTGACGGCACTTTCGGCAAGGCCGCCGTCGACCCGGTCCACCCGCTCATCCGGAAGGCGTTCGCCGGCCCGCTGGTGCTCAATTCGGACTTCCGGCTCGAACAGGCGCAGTCGGCGCTCGCTTCCGGCGCGGCCGACGCGATCGCCTTCGGCCGAACCTTCCTCGCCAATCCCGATCTACCCGAGCGGTTGCGAAGGAATGCGCCACTCAACCCGGACGAGATGGCGACCTGGTACAGCCAGGGCCCGGAAGGCTATGTCGATTATCCGCCTCTGGCGGATGCTGGCTAGGTCCAGCTCTCTCCGGTTCAGGGGGCGAAGCGCGACTTCAGGTCGAGCATCGCCAACGCCGCCTTCGCCGCCTCGCCGCCCTTGTCCTTTTCCTCGCGTTTGGCTCGGGTCAGGGCCTGGGCCTCGTTCTCGACCGTGAGGATGCCGTTGCCGATCGCCAGCCCGTCCAGGGTCAGCGCCATCAGCGCTCGGGCGCTCTCGCCGGCGACGATCTCGAAATGATAGGTCTCGCCGCGGATGACGATTCCGAGGGCGACGAAGGCGTCGAACCGGCCGCTTTCGGCGGCGAGCGCGATCGCTCCCGGTATCTCGAGAGCGCCGGGGACGGTCAGAGTCTCATGGCTATGGCCGGCCGCCTCGATCGCGGCTCGGGCGCCGTCGAGCAGGAGGTCGTTGAGATGCGCGTAGAAGCGCGCTTCGACGATGAGGATTCGGGCCATCAGCCGTCCACCTTTGGGATCGGCCGCTCGCCGACGATCGCCAGTCCATAGCCGGCGAGCGCCACCGGCGTGTGATGGCTGGTGGTGAGAAGGACCATGTCATGGACTCCGAGCGCGGCGAGGATCTGGGCGCCGACGCCATAATCGCGAAGCTGCTCGGAGTCGCGCTGGGTGGCTTCCCCAGATCTCACCTTGAGCGACTGGCTGATCGCGTCGGGCATCGGCCGGTTGATGACGACGATGACTCCCGCGCCTTCGTCGGCGATCGCCTTCATCGCGCCCTGGAGCAGACCGCCGCGTCCGCCGGCCTCGGCGAAGGCGTCGGCGAAGATGCTGAGCGCGTGCATCCGAACCAAAGTCGGCTTGTCGGGATCGATCTGGCCCTTCACCAAAGCGATCTGTTCCGTTCCCGAGGCCTTGTTGAGGAAGGTCTTGGCGGTCCAGCTCCCGCCCCACCGGCTCTCGAACCGGGCTTCGGCGGTCTGCTCGACCAGCCGGTCCTTCTTCAGCCGATAGGCGATGAGATCGCGGATCGTGCCGATCCTCAGGCCATGGAGCTGGGCGAAGGTGAACAGATCCTCCATTCGCGCCATGCTGCCGTCGTCGGACATGATTTCGCAGATCACCCCGGACGGGTTCAGCCCGGCCAGCCTGGCGACGTCGACGGCCGCTTCAGTATGGCCGGCGCGGACGAGGACTCCGCCGTCGCGGGCGACGAGCGGGAAGACGTGACCGGGGGTAACGAGATGCTCGCGCCCCTTGGACGCGTCGATCGCGACCGAGATGGTGCGCGCCCGGTCCGCCGCGGAAATGCCCGTCGTGACCCCTTCCTTCGCCTCGATCGAGATGGTGAAGGCGGTTTCGAGCCGGCTGTCGTTGCGCCTCGGCATCAACGGCAGATCGAGCTGGTCGACCCGCTCCTTCGTCATCGCCAGGCAGATCAGGCCGCGACCGTGACGGGCCATGAAGTTGATCGCGTCGGGCGTCGCCATCTGCGCCGGGATAACGAGATCGCCTTCATTCTCGCGGTCCTCGTCGTCGACGAGGATGAACATCCGGCCGTTTCGGGCCTCGTCGATGATCTGCTCGGCGCTCGCCATCACTCCGCGCGAGCCGCTGGCGAGGAATCGCTCCAGCTTCACAAGCGTTTCCGCGGTCGGGTTCCAGTCGGAATCGCCGAGCTTTCTCAGGCTGTTCGGGTGGAGTCCGGCGGCTCGGGCAAGGCCAGCGCGGCTGACCTCGCCGGCGGCCACCATTTCGCAGACGCGATCGATCAGGATTGTGCTCATT